>JBBAPJ010000039.1:0-21253 GCA_040400855.1 Rubrivivax sp.
GCCACCACCGCGACGACATGGTGGTGACCCTCCTCATGAACATGTTCTTCGGCGCGCGCATGAAGGGCATGCCCCCCAAGCTCGTGAGCGACGACGGGCGCCACGTCGTGATCCGGCCGCTGGCCTACGTCGCCGAGACGGACCTGCAGCGCTGGGCCGCGCACCGCCAGTTCCCGATCATCCCCTGCACGCTGTGCGGCAGCCAGGACAACCTGCAACGCGTGCAGGTCAAGAAGATGATCCACGAGTGGGAGCGCCAGTACCCCGGGCGCATCGACAACGTCTTCCATGCCATGGGCCACGTCGTGCCCTCGCACCTGATGGACAAGCGGCTGCACCCCTTCGAGACGCTGCGGCCCACGGGCGTGCCCGATGCGCAGGGTGACCGCGCCTTCGACGATGACGACGAGCCTTGCGCGCCCGCAGCGCCGCCAGCCGGCGTGGCGATCAAGCTCGCAGCCCGCATGAAGGATTGACGAGCCCGAGTCCGGTACACGCTTCACAGGAGGTCAGGCCATGGTCCAGGTCCACACGCGTGCCCGGCGCGCCGGGCTCAGGTTGGCTGGCGCCGCCGCGGCGGTGGCGCTCGTGGGCACCCTTGCCGGGTGCGCGAGCCTGAACACGCTCGACAGCGTCGTGCACAGCTACGGCCAGTGGCCCGCGGGCCGCGCACCGGGCACCTATGCGTTCGAGCGGCTGCCCTCGCAGCAGGCACGCCCGGAGCGCCAGGAGATGCTCGAGGCGGCCGCCAGGCCGGCGATGGAGGCGGCAGGGTTCCGACCGGCAGCCGCGGGCGCAACACCCGACGTGACGGTGCAGGTGGGTGGGCGCGTCACGCGCACGGATCGCGCCCCCTGGGACGACCCCCTGTGGTGGCGCGGGGGCTTCGGGATCTGGCGCCACGGCCCGTGGGTGGGCCCGTACTGGGGATCCGCGGGCATGTACACCGACGCGCCACGCTACGAGCGCGAGGTCGCGCTGCTGATCCGGGACCGGGCCAGCGGCGAGCCCCTGTACGAGACGCGCGCCAGCAGCGACGGTCTCACGCGCGGGGACACTTCCATCCTGCGCGCGATGTTCGCCGCGGCGATGAAGGACTTCCCGGCCACGGGTGTGCGGCCACGCACGGTCACGACACCGCTGGCGCCCTGAGGGGGCGAGGGCTCAGCCCTCTTTCGCGCCTGCGCGCGGCGCCACGAGGACGCGCACGTCGGCCTCCCAGCCACCGAGCTTGTCGCGCAGGTGCTGGCGCTGGGCCGCGCTCGTGGTGTTGTGCAGCCGGGCGGCGAACTCGCAGTTGTGGCGCAGCAGGCGCTGCTCGGCCGATTGCGGGTCGGCAGGCGGGGGCTCGGTCAGCCGGGCGTGCAAGGCGCGCAACGCCACCAGGGCGCGCTCGCGGTCGGCGCGCTCGGCCTGCAGGCGGCGCAGTGTCGCGACGACCTCGCGCTGCTGGTCCTGGCGCCGGGCATACCAGCCGTCGGCATCGAAGGGCGAAGCCTCGAGCGAGGCAGCCACGAGCTGTCTCTGGCTGGCGTCGAGCCGCCCGTAGAAGTCCTCGATGCGCTCCACGGTGCGCTTGACGGACTCGCGCCGCCGCTCCTCGACCTTGGGTTGCACCACCTTCTTGCGGAAGTCGGCGTTGCGCTTGTCGAAGCGCTGCTGCAGCTCGTCGATCTGCGCGGGCGTGAGCAGCGGCACCACCCGAGCCGCCTGCGGCAGCAGTGCCTCGGTGGCCACCACGGCGCGACGGCGCAGCTCGTCGCCCCAGCGGCACATCTGCTCGGCCGTGGCCGGCTGGGCAGCCTCCTCGCGCATGCGCGCCAGCAGCTGCGCGTACTCGGGCATCTGGCTGGAGCGGTGCCAGGCGAACCACTGCCCCAGGCCGTCCTTGACCACGGGCAGCTGGGTGTCTTCGAAATCGACGTAGCGGTCCAGCCACCAGCGCGCCAGCAGCGGGCCACGGTCGTAGCCCAGCCGCAGCGCGCTGCAGCCAGCCAGCAGCGCGAGCGCGAGCCCGATAATCGCAAATCGCAAACCTGCGCGCGAAAGATTGCTTCCCATGGCGCTCAACGTCGTCATCATGGCTGCCGGCAAAGGCACCCGCATGAAGTCCTCCCGGCCCAAGGTGCTGCACCGCCTGGCCGGGCGTGCCTTATTGGACCATGTCCTGGACACCGCCCACGGCCTGGCGGCTTCGGGCACGGGCGTGCACGTGGTGGTGGTCACGGGCTTCGGTGCGCAGCAGGTGCAGGACTGCGTGGGCGGACGCGGGCGCTGCGTGCGCCAGGAGCCGCAGCTGGGCACCGGCCACGCGGTGCAGCAGGCGGTGCCGGCGCTGGACGCCTCGGCCCCCGTGACACTCGTGCTCAACGGCGACGTGCCGCTGGTGCGCACCGACACCGCGCGCGCGCTCTTCGAGGCCTGCGCAGGCGAGCGGCTTGCCCTGCTGACGGTACGGCTCGATGACCCGAGCGGCTACGGCCGCATCCTGCGCGACGGGCAGGGGCGCGTGCAGGGCATCGTCGAGCACAAGGACGCAAGCCCCGAGCAGCGCCGCATCGACGAGGTCTACACCGGGATCCTCGCGGCCCCCACGGCAGCCCTGGCGCGCTGGGTTTCGCAGCTGCGCGACGACAACGCGCAGCGCGAGTTCTACCTCACCGACATCGTCGCGATGGCGGTGGCCGAGGGCGTGCCGGTGGTGGCGGCGCAGCCCGCTTCTCAGGTGGAGGTGCTGGGCGTCAACAGCCCGGTGCAGCTGGCCGAGCTCGAGCGGCTCTTCCAGCTCGAGCAGGCGCGCGCGCTGATGGAAGCGGGCGTGCGCCTGGCCGATCCCGCGCGCTTCGACCTGCGCGGCACGCTGGCCTGCGGCGCCGACGTGGAGATCGACGTCAACTGCATCTTCGAGGGCGAGGTGAGCCTGGGCGAGGGCGTGCGCATCGGCGCGAACTGCTTCATCCGCCAGGCGCGCATCGCAGCCGGCGCCGTGATCCACCCCTTCACGCACATCGACGGCGAGGCCGCGGGCGTGAAGGTCGGCGAAGACGCGCTCGTGGGGCCCTACGCCCGGCTGCGACCCGGCGCCGAACTCGGGCCCGAGGTGCATGTCGGCAACTTCGTCGAGGTGAAGAACTCGACCCTGGCGCGCGGCGCCAAGGCCAACCACCTGGCCTACCTCGGCGACGCCACCGTGGGCGAGCGCGTGAACTACGGCGCCGGCAGCATCACCGCCAACTACGACGGTGCCTACAAGCATCGCACGGTGATCGAGGCCGATGCACACATCGGCTCGAACTGCGTGCTCGTGGCCCCGGTGACGGTGGGCGCGGGCGCCACCATCGGCGGGGGCTCGACGATTGCCAAGGACGCGCCGGCTGGCCAGCTCACCGTGGCGCGGGCGCGGCAGGCGACGCTGCCAGGCTGGAAGCGCCCACGCAAGGACAAGGGCGGCGGCTCGGGCGGCTGAGGCGGACCCGGCCCGCCTCAGCTGGCCGGATCCGCCCCGGGCAGCGACTCCATCGTCTGCAGCGCCAGGCACAGATCCTCCCAGGCCTTGGCCTTGTCGGGGAGGTTGCGCAGCAGGTAGGCCGGGTGGTACGTGACCACCACCGGCACGCCCTGGTAGCGGTGCAAGCGCCCGCGCAGCCGCCCGATCGGCTCCTCGGTGCGCAGCAGCGACTGCACCGCAAAGCGCCCCATCGCCAGGATCAGCCGCGGCCGCAGCAGCTGGATCTGGCGCACGAGGAAGGGCTCGCAGCGCGCCATCTCCTCGCGCTCGGGGTTGCGGTTGCGCGGCGGGCGGCACTTGAGCGTGTTGGCGATGTAGACCTGTCGGGCCGGGTCGAGCGCCGGGTCGTCCGCGCGCGTCAGGCCCACCGCGCGAAGCATGGCGTCGAGCAGCTGCCCGGCCGCGCCGACGAAGGGCTCGCCACGCAGGTCCTCCTGCTCGCCCGGCGCCTCGCCGACGATCATCCAGTGCGCGCGCGTGCCACCCACGCCGAACACGGCCTGCTGGCGCGAAGCGCCCAGTGCGCAAGCCTGGCACTGCGCCGCGGCCTGACGCAGCGCCGCCCAGTCCATCGTCGCCACGGCCGATGTCGAAGCGCTCAGGGACCAGGAGCCGGGCGCAGGCACCGGGGCGGCGACGGGCACCGCAGCCGCAGCCGCGGCCGCGAACGCCTCGGGCACGGGCACGGGCACGGGCGCGGGAACGGGCACGCCTGCGGGTGCCGGCGGCTGCCAGTGCGGGATGCGCATCTCGCGCAGCATCGCAAGCTGGCGCTCAGTCAGCGGCATCCTGCACCCCCTCGGGCAACTCGAGGCTCATGACGACCGCATCCTCGCGGCGCGACGCGGACGCGGGGTAGTAGCCGCGACGCGTGCCGCACTCGACGAAGCCGAAGTCGCGGTAGATGGCCCGGGCACGGGCATTGCCCGCCCTCACCTCGAGCCAGACAGCGCCCAGTCGGCGAGCACGCGCACGCGCACGCACCAGGCGCAGCAGCATCAGGCCCCAGCCCTGGTGCTGGTGCGCCGGCGCCACCGTGATGTTGAGCAGGTGCAGCTCCTGCACGCCCGGCATCGCCACGAAGTAGCCCAGCAGGGTCTGCCCTTGTGCGTCGTGCAGGACCTCCGCCACATGGCCAGCCGCCAGGGAGTCGGTGAAGTTCCCTCGGCTCCACGGGTGCCCGTAGGCCTGGGTCTCCACGGCCATGACGCCGTCCAGGTCGGCCACCGTCATCACCCGGGTGGCGGGCGAGGCTGGCGGCTGCGCGGCCGGGCTCATGCGGGCGACGCGGCTGCGGCCGCGCGCTCGGCCACCGTGAGCGCGACCTTGTCGCGCAGGTACAGGGGCAGGGCCTGTGCGGGATCGACGGCCGAGCCGGCGGCCAGAAGCCGCTCGGCCAGCCGCAGCAACGCCGCAGCACGGCTGCGCCCGCTGCGTAGGGGCGTGCCGCCGGGCACGGCGCCAGCGGGCAGCAGCGCCATCCCGCTGCCTGCGGCCCAACAGGCCGGGCGGGCCGCCTCGAGCAGCGCCAGCCAGGATCCGACCAGCGCCTGCGGCTCGCACAGGCACGGCTGCTGCACCGCCTCCCAGCCTGCGGCAGCGCCTGGCCCGCACCAGCGGTACAGGCCCGCATAGACCTCGCCCATGCGGGCGTCCATCGCCACGGCAGCCAGCGCACCCGCGGCGGGTACGGACGCATCCGCCGTGTCCTCGGCCACGATCATCAGGCTGTCCACCGGCACCACGGGGCAGCCCGCCCCGAGCGCCAGGCCCTGCGCCACGGCGCAGGACGTGCGCAGGCCCGTGAAGGCGCCGGGCCCGCGGCCGAAGGCCACGGCCTGCAGGTCGGCCGCGCGCAGGCCCTGCTCGCGCAGCATGGCCCGGATGCGCGGCAGCAGCGCAGCCGAGGCCTGGGCCCCGCCTTCGCCCTCGTGCACCTGCACACCCAGCGGCCCGCGCAGCGCCACCGACATCGTCTCGGTGGACGTGTCGAGCGCAAGCAGCGGGGCGACGGCGGCGTCGGGCATGGCAGTCAGTGTAGCCATGCGATCATCGTCCCCATGCCACGCTTCGTCCCGCCTGCCCGCACCCTCGTGCTGCGCCGCGCCGGGGCGCTCGCGGGGCTCGCGGCCGCTGCCGTGCTGGCTGCCGGCTCGTCGCACGCGGCCAGCGCGCTGCCGCCCGAGGCCCTGGCCGCGCTGCAGCGCGCGCGCGTGCCGGCCGAGGCTCTGTCGGTCATCGTGCAGGAGGCCGGCGGGCCACGCACGCTGCTGGCGCACGAGCACCGCCAGCTGCGCAACCCGGCGTCCCTCATCAAGCTGCTGACCACCTACGCCGCGCTCGACCAGCTCGGCCCGGCCTGGACCTGGAGCACACCGGTGCTGCTGCAAGGCACGCTCGCCGACGGCGTGCTCGAGGGCCACGTGCACCTGCGTGGCAGCGGCGACCCCAAGCTCGTGATCGAGCAGATGTGGCTGCTGCTGCGGCGGCTGCAGGGCGCAGGCGTGCGCGAGGTGCGCGGCGACTTCGTGCTCGACCGCAGCGCCTTCGCCCCGGCCGAGGGCTCGGCCGCGGACTTCGACGGGGATGCCACGCGCCCCTACAACGTGCGCGCCGACGCGCTGATGGTGAACTTCAAGGCCGTGGTCTACACCTTCGTGCCCGATCCGGCACGGGGCGTGGCCCGCGTGGTGGCCGAGCCCGAGCTGTCCGCCACGGCGGCCGCGGGTGCAGCGGGTTCCGCCGGCGCGACCGCCGCGGCCGCGCCGGCGCCGGCTCCGGTGACCGTGCCACTGGCCAGCGGCCCCTGCGAGGACTGGCGCGCCGGGCTCAAGGCCGTCCCCGCCGAATCGGGCTACCGCTTCGCCGGCCGCTACCCGGCGGCCTGCGGCGAACTCGTCTGGGCACTGGCCGACCCGGACCCTGCCCGCTACGCCGCGCGCGTCATCGAGGCGATGTGGCGAGACATGGGCGGGCGCCTGACGGGCACCGTGCGCGAGGGGCCTGCACCCGAGGGCGTGCGGCCGCTCTTCGAGCACCGTTCGGAGCCTCTTGCGCAGGTGGTGCGCGACATCAACAAGCACAGCAGCAACGTGATGTCGCAGCAGCTCTTCCTCACGCTGGCCCTGCAGCGCGACCCGAAGACGGCTGCGAGCGCGGATGGCGCGCGCGAGGCGCTGCGGCGCTGGACCACGGAGCGCCTGGGCGAGCCGCCCGAGGGCTTCGTGCTGGACAACGGCTCGGGCCTGTCGCGCACCACGCGCGTGACGGCGCAGTGGCTCGCGCGGCTGCTGCAGCATGCGTGGGCGAGCCCGGTGATGCCCGAGCTCGTGGCCTCGCTGCCGGTCAGCGGCACCGACGGCACGCTGCGGCGCTCGCGCGCGAGCGCCGGGCGCGCGCACCTCAAGACCGGCTCGCTGCGCGACGCCGCAGGCGTGGCTGGCTACGTGCTGTCCGACTCGGGGAGGCGCTATGTCGTGGTGGCCCTCGTCAACCACGCGCAGGCACAGGCGGCGCGGCCGGCGCTGGATGCAGTCGTGCAGTGGGCCATCCGCGATGGCGCCCCCGCCGGCTCGCGCTGAGCCGGGGCCGCCGCGAACAGAACCGATCGGAGAACGGCCCGGAGCACCACACGTTGGACACCAGCGCACTGACCCCCACAGACTGGCTCGGCTTTGCCGCGGCCGCGCTCACCACCTCGTCCTTCGTGCCGCAGGCGCTGCTGACGCTGCGCACGCGTGACGTCAGCGGCATCTCGCTGTCGATGTACGGCGCCTTCACGCTGGGCGTGGCGCTGTGGCTCGTCTACGGACTCGTGCTGCGCTCGTGGCCGATCGTCGTGGCCAATGCGCTCACGGTGGCGCTGGCCGCGACGATCCTGCTCACGAAGATCCTCGTGGAGCGCCAGCAAAGGCGCGCCACCGGTCAGAAGCGGTAGCCCACCCCCAGCGAGACCGAGGTCGGGTCGAGCGAGGCGTCCAGCGTCTGCCCGGTGGACAGCGTGGTGCGCGTCTTCAGCGGCGTGTAGGTCACGGACGTGTCGATCGACCACTGCGTGCTCAGCCGCCAGGCCAGCCCGACCTGGCCGCTGGCCGTCCACTTCGACTGCACGCTCAGGGTGGTCGGGTTGGCCGGGGTGCCCCCGGTGAGCGCCGTCAGGGCCAGCGTGCTGCGCCCGCCGTAGAACTTCGCGAACGTCGGGCCGGCCCCGATATAGGGCCGCACGGCTGCGTCGGGTGCGCCGAAGCGGTACTGCACGAGCAGCGTGGCCGGCAGCGCCTTGATCTCGCCGATCTTGCCCACGCCTGCGATCGCGCCGTCGCCGGTGATCTCGTGCTTGAAGCCCGCAGCCAGCGGCAGGTCCAAGGCGATGTTGTTGGACCACATCCAGGTCAGCCCGCCGGTGGGCTGCATGTTCGCGCCCACCGAGGCCTTGGTGCCTGCAAAGCTCGGCGCAGTCAGGTTGCCGCTCTTGGTGTCCGGGCTGATCTCGGTGGCGCCCAGGCGCACGATCAGCGAACCCGCGCCCTGGGCGTGGGCCGCGCTGGCGGCAAGCAGGCCGGCGGCCAGCGCCGCCACAGTGAGGAGTCGTTGTGCCATGTCGGTTTCTCCAGTGCCGGGCCGGGGTGCGTCAGAGCCAGCCGGCGGTGGCCAGCGAACGGGAGATCAGCTGCGCCACCAGCTGGTGGCCGTAGGGCGAGGGATGGAAGCTGTCGGAGAACGCCCAGGTCTTGTACCAGTTGGCCCCTCCCGTGGCGCCCGCGGGCGGGTTGGCCGCCAGCGCCGCATCGGTGCAGGTGGGCCAGGTGACCGTGGGCAGGCCGCTGCTGTCCTGGCCCGTGATCGGGCAGGTGAAGGCCTTCACGTTGGTCAGGCCGAACTGCGACGGGTTGGCGATCTGCTCGTTGAACGAGGTGTACAGATCCACGACCACGACGCGGCTCTCGCCGGCGAAGCGCTGGGCCAGCCGTGTGTTGAAGGCCTCGACCCAGCTCTTGAACAGAGCCTCGGACTGGGCACGCGCCGCCGCACCTGTGGCGCCGCCACCCGAGGCCTGGGCGATGCCGTCGAGCACGAGCTGGAAGCGCGGCGTGTTCGTGATGCCGGGCAGGTTCACGATGGCGATGCGCTGCGCGCCCTTGTCCAGCGCGCGGGTGCGGATCATGTCGGCGAAGGTGTTGGCCAGCGCCGTCATGTAGGTGCCGCCCGCCGCCGCCAGCCCGGCCTGCCCGCCGCCGACGGCCGAGGCCACCTGCGCCTGGGTGAGCTGCGTGCCCAGCAGCGCCACGTAGGAGGCGCCCTGGTCGCGAGCCGCGTTGAGGTAGGCGCCCACCAGAGCGGCCGCGTCGTTGCCGCCGCCGTCCACCAGCAGCAGGTCGCCCGCGGCGAAGTTGCCCGCTGCGGTGGCGGTGGCGAACTGCACGCCGATGCCGCGCGGATCGGCCGCCACCAGGCCGCCGCTGGCCGGGTTGATGACGCCGCCGCCGATCGCGTAGTTGGTGCAGCCGGTACGCGAGTTGGCGGTGAAGGTGGTGCCCGTGAAGACGAAGAAGTTGCAGCCCTTGGACAGCCCGTAGGAGGTGGCCACGCGCTCGGGGAAGACGTCGTTGCCCTGCACCGTGAACTTCACGCCGAAGGTGCCCACGTCGGCCAGGCTGTCGCCCATGACCTTCAGGGCCGTGACCGCCACGCGCGGCGTGGTGTCGGCGCCGCCCCCGCCGCCGCAGGCGGCGAGCAGCGCGGCAAGCGCGGCCGACGAGGCCAGCGCGAGGGTTCCTCGGCGTAGTCGGTTCATCTTGTCTCCTGAATGTGCGAGGGCGGGCCGACGCGGCCCGCAGCTTGGCCGCATCACCGCGGCGTTAAGGCCACTATACGAGTGGGGATGCGGCTGGCAGGGTCGGGAAAACGCGCGTAGCGGCGCGGTCTCGAACCCGGTGCCGCCGAGCGCGGCGGCACCTGCGCGTGGCGTGCCTCAGAAGGGATTGAGCGTGGCGCGCGCCACGGCCAGGCCACCGAGCTGCCGGTGGCCCCCGGTGCCGAGCCAGCGGTCGCTCGCCCACAGGTACAGGCCCGCCGTGGCACCCTCGACCAGCGTCTTGGTCGTGCACTCGGGCAGGGCCACCGTGCACACGGCAGCACTGGCGTTGCTCAATCCGTAGAAGCCCGGCGCACGGCCGGCCACCTGCACGAACTCGTCTGTGAGCACCAGGCCGATGAGCCGGCCATCGTTGATGATGGTGGCGCGGATGCGGCCGTTGAGCGCCGCCGACAGATCGGACAGGAGCCGGGCGCCATCGGTGCCCTGGGCGATGCCGTAGGGCGACAGCCCGAGGTCGGGCATCGTCGAGACGACCACCCGCGCCCCGAGCCCGACCATGCGGTTGATCTGCTCACCCAGCCGCGTGCCGCGCGTGCGCGCCTCGTTGATCAGCTCGTCGCGCGGGCGCGCCGGGAACTGCGCGTACAGGTCCAACACGTCCCAGGTGCCGGCCAGCACCAGCACGAGTTCCTCGGGCTGGAAGCCGCCTGCGGCCACGTGCGCATCGATCTGCCCCACCACGTCGGCCACGCGCGCGCCGGGCGCCGCACGCGTGAGCGCCTTGGTCTCCGCACCCTCCAGCGGGCACTGCGGGAAAGCGAAGTTGAAGGCCCGCCCCACGTCCTGGATCCAGATCGGCAGGGCGTTGCAGTCCAGCGTCTGCTGGTCTGCCGCGAAGTCGTTGACCGCGTACTTGCGCCCCGTGGGCGTGAGCGCACTGGATTCGTCGCCGAAGGCCGTCAGGCGCGGGGGCTTGAAGGCCTGGATCTGCGAGGTGCCACCGCCACAGGCGGCCAGCAGCACGGCGGCGCTGGCGATCAGCCAGGCAAGGGGGCGGCGAAGGGGCAGGAACATCGGCAGGGTCGCTTCGGGTCGGTCGCTTTGGGTCGGTCTCGTCGGGTCGGCACAGACGCGGCTCAGCGGGTGGACGCCCGCTGCAGCCGGTCTCGCACGCCGTCCCAGTCAGGGTCCGCAGGCGGCTGCTCGATCCAGATCGAGGTCACCGACTCGGCGTCGAACTGGCGCAGCGTCGCAAAGAGTTCGTGGGCCGCGCGCGTGGCATTGTCAGGCATCGGCCAGGCCAGCACGCCCGGCTCGGCAGCCAGAGCCGGCACCGGCTGGCGCGAATATACGCCGATGCGCTGCCCGGGGTGGGCAGCCCGTTCGGCACCAACGGCTGCGGCCAGCTGCGCGAAGGCGCGCAGGTGCACCGGCGCAGCCGGCGCGTAATGCGAGGCGAGCGCGCCCGGCACGCGCGGGGCCGCGGCATCGGGAGCCAGCAGCGGCTCGCCCAGCACGCCCTCGATCGCGGCGCGCGAGACCGTGCCCGGTCGCAGCAGGTAGGTCGCAGCGCGGCTGCAATCGACGATGACCGACTCGATGCCCTCGCGGCAGGCACCGCCATCGAGCACGATCAGCGCCTCGCCGAACTCCTCGGCCACGTGCGCCGCCTGCGTCGGGCTGACGCGGCCGAAGCGGTTGGCGCTCGGGGCGGCCACGCCAGGCACGCCCAGCGCCGCCGCCTGGCGCAGCAGGGCCTGCGCCACCGGGTGGTCGGGGCAGCGCAGCGCGACCGTGGGCGCGCCGGCCGCGGCCGCATCGGCCACGCCGGGCCGGCGCGGCACGACGAGCGTCAGCGGGCCGGGCCAGAAGCGGGCCATCAGGGCGCGCGCGCGCGCCGGCAGCCCCGGGGGCTGGCGCACGAAGGCCTCGGCCGCTTGCGCGTCGGCCACGTGCACGATCAGCGGGTGGTCCAGCGGGCGGCCCTTGGCGGCATAGATGCGGGCCACAGCCGCGTCGTCGTCGGCGCGCGCGGCCAGGCCGTAGACCGTCTCGGTGGGCAGCCCGACGAGCTCGCCGGCAGCCAGCGCGCGCGCCGCGCGGGGCAAGGCCTGGGGATCGTGAGGGTCGAGGACGGGCATGGGCTCAGCAGAAGGGTGGGCCGGTTGGCGCCGCGCGCAGCAGCCTCACAGGCCGGGCAGGCCCAGCCGCCTGGCGGCCTCGCCCGCGGTGGCGAGCGCCCGGTCGGCGTCGGCAGCGGTCACCGTCAGGTGTCCCATCTTGCGTCCGGCGCGCGGCTGGGCCTTGCCGTACAGGTGCAGGTGCACGCCCGGCAAGGCGAGAACGGCTGCCCAGTCGGGGGAGTGCGGCGCGGGCGAGACCTGCGCCGGCTCGGCTCCCGCGCTGCCCGGCGTGAACCACAGGTCGCCCAGCAGGTTGAGCATCACGGCTGGCGAGTGCAGGCGCGGCTCGGGCAGGGGAAGGCCGGCAAGCGTTCGCACCTGCAGCTCGAACTGCGAGACGTCGCAGGCGTCCAGGCTTGCGTGGCCCGAGTTGTGCGGGCGCGGCGCCATCTCGTTGGCCAGCACGCGGCCGTCCTCGAGGGCGAACCACTCCACGCACAGCACGCCCACGTAGCCGAGTTCCGCAGCCAGGCGCCGTGTGTGCGCGATGGCCTCCTGGGCCGCTGCACGCGGCACGTCGGGCGCCGGCACGCGCGTGACGGCCAGGATCCCGTCGCGGTGCAGGTTCTGCTGCACCGGCAGGTGCACGCAGTGCCCCTGCTCGTCACGCGCGACGATGACGCTGAACTCGCAGGCCAGCCGCAGGCGCTGCTCGAGCAGGCACGGCACGGCGCCCAGCGCGCGCCAGGCACCGGCAAGCGCTGCCGCATCCGCCACGCTGCACTGCCCCTTGCCGTCGTAGCCGAGCGTGGCGGTCTTGAGGATCGCGGGAAAGAGGTGCGGCCCCGCCTGCGCGAGATCGGCCTCGCAGGCGATGTACAGGTGCGGTGCGCAGGGCACGCCGCCCTGCACGAACTGCGCCTTCTCACGCGCGCGGTGCTGGCACACCGCCACCGCGTCCGCTGCCGGCGCGACGCGCACGCTGGCTGCCAGCGCACGCAGCGCCTGCGCCGGCACGTTCTCGAACTCGGTGGTCACCGCGTCGCACACGCGCGCCAGCTCGGCCAGGCCCTGGGCGTCGTCGTAGCCGGCGCAGATGTGCAGGTCGGCCAGCTGCGCGGCCGGGCTCGCCGGGTCGGGGTCGAGCACGGCCACTCGAAAGCCCAGGGCCTGTGCCGCCTGCGCGAACATCCGACCCAGCTGGCCGCCCCCGAGCACGCCCAGCGTGGCGGGCTGTGCGTCGCGCGGGCGCGGCTCCCCGGGCAGCAGCGGCATGTCCAGAGGGGCCCGGCTCAGCGCGGCAGCTGCGCCGTCATCGCGCAGGCGGCGACGTGCTGCGCCTGCCGAAAGGCCTGCAGCCGACCTGCCAGCGCGGGGTCGTCCAGCGCCAGGATCGCCGCGGCGAACAGCCCCGCGTTGGCCGCCCCGGCGCTGCCGATCGCGAAGGTGGCCACGGGCACGCCCCGGGGCATCTGCACGATCGAATACAGCGAGTCCATGCCCTGCAGGTGGCGGCTGGGCACGGGCACGCCCAGCACCGGCAGCGTCGTCTTGGCCGCCAGCATCCCGGGCAGGTGGGCCGCGCCGCCCGCGCCGGCGATGATCACGCGCACCCCGCGCACGGCGGCCGACTCGGCAAAGCGGAACATCTCGTCGGGCATGCGGTGCGCCGAGAGCACCTGCGCGTCGCAGGGCACGCCGAGCTCGCGCAGCACGTCGGCCGCGGCCGACATCGTCTCCCAGTCGCTGCTGGAGCCCATCACGAGGGCCACGGGGGTGGCGGCAGCCGGGCTGACCGGTGCGGACGGCGCGGGGTGGGCTTCAGCCATCGGCGCGTGCTCCTGCTGCGGGTGGTGGGCAAAGATCGGGAACGTGGTCGAGGCGGTGCGCACGCAGCTGCGCAGCGAGCTGCTCGCACCCCGCCTGCATCCGGGCATGCTCGTGCGCGGCAAGCTGCGCCTGGTGCACGGCCGCGGCGTCCTGTCCGGCCAGGCGCAGCGCGCGGGCCAGCGTGGCGTGCACGATCAGGCGATCGTCGGGGTCGGGGGTATGCACGAGTCGGGCTTCGATGTCGGCGCCCTCGGCGAGGGCATCGGCCGGCCGCTGCAGGGCCACGTGGCACCACAGCCGGTCGGCACGCAGCTGCGCATCGTAACGGGCCAGGCCAGCCTCCCCGAGCCTCGGCAGGGTCGGCTCGATCCAGCCCAGCGCCTCCTCGTGCCGGGACTGGACCACCAGAAGCGCGATGCGCGCCAGCGGCTGCAGCTCGGCCAGCGCCTGCGCACGCACCGCAGCCTCGTAGTTGCGCGAGGCGTCGAGCTGCAGCCGCGCGAGCTCCTGCTCGTGCGGCGAGGCCGCCGAGCCGGGCCAGGCCAGGGCCCAGCCGATGCGCAGCCGGTGCACGCCGAAGGCCGCCCGGTCGTGCAGCACGGCGGCCATCAGCAGGCTGTCACCGGCGGCGCCAGCCGCTTCGCGCGCACGGCCGAACCAGCCCTGCGCAAGCGTCTCCTCGCCGGCGCTCATCCAGGCGGTGGCTACCGTCAGCGCCATGCGGGCCAGCGCGGCGGGCCAGCGCACGTCCACGCCCGAGGCGCCCCCGGCGAGTTCGCGCGCCCGCGCCGCATGGCCGGCGAACTCGGCCAGCCGACCCTGGTTGAAATGCAGGTGCGCCAGCCACGCCGCCGCCAGCGCCTGCACCTCGCTGCCCGCGGCCAGGTGCGCGAGCGCCTGCGCGCGCGACAGGGGTTCGGGTGAGGCCGCTTCGGGCGCACGGTGCAGCCAGACGAGCCCCTCGACCAGATGCATCCAGGCGGCCACCTCGGCCTCGGCCGGCAAGCTCCCTTCGGCTTGCGCCGCGCGCAGGCGCTGCACCGTGGCCAGGCTCTCCTCGAAGCGGCCCTGGCGCGCCGCAATCGCCGCCAGGCGCAGCTCCAGCCGCGCGCGCTCCGGCGGCCGCATCTCGCGCTGCAGCGCCTGCGCCAGTTGTTGCGCCGCCTGCATCACCTGCGCCTCCTGGTCCCGTCCCTGTTCGCGTGCCTGGTCGCCTGCCTGGAGCCCGGGTGCATCCGCCGCCGGTGCGGCTCAGGCCGTCAGGCGGTCGAGGACGTCCAGGTACCCGACCTGCAGCACGCGCAGCGTCTCGTGCAGCGAGGCGTCCTGGGCGTCGGGCCAGCTGTGGGGCCCCAGGCTCGCAGCGCGCGCCTCGAGCCAGTCGCGCAGCGGCTGCTTGTCCAGGCTCGGCGGGTTGCGTCCCTCGGCGTAGGCCGCCAGCGGCCAGAAGCGCGAGGAGTCGGGCGTGAGCACCTCGTCCATCAGCACGAGCTCGCCGTGCTCGTCCAGCCCGAACTCGAACTTGGTGTCGGCGATCACGATGCCGCGCGACAGCGCGTGCGCAGCCGCTCGCGCGTACAGGGCCAGCGAGACATCGCGGATGCGCTGCGCGAGCGCCGTGCCGATGGTGGCCTGCATCCGGGCGAAGGTGATGTTCTCGTCGTGCTCGCCCACCGCGGCCTTGGTGGCGGGCGTGAAGATGGGCTCGGGCAGGCGCGAGGCCAGGCGCAGGCCCGGCGGCAGCGCCACGCCGCATACCGCACCGTCGGCCTGGTAGGCCTTCCAGCCCGAGCCGGCGAGGTAGCCGCGCACCACGGCCTCCACCGGCAGCGGGCGCAACCGCTTCACGAGCATCGAGCGGCCACGCACCTGCTCGACCTCGCCGGGCGCCACCACCGATTCGGGCGCCTGCCCCGTGAGGTGGTGGGGCACGATGTCGGCCAGCAGCTCGAACCAGAACAGCGCCATGCGCGTGAGGATCGCGCCCTTGCCTGGCACCGGAGCGGGCAGCACGCGGTCGAAGGCGCTGATGCGGTCGGTGGCCACCATCAGGATGCGGTCGGTGCCAACCGCATAGTTGTCGCGCACCTTGCCGCGCGCCAGCAGCGGCAGGCTCGTGAGGCTCGTCTCGAAGACGGCCGGGACGTCCATCACACGACCGTCTGCGCGAGCGCGCCGCTGGCGTAGGCGCGCGCCATCTCGGCCAGGTCACGCGGCTGCAGGCGGCCGGCCTGCCCCTCGCAGCCGAACTGCAGGTAGCGCTCCTTGCACACCGCCTTGGCCGCCTCGCGCGCGGGCTTGAGCCACTCGCGGGCGTCGAACTTGTCGGGGTTCTCGGCCATGAACTTGCGCACCGCGCCCGTCATCGCCAGGCGGATGTCGGTGTCGATGTTGATCTTGCGCACGCCGTGCTTGATGGCTTCCTGGATCTCGGCGATGGGCACGCCGTAGGTCTGCTTCATCTTGCCGCCGTACTGGTTGATCACGTCCAGCAGCGCCTGCGGCACCGAGGACGATCCGTGCATCACCAGGTGCGTGTTGGGGATGCGCGCGTGGATGGCCTTGACGCGCGAGATGGCCAGGATGTCGCCCGTGGGCGGGCGGCTGAACTTGTAGGCGCCGTGGCTGGTGCCGATGGCGATGGCCAGCGCGTCGAGCTGCGTGGCCTTGACGAATTGCGCGGCCTCTTCCGGGTCGGTCAGCATCTGGCTGTGGTCGAGCTTGCCCTCGGCGCCGATGCCGTCTTCCTCGCCCGCGTCGCCCGTCTCCAGGTTGCCCAGGCAGCCGAGCTCGCCTTCCACCGTCACGCCCACGCGGTGCGCCATCTCCACCACGCGGCGCGTCACGTCCACGTTGTAGTCGAAGCTCGCCGGGGTCTTGCCGTCTTCCATGAGCGAGCCGTCCATCATGACCGAGCCGAAGCCCAGGCCGATGGCGCCCTCGCAGACCTTGGGGCTGGTGGCGTGGTCCTGGTGCATGACCAGCGGGATCCTCGGGTAGGCCTCGACGGCAGCCTGGATCAGGTGCTTGATGAACGCCTCGCCCGCGTACTTGCGCGCGCCTGCACTGGCCTGCAGGATCACCGGCGCCCCCACCTCGTCGGCTGCAGCCATCACGGCCTGCACCTGCTCGAGGTTGTTCACGTTGAAGGCCGGGATCCCGTAGCCGTTCTCCGCGGCGTGGTCCAGCAGTTGGCGCATCGAGACGAGTGGCATGTCAGGCTCTCCCAGAGGCGCATGAAACCGCCTCGTAACTGCGGACGATTCTAACGACGCCCCTCAGCCCACGCGGCACACCTTGAGCATGTTGGTGCCCCCCGGGTAGCCCATGGGCTCCCCGCAGGTGATGGCGTAGGTGTCGCCTGGCATGAGCACGCCGCGCTCGCACAGCAGCTTCTCGGCCGCCTGCAGGGCCTGGTCGCGGTCGCTGAAGGAGGGCATGAGGATGGGGCGCACGTTGCGGTACAGCGCCATCTTGCGCTCGCTCTGCGTCTTGGTGGTCAGGGCGTAGATGGGCACCTTGATGTTGTGCCGGCTCATCCACAGCGCGGTGGAGCCGCTCTCGGTCAGGGCAATGATGGCCTTGCAGCCCAGGTGGTGCGCGGTGAAGAGCGCCCCCATGGCGATGCTCTGGTCGATGCGGCCGAACTGCTTGTTGACGAAGTCGCTGTCCAGTTGCACATCCTCGGCCCGCTCGGCCTCCAGGGCGATGAGGTGCATCTGCTCGACCGTCTCCACCGGGTACTTGCCGGCGGCGGTCTCCGCGCTGAGCATCACGGCGTCCGTGCCGTCGAGCACGGCGTTGGCCACGTCGCTCACCTCGGCGCGCGTGGGCACGGGCGCGAGGATCATGCTCTCCATCATCTGCGTGGCCGTGATGACCACCTTGTCCATCTCGCGCGCCAGACGGATCATGCGCTTTTGCAGCGCCGGCACCGCCGCGTTGCCCACCTCCACGGCGAGGTCGCCGCGCGCCACCATGATGCCGTCGCTGGCCCTGAGGATGTTCTCCAGCTGCGGGATGGCCTCGCTGCGCTCGATCTTGGCGATCATCGCGGGCTTGTGGCGGTAGGCCTCGCCGGCCACGTTGGCCAGCTGGCGCGCCATCTCCATGTCGGTGGCGCTCTTGGGAAAGCTCACCGCCAGGTACTCGCACTGGAAGGTCATCGCGGTCTTGATGTCCTCCATGTCCTTGGCGGTCAGCGCCGGCGCGGTCAGGCCGCCTCCGGCCTTGTTGATGCCCTTGTTGTTGGACAGCTCGCCGCCGATCTTCACCACCGTGTGCACCTGCTCGCCGCGCACGGCCTCGACCACCAGCACGATCAGGCCGTCGTTGAGCAGCAGCTTGTCGCCGGGCTTGACGTCGCGCGGCAGCTCCTTGTAGTCCAGGCCCACGGCCGCCAGGTCCCCGGGCTCGGTGCGCTGCGCATCCAGCACGAAGGGCTGGCCGGCCACCAGCATCACCTTGCCCTCGGCGAACTTGCCCACGCGGATCTTCGGGCCCTGCAGGTCGGCCATCAGCGCCACGGGCTTGCCCACGCGCGCGGCGGTTTCGCGCACGAGGGTGGCGCGGTCGATGTGGTCCTGTGCCTTGCCGTGGCTGAAGTTCAGCCGCACCACGTCCACGCCGGCGCGCAGCAGGGCTTCGAGCACCTGCGGGTCGCTCGAGGCGGGGCCGAGCGTGGCGACGATCTTCGTGGCGCGCGTCATCGGGCCGACTCCGCCGCGTCGGCCACCGCCACGGCCGTCATGTTCACGACCCGCCGCACGGTGGACGAAGGCGTGAGGATGTGCACCGGCGCGGCCGCGCCCAGCAGCATCGGGCCCACCGTGACGCCGCGGCTGCCCGCCTCCTTGAGGACATTGAAGAGGATGTTGGCCGCATCGATGTTGGGCAGCACGAGCAGGTTGGCCGCACCGCTGAGCGTCGTCTCGGGCAGGTAGGTGCGGCGCACCGTCTCCGACAGCGCCGCGTCCCCGTGCAACTCGCCGTCGCACTCGATGTCGGGGGCGGCGCGCACGAAGAGGTCGCGCGCCTCGCGCATGCGACGCGCCGACGGACGGTTGGATGAGCCGTAGATCGAGTGCGACAGGAACGCCACCTTGGGCGGCAGCCCGAAGCGGCGCACCTCGGCAGCGGCCATCTGCGCGATCTCGCTGAGCTCCAGCGCGCTGGGCTGCTCGTTGACGAAGGTGTCGGTGATGAAGACCGTGAACTGGTCGAGCATGAGCGCGTTCATCGCCGCCATCACGTGCGTGCCCTCGCGCTGGCCGATGACGTTGCGCACGTGCTCGAGGTGCGCGTCGTAGCGGCCCACCAGGCCGCACAGCATCGCGTGCGCCTCGCCGCGCTTGACCATGAGCGAGGCGATCAGCGTGCTGGAGCGGCGCACCGCCGCCTTGGCCGCCTCGGGCGTGACGCCCTCGCGGCCCATGAGCTTGTGGTAAGTCTCCCAGTAGGCCCGGAAGCGCGGGTCGTTCTCCGGATCGACGAGCTCGAAGTCGCGACCGGCGGCAATCCGCAGGTTCGCGCGCTCGATGCGCATGCGCACGACCTCGGGCCGGCCCACGAGGATCGGACGCGCCATGCCCTCGTCGAGCACCACCTGCACCGCGCGCAGCACGCGCTCGTCCTCGCCCTCGGCGTAGACCACGCGCGCACCACCTTCCTGGCGGGCGTGGAAAGCCTTGGCGGCGGTGAAGACCGGGCGCATCAGCATGCCGGTCTGGTAGACGTGGCGCTGCAGCGAGGCGCGGTAGGCCTCCAGGTCGGCGATGGGGCGCGTGGCCACGCCGCTTTCGGCGGCCGCGCGCGCCACGGCCGGCGCGATGCGCAGGATCAGCCGCGCATCGAAGGGCTTGGGGATGAGGTAGTCGGGCCCGAACTTGAGCTCCTGCCCGGCGTAGGCCGAGGCCACCTCGTCACTGATCTCGGCCTTGGCGAGGTCGGCGATCTCGCGCACGCAGGCGAGCTTCATGGCCTCGGTGATCTTCGTGGCGCCGCAGTCGAGCGCGCCGCGGAAGATGTAGGGAAAGCACAGGACGTTGTTGACCTGGTTGGGGTAGTCCGAGCGCCCGGTGGCGATGATGCAGTCGGGCCGCGCGGCCTTGGCAAGCTCGGGGCGGATCTCCGGCTCGGGGTTGGCCAGCGCCAGGATGATGGGCTGGCGCGCCATCGAGCGCACCATGTCGGCGGTGAGCACGCCCGCGGCGGAGCAGCCCAGGAACACGTCGGCGTCCTTCACCACGTCGGCCAGCGTGCGCGCCTCGGTGGCCTGGCAGTAGCGGCGCTTGGATTCGTCGAGCGTGCCCTTCTTCGCGTCCTCGCGCTCGGTCTGGATGACGCCGCGCGAGTCGACCACGAAGATGTGCTCGCGCTTCACGCCCAGGCCCACCATCACGTCCAGGCAGGCAATCGCCGCGGCGCCCGCGCCGGAGGACACGACCTTGACCTCGCCGATGGCCTTGCCCACGAGCTCCAGCCCGTTGAGCAGGGCAGCCGCCGAGATGATGGCCGTGCCGTGCTGGTCGTCGTGGAAGACGGGAATCTTCATGCGCTCGCGCAGCTTGTTCTCGATGTAGAAGCACTCGGGCGCCTTGATGTCCTCCAGGTTGATGCCCCCCAGAGTGGGCTCGAGCGCGGCGATGATCTCCACGAGCTTGTCGGGGTCCTTCTCGGCCAGCTCGATGTCGAACACGTCGATGCCGGCGAACTTCTTGAACAGGCACCCCTTGCCCTCCATCACCGGCTTGCCCGCCAGCGGCCCGATGTCCCCCAGGCCCAGCACCGCGGTGCCGTTGGTGACCACGCCCACCAGGTTGGCGCGCGAGGTGTACTCGGCAGCCAGGGATGGGTCGGCCTCGATGGCCAGGCAGGCGTAGGCCACACCCGGGCTGTAGGCCAGCGACAGGTCCCGCTGGTTGGACAGCGGCTTGGTGGGCGTGACGGCGATCTTGCCGCGCGAGGGCGAGCGGTGGTACTCGAGCGCAGCATCGCGCAGGGCCTGCTCGGCCGCGGTGAGTTCGGGCTTCATGGGGTACGTCTCCTCGTCGTGCCGGTTCGTCACGCCGGTTCGGCCATGCGGCCCCCGGCGCCCTTCGGGCAAGCCGCGAGATTACGCCCGAAACGCCTCCCCGGGCGGGCAGTCCGGGTGAAATCGGCTTGTACCTGCGCCGCGGGCGGCGGGCTCAGCCCTTGGCGCGGCGCGCGAGGATCTCGAAGGCCGGCAGCGTCTTGCCCTCCAGCACCTCGAGGAAGGCGCCGCCCCCGGTGGAGATGTAGCCCACGTCGCGCTCGATGCCGAACTTGGCGATCGCCGCGAGCGTGTCGCCGCCGCCTGCGATGCTGAAAGCCGAGCTGCGCGCCACAGCCCGCGCCACTGCCTCGGTGCCATGCGAGAAGGCCTCGAACTCGAAGACACCCACCGGGCCGTTCCAGACGATCGTGCCGGCGGCCTCGAGCTGCTGCGCGAGCACCTGCGCCGTGCGCGGGCCGATGTCCAGGATCATGTCCTCGGGGCCCACGTCGGCAGCCGCCTTCACGGTGGCCGGCGCGTCGGCCGCAAAGCGCGGGGCCACGACCACGTCCACCGGGATGGGCACCTGCGCGCCGCGCGCGGCCATGGCCTGCATCACGGCGCGCGCCTGGTCCACCAGGTCGGGCTCGGCCAGGCTCCTGCCGATGGGCAGGCCTGCGGCCAGCATGAAGGTGTTGGCGATGCCGCCGCCCACCACCAGGCCGTCGACCTTGGCCGCCAGGCTTTGCAGGATCGTGAGCTTGGTGGAGACCTTGCTGCCGGCCACGATCGCCACGAGCGGCCGGCGCGGCGCGGCCAGCGCCTTCGTCAGGGCGTCGATCTCCGCGCCCAGCAGCGGGCCGGCGCAGGCCACCGGCGCGTACTGCGCGATGCCGTAGGTGGAGGCCTCGGCGCGGTGCGCGGTGCCGAAGGCGTCGTGCACGAAGATGTCGCACAGC
>JBBAPJ010000040.1:0-18352 GCA_040400855.1 Rubrivivax sp.
ACCGCGCCAAGACGCGCGAGACCTTCCAGGGCGGCTGGACCAAGAGCGGCGACAAATACGTGCGCAACGCCGACGGCAGCTACACCTACTCCGGGCGCAGCGATGACATGCTCAAGGTCAGCGGCATCTACGTCAGCCCCTTCGAGGTCGAGGCCACGCTCGTGCAGCACCCGGCGGTGCTCGAGGCCGCCGTCATCGGCAAGGAGGACGCCGAGGGGCTGACCAAGACCAAGGCCTTCGTCGTCCTCAAGCCCGGTGGCCACACCGACGAGGCCGAGCTCAAGGCCTTCGTCAAGGACCGGCTCGCGCCCTACAAGTACCCGCGCTTCATCGAGTTCGTGGCCGACCTGCCCAAGACGGCCACCGGCAAGATCCAGCGCTTCAAGCTGCGCGAGTTCGAGCGGCAGGTGGCGGCCTGACTGCGATGGCCTTTGTCCACCTCGACCCGATCGCACCCGGCCAGCCGCCGCTGCGCATCGAGCACACGTGGATCGCGCCCGAGCGGCGCGACGCGCCGCTGCTCGTGTTCCTGCACGAGGGGCTGGGGTCGCTGTCGATGTGGCGCGACTATCCCGCACGGCTGTGCGAGGCCGCCGGCTGCCGCGGCCTCGTCTATTCGCGCCCGGGCTACGGGCGCTCCACCCCACGCGCGCCTGGCACGGCCTGGACGCCGCGCTTCATGCACGAGCAGGCGCAGATCGTGCTGCCCGCCTTTTTCGGGGCGGTGGGCCTGGACGCCGACCGCGACCCGCCCTGGCTCTTCGGCCACTCCGACGGCGGCTCGATCGCATTGCTGCACGCAGCAGCCTATCCGGCGCGCACGGCCGGCCTGATCGTGCTGGCCCCGCACATCCTGGTGGAAGACCTCTCGGTGGCCAGCATCGCCCGCGCCCGCGAGGCCTACCTGCACACCGAGCTGCGCGGGCGCCTGGCGCGCCACCACGACGACCCCGACTCCGCCTTCTGGGGCTGGAACGACGTCTGGCTGCACCCGGACTTCCGCGCCTGGTCGATCGAGGCGGAGCTCGACGCCATCACCTGCCCCGTGCTGGCCGTGCAGGGGCTGGACGACGAGTACGGCACCCTCGAGCAGGTTCGCGGCATCGCGCGGCGCGTGCCGCGCGCCGAGCTGCTGGAACTGCCCGCTTGCGGCCACTCGCCGCACCGCGACCAGCCCGATGCGCTCACGCGCGCGGCCTGCGCCTTCCTGGCGCGGCACCCGCGCCCTGCGCCACACTGACGGCCTGGCCCACACGCCCCACCGGAGCGCCCCGACATGGACTTCGCCACCTTCCTCATCCAGTGCCTGAACGCGCTGCAGTACGGGCTGCTGCTCTTTCTCGTGGCCTCGGGCCTGACGCTGATCTTCGGGATCATGGGCGTCATCAACCTGGCGCACGGCAGCTTCTACATGATCGGCGCCTACATGGCCTTCGCGCTCGCGCCGGTGGTGGCCGCCACCTTCGGCGGGGGCTTCTTCTCCACGCTGCTCGTGGGCGTGGTGCTCGCGGTGCTTCTGGGCTACGTGCTCGAGTGGGCCTTCTACAGCTACCTCTACGACCGCGAGCACCTGCAGCAGGTGCTGATGACGTACGGCCTGATCCTTGTCTTCGAGGAACTGCGCAGCCTCATCGTGGGTGATGACGTGCACGGCGTGAAGGCCCCGCCGATCCTGGCCGGCACGATCCCCCTGGGCGAGATGATGACCTACCCGGTCTACCGGCTCTTCATCTCGGGCGTGTGCCTGCTGCTGGCCGTGGGCATGTGGTTCGTCTTCACGCGCACGCGGCTGGGGATGATGATCCGCGCCGGCAGCACCAACCGCGAGATGGTGCAGTCGCTCGGGATCGACATCAAGTTCCTCTACCGCGTCGTGTTCGCCGCCGGCGTGGCGATAGCGGTGTTCGCGGGCATGGTGGCGGCACCCGTGTCCTCGGTCTACCCCGGCATGGGCTCGCAGGTGCTGATCATCTGCTTCGTCGTGGTCGTGATCGGCGGCATCGGCTCGATCCGCGGGGCGCTGCTGGCCGCGCTCCTGATCGGCTTCGTCGACACCTTCGGCAAGGTGCTGCTGCCCCAGGCCGCCGGCGTGCTCGTCTACGTGATGATGGCCCTCATCCTGCTGTGGAAGCCCGACGGGCTCTTCAAGGCCGGCTGAGCGAAAGGGAGACACCGCATGGTTTCCGACAACCGCTCCAAGCTCGTCTTCGTCGTGGCGTGCATGGCGCTGCTTGCGCTCTATCCGCTGGTGGGCGGGAAGTTCGGCGTGGACCTGGTCAGCAAGATCATGGTCTACGCGATCTTCGCGCTCAGCCTCGAACTCCTCGTGGGCGGCACCGGCCTCGTGTGCTTCGGGCACGCCGCCTTCTTCGGCATCGGCGCCTACACGGTGGTGCTGGCCTCGCCCGAGAGCGATCCCGGTTCGCTCGCACTGCTGCTGCCGGCTTCCATCGTGGCCGCAGGCCTGTACGCGCTGGCCGTGGGTGCCTTGTCGCTGCGCACCAAGGGCGTGTACTTCATCATGGTGACGCTCGCCTTCGCGCAGATGGCCTACTACGTGGTGCACGACACGCCCCTGGGCGGCGGCACCGACGGCATCTACCTGAACTTCAAGCCGGCCCTGGGCAGCGTGCTCGACCTCGGCTCGTCGCAGGTCCTCTACTACTTCACGCTCGGGGCGCTGGCGGCGGTCTTCGCCTTCCTCGCGCTCGTCTCGCGCTCGCGCTTCGGCCGGGCACTGGCCGGCATCCGCGTCAACGAGCCGCGCATGCGCGCCACGGGCTTTTCCACCTACCCCTACAAGCTCGCCGCCTTCACCGTGTCGGGGGCGCTGGCCGGGCTGGCGGGGTTCCTGTTTGCCGTGCAGGACGGCTACGTCAACCCCGAGATGCTGAGCTGGCACCTGTCCGGCTCGGTGCTGATCATGATCATCCTGGGCGGCATCGGGCACCTGCGCGGGGCGCTGATCGGCGCCTTCGCCTTCGCGCTGCTGCAGGAGTTCTTCAAGTCCGAGGCCATCTTCGGGGCCTTCGCCAAGTACTGGCACCTGGGTCTGGGCCTGACCATCATCGCCAGCGTCGCGCTGCTGCCGCGCGGCCTGGTGGGCGTGCCGGGGCAGATCCGGGAACGACTGATGGGCCGTGCCTCGCGCCGGGCCGAAACCGCGGAGGCGCAAGATGGTCACGCCTGAGACGCCCAAGGTGCTGCTGCGCGGGCGCGACATCACGCGCCGCTGGGGCGGCCTCGTGGCGGTGAACCGCGTGTCGCTCGAGCTCGAGCGCGGCCAGGTGCACGCCGTCATCGGCACCAATGGGGCGGGCAAGTCCACGCTCGTGAACATCCTGTCGGGCGAGATCCCGGCTTCCGAGGGCACGGTCGAGTTGCTGGGGCAGGACGTGACGGCCTGGTCGCAGCCGCGGCGCGCCCGCGCGGGCCTGGGGCGCAGCTACCAGCGCACGACCATCTACCCGAGCTTCACGGTGGCGGAGAACTGCCGCCTGGCCGCGCAGGCGCGCACGCCGCTGGCCTGGCGCTGGTGGGAGGAGGCGGCGCGCTGCCGCCACAGCGCACCCGTGGCGCGCGAAGCGGCCGTGCGCGTGGGCCTGGGGGACTTTCTCGATCGCCCGGCCGGGCTCCTGAGCCACGGCCAGAAGCGGCAGCTCGAGATCGCGATGTGCCTGGCCACCGCGCCGCAGGTGCTGCTGCTGGACGAACCGCTGGCCGGCATGGGCGCGGAGGAGACCGACCGCATGCTCGGCCTGCTGGCCGAACTCAAGGGCGACCACGCCATCCTGCTCATCGAGCACGACATGGACGCGGTCTTCCGCATCGCCGACCGCATCACGGTGATGGTCAACGGCAGCGTGATCGCCTCCGATTCGCCGCAGGCCGTGCGCAACAGCGCCGAGGTGCAGGCCGCCTACCTCGGGGGGCACTGAGATGACGATGTCCGACCTCATCCTCGATGCACACGATATCCACGCCTGGTACGGCTCGAGCCACATCCTGCACGGGGTGGCGCTGCAGATCGGCCGCGGCGAGACGGTGGGCCTGCTCGGGCGCAACGGCATGGGCAAGAGCACCCTCATCCGCACGCTGCTGGGCCACGTCGCGCAGCGCGACGGCCGCATCCAGCTCTTCGGCCATGATGTGTCGCGCGCCCGCCCGCACGAGGTGGCGCGCCGCGGCGTGGCCTACGTGCCGGAGGGCCGCGGGGTGTTCCCCAACCTCACGGTGCGCGAGAACCTCGTGATGGCCGCGCGCGCGGCCACCGACCCGAACCGCGCCTGGACTTACGAGCGCGTGATGCAGACCTTCCCGCGGCTGGCCGAGCGCGTGGGCAACCTCGGCGCGCAGCTCTCGGGCGGGGAGCAGCAGATGCTCTCGATTGGGCGTGCGCTCATGACGCAGCCCGAGCTCATCATCCTGGACGAAGCCACCGAGGGCCTGGCGCCGCTCATCGTGGCCGAGATCTGGCGCGTCATCGGCCAGATCCGCGCCGACGGCATCGCCACGCTGATTGTCGACCGCGACTACCGCAAGGTGCTCGCGAACTCAGACCGCGCCGTCGTGCTGCAAAAGGGCCAGGTCGTGATGAGCGGCGCCTCGGCCGCGCTGCGCGAGGACCCGCAACTCGCCGCCTACCTCGGCGTCTGAGCCGGCCGCTGCACGCGCCTGCGCGCTTTCCGTCTTCGCGTCTACGAACCTCACCAGAACCTTCAGGAGACTGTCATGCTGAGCTATCAGCTCGAGGCCTTCGGCCGCCCCTTGTCGCAGGTCATCCGAGACACCCCGCAGCCTCAGGGCAGCGAGGTCGTCGTGCGCGTGGGCAGCTGCGGCGTGTGCCACAGCGACGTGCACCTGCACGACGGCTACTTCGACCTCGGCGGCGACGCCAAGCTCGACATGACCCGTGCCCTGCAGCCCCCGCGCACGCTCGGCCACGAGATCGCCGGCACCGTCGTGGCCGTGGGCCCCGAGGCAGGCGGCGTGCAGCTGGGTGACCGGCGCGTGGTGTTCCCGTGGATCGGCTGCGGCAGCTGCTCGCTGTGCGAGGCCGGGCAGGAACACCTGTGCAACAGCCCGCGGGCCCTGGGCGTGCACCGCGACGGCGGCTTTGCCGACCACGTCGTCGTGCCGCACCCGCGCTACCTGCTCGACTTCGGCTCGCTGGAGGAGGAGCAGGCCTGCACCTACGCCTGCTCGGGCCTGACGGCCTACAGCGCGCTCAAGAAGGTGGCGCCGCTGGGCCCGCGCGATCCGCTGCTGATCATCGGCGCTGGCGGCGTAGGCCTGTCGGGCATCCGCCTGGCGCGCCAGATGTTCGACACGCCCCCGATCGTCGTCGAGCTCGACCCCGCCAAGTGGGACATCGCCCGCGAGGCCGGGGCCGGCCAGGTGATCGACCCGAAGGCCGACGGCGCGCTCAAGTCGCTCGTCAAGGCCACCGGCGGCGGCGTGGCCGCAGCCATCGACTTCGTCGGCGCGGCGGCCACCTTCAACTTCGGCTTCGGCGCACTGCGCAAGGCCGGCAAGCTCGTGTGCGTGGGCCTGTTCGGCGGCTCCACGCCGATCGTGCCGGCGATGGTGTCGATGAAGGCCGTGAGCGTGATGGGCTCCTATGTGGGCAGCCTGCAGGAGATGCAGGAGCTGATGGCGCTGGCGCGCAGCGGCGTGCTGCCCGGCCTGCCGCTGACGACCACACCGCTGGCGCAGGCCACGCAGGCGCTGGAAGACCTGCGTGCCGGGCGCATCCGCGGCCGCACGATCCTCAAGCCCTGAGGAGCCGCCCCGCCATGACCACGACGAAACACGCGGCGCCCCCGGCTGCCGCGCAGGCACCTGCCGAAGCGCTCGACTGGAACGCGATCAGCCCGTTGGCCATGTGGCGCGACTGGATCGTACGCTCCGAATCGCAGTGGAGCGAGGCCGTCTCGCAGCTCTTGAAGGACCCGCGCGCAGGCACCGCGCTGAACCGCCAGCTCGATGAACTGCGCCTGGCTCACCGGCTCTTCGGCGAGATGGCACAGGCCTCGCTCGCCGCCTCCAACCTGCCTTCGCGCAGCGACCTCGAGGCCCTGGACGAGCGGCTCGGGCGTGTCGAAGACGGCCTGGCCCTTGTCGCGGCCGAGCTCTCGCGGCTGCGCACGGCCCTCGAGTCGGCAGCGCCGGCAGCGCCTGTTGCTGCGCCGCGCCCGGCGCGCAACCGTCGCCCCGCTTCCCGGAAGCCCTGAGATGAGCCGCGCGACCGAGGCAGGCGCCCCGCCGCGCCTGCCGCACCCCATCCAGCGCACGCTCGCGCGCATGGGCCTGCCCGTGGAAGACTTCGACCAGATGGCCGGCCCGCTGGGCGTGACGCCGCGGGACACGATCCACACCCAAGGCACGCTCAAGCTGCACCACTACCGGCCGCTCGCCGAGAGCGTCTACCGCACGCCGGTGCTGATCGTCACCTCGCTCGTCAACCAGCCCTACATCCTGGACCTCGTGCCCGGCCAGAGCATGGTCGAGTACCTGCTGCGCCACGGCTACGACGTCTACCTCATCGAGTGGGGTCGTCCCAGGCGAGAGCACCAGCACCTCGTGCTTGAGGACTACGTGCTCGAGCGCCTGCCGCGCTGCATCGAGCGCGTGCTGGCCGACTGCGGCGAGCGTGAGCTCACGCTGCTGGGCTACTGCGTGGGCGGACTGCTGGCGGTGCTCTACACCGCGCTGCACCCGCAGGCCCCGGTGCGCAACCTGGTGTGCATGGCTGCGCCCGTCAACGGCGACGGGTTGGAATCCCTCAAGGCCTGGATGGGCGAGAATTTCGACGAGGAAAGCCTCATCGAGCAGTACGGCAACGTGCCGGCCGACTGGGTGCAGAACGCGCTGCGCGCGCTGCGTCCCTTCGGCAAGGTGGCCGGCGCGATGAACCTGCTCAACCAGGTCGACAAGGAAGACTTCGTGCGCAGCTTCCTGCGCATGGGCAAGTGGGAGGGCGACAACATCCCCTTCCCCGGCGGCGTCTTCCGTCAGATGGTCAACGGCTTCCTGCGCGAGAACCGGCTCGTGCAGGGCACCTGGGAGATCGGCGGGGAGCGCGTCGATCTCGGTGCCATCCGCGTGCCGCTGCTGCACCTGCTCGCGCAGGACGACCACATCACCCCCTACGCCTCCTCGCGCGATCTGGTGCGCCTGGCCGGCAGCACCGACAAGACCGAGACCGTGCTCAAGGGCGGTCACGTCGGCCTGGTGGCCGGGCGTGGCGCGGAGCTGCGCATGTGGCCGGCGCTGGACGCCTGGCTCGCGCCGCGCTCGGCCTGAGTCTTTCCTTCCTCCATTCTTCGATACAGAGGTCACCCCGCATGCGCTGCTACTGCGTCATCCACCACGGCCAACCCCTCGAGCGCGTGGACCGGCCCGTGCCCGTCCCGCAGGGCACGCAGGTGCTCGTGAAGGTGCGCGCGGCCGGCCTGTGCCACACCGACCTGCACCTGTGGGAAGGGCACTACGACATCGGTGGAGGCAAGAAGCTCACGCTGGCCGAGCGCGGCATCAAGCCGCCGCTCACGCTCAGCCACGAGATCGTGGGCGAGGTCGTGAGCGCCGGCTCCGAGGCCAGCCCCGTGCCGGTGGGCCGTACGATGCTCGTGCACCCGTGGATCGGCTGCGGCGAGTGCGCCGCCTGCCGGCGCGGGGAGGAGAACCTGTGCACCCAGCCGCAGGTGATGGGCATCAAGCAGCCCGGCGGCTTTGCGGAGTACACGGTGGTGCCCCACCCGCGCTACCTCGTGGACATCGACGGGCTCGACCCGGCTGCGGCCACGCCGCTGGCCTGTGCGGGCCTGACCACCTACAGCGCGCTGCGCAAGTTCGGCGCGCGCCTGCACGAGGGCCCCGTCGTCATCATCGGCGCCGGCGGCCTCGGCCTCATGGCCATCGAGGTGCTCAAGGCGCTGGGCGGCCAGGGCGCCATCGTTGTCGACATCGACCCCGTCAAGCGCGAGGCGGCGCTGGCCGCCGGAGCCCTGAAGGTGATCGACGCCCGCGCCAGCGACGTCGTCGCGCAGATCCAGGCCGCCACCGGCGGCGGCGCGCGCGCCGTGCTCGACCTGGTGGGCGCCACCCCCACCGTCTCCACGGCTGTGGCGAGCTGCGCACGCGGCGGCCACATCGTGATCTGCGGCCTGATGGGCGGCGACATCACGCTGCCGCTGCCGGTGATCCCGCTGCGTCCGCTGACGATCCAGGGCTCCTATGTGGGTACGCTCGCCGAGCTGCGCGAGCTCGTGGCGCTTGCACGCGAGAAGGGCCTGGCGCCCATTCCGGTCACGCAGCGCCCGCTGGACGAAGCCAACGAGGCCCTGCAGGCGCTGCACGAGGGCCGCGTCGTCGGCCGTACGATCCTGGTTCCCTGAACCCCCGCTTCGCCTGGAAGGAACGCGCACACCATGTACCCGACCCTGAGCCTCTACATCGACGGTGAATTCATCCACGGCGGCGGCCGCCGCGAGCAAGACATCGTCAACCCCGCCACGCACGAGGTGATCGGCAAGCTGCCTCACGCCACGCGCGAGGACCTGGACCGGGCGCTGGCCGCCGCCGCGCGCGCCTTCGAGAGCTGGAAGAAGAGCTCGCCGCTGGAGCGCAGCAAGGTGCTGCGCAAGGTGGCCGAGCTCGCGCGCGAGCGCGCCGCCGACATCGGCCGCGCGATGACGATGGACCAGGGCAAGCCGCTGGCCGAGAGCACGGGCGAGGTGGTGTTCTGCGCCGAGCACGCCGAGTGGCACGCCGAGGAGTGCCGCCGCATCTACGGCCGCGTGATCCCCGCGCGCGTGGACGGCGTGCGCCAGACGGTGCTGCGCGAGCCGGTGGGGGTGGTGGCCGCCTTCTCGCCGTGGAACTTCCCCTTCAACCAGGCGATCCGCAAGATCTCGGCGGCCGTCGGCGCGGGCTGCTCGATCATCCTCAAGGGCCCGGAGGACACCCCGAGCGCCGTCGTGGCGCTGGCCCAGCTCTTCCACGACGCCGGCCTGCCCAAGGGCGTGCTCAACATCGTCTGGGGCGTGCCCTCCGAGGTGAGTGACCACCTCATCGGCAGCCCCGTCGTGCGCAAGATCACCTTCACGGGCTCCGTGCAGGTGGGCAAGATGCTCGCGGCCAAGGCGGCTGCACTGATGAAGCGCAGCACGATGGAGCTGGGCGGCCACGCACCCGTGATCGTCTGCGACGACGCCGACGTCGACGCAGCCGTGAAGCTGCTCGTGCCCCACAAGTTTCGCAACGCCGGGCAGGTGTGCATCTCGCCCACGCGCTTTTACGTGCAGGAAGGCGTCTACGAGCGCTTCGTGGCCGAGTTCGTCGGCAAGACGCAGTCGCTCAAGGTGGGTGACGGCCTCTCGCCCGACACGAGGATGGGGCCGCTGGCGATGCAGCGCCGCGTGGGCGCGGTGGCGGGCTTCGTCGACGACGCGCGCGAGCGCGGCGCCTCGGTGCTGGCCGGTGGCGCGCCGATGCCGGGCGTGGGCAACTTCTTCGCCCCCACCGTGATCGCCGATCTGCCCGAGGACTCGCGCCTGATGACCGAGGAGCCCTTCGGCCCGGTAGCCGGCATGCTGCGCTTCAAGACGATGGAGGAGGTGCTGCAGCGCGCCAACAGCCTGCCCTTCGGGCTGGCGGCCTACGCCTTCACCACCTCCACGAAGCGCGCGCACCAGATCTCCACGGGCCTGGAGGCCGGGATGATCGCGATCAACCACCTGGGCATGGCGCTGGCCGAGACGCCCTTTGGCGGCATCAAGGACAGCGGCATCGGCAGCGAAGGCGGGATCGAGACCTTCGACGGCTATCTGAACACGAAGTTCGTCACCCAGATGAACTGACGCCCGCGGATGGCTTTCGTCGAGCGCGACGGCGCGCGGATCTACTGGAACGCGCTCGGCCAGGGCGAGCCCGTCGTGCTCGTGATGGGGCTCGGGTGCAGCTCGGCCATGTGGTTTCGCATCGCCCCGGGCCTGGCACGCACGCACCGCGTGATCCTGCTGGACAACCGAGGCGCCGGGCAGACGGTGGTGCCGCACTTCGTCGTGCACCGCGTCTCGGCGATGGCCGCCGACGTCGCCGCCGTGCTGCGCGCCGCCGGCGAGGAGAGCGCGCATGTCGTGGGCTTCTCGATGGGCGGGATGATCGCGCAGCAGTTCGCGCTCGATTTCACGCCCCGCGTGCGCAGCCTCACGCTGATCGGCACGCACCCTGGTGGCCTGTGGGCCGTGCAGGCCGAGCCGCACGTGCGACAGCTGCTCTTCGCCAAGGCCACGATGTCCGCCGAGGCGAGCCTGCGCGCGATGCGCCCGCACACCTACGCCCGGCTCACGCCCGATGCGCTCTTCGAGGAGGACGCACTCGTGCGGCTGGCGAGCCAGCCGCGGGCGCGCGACTACCAGGCCCAGCTCTACGGGCTCATCTACTGGTCGGCCTGGCTCGGACTGCCGCGCCTGGACCTGCCCGCGCTCGTGCTGCACGGGCTGCAGGATGCGCTGATCCCGCCTGCCAACGGGCGTGTGCTGGCCGCGCGGCTGCCCCGCGCGCGGCTGGTGGAGCTGCCCCAGGCGAGCCACTGGGTGATGACCGACTGCTCATCCGCCTGCCTGGCCGCGATCCAGGAACACCTCCACGAACACCGCGTCACGACATGAACCCTCCCGCTCCCACCGGCTCCCTGCAAGGCCTGCGCGTCATCGACCTCTCGCGCGTGCTGGCCGGCCCCTACTGCACGCAGATCCTGGCCGACCACGGCGCGGACGTCCTCAAGGTCGAGCCCCCCGGCGGCGACGAGACCCGCGGCTGGGGGCCTCCCTTCGACGCCGACGGCACCGCCTCCTACTTCCTGGGCCTGAACCGCAACAAGCGCGGCTGCACGCTGGACTTCACCCAGGACGCCGCGCGCGAGGCGCTGCTCGCGCTGCTGGCCGACGCCGACGTGCTCGTGGAGAACTTCAAGGCCGGCACGCTCGAGAAGTGGGGCCTGGGCGCGCCGGCGCTCGCGGAGCGCTTCCCGCAGCTCGTGCATTGCCGCATCACGGGCTTCGGCGCCGACGGCCCGCTGGGCGGCCTGCCCGGCTACGACGCGGCGATCCAGGCGCTGGCAGGCCTCATGAGCGTCAACGGCGAGCCCGACGAGCGCGGTGGCGAGCCGCTGCGCGTGGGGCTGCCGGTGGTGGACATGGTCACGGGGCTGAACGCGGCCCTGGGCATCCTCTTTGCGCTGCACGAGCGCGGCCGCAGCGGCCGCGGCCAGTTCGTCGAGGTGGCGCTCTACGATGCGGGCCTGTCACTGCTGCACCCGCACGCGGCCAACCACCTGCTCGACGGCCGCATCCCGAAGCGCACGGGCAACGCGCACCCGAACATCTGCCCCTACGACACCTTCCGCACCGGCACGCAGCCGATCTTCCTGGCCGTGGGCAACGAGCGCCAGTTCGCCACGCTTTGCCGGGAGATCGGGGCCGAAGCCCTGGCCAGCGACCCGCGCTTTGCAAGCAACGCCCAGCGCTCGGCCCACCGCGTCGCGCTCAAGGCCCTGCTCGAGGAGCACCTCGCGCGCTTCGACTGCGAGCCGCTGGCCGATCGCCTCGTGCGCGCCGGCGTGCCCTGCGCGGCCATCCACAGCGTGGCCACTGCCCTGGCCGACGCGCACACACGGCACCGTGGCATGGTGGTGGCCATCGGGGAGAGCTACCGCGGCGTGGCTTCGCCGATCAAGCTCGCGCGTACACCGGCCACCTACCGTTCGCCTCCGCCCGCACGCCTCACCCGGGATTGATCCGGGGGCGTGGCGCGCCAGGTCAAGGGGCAGCCGGTTTCCGCCCGGCACAATCGGTCTGAAACTCCTACCGAGCCGCCATGATCTACCGATTCAAGAGTCGCGCCACCGGCGATCTGCTCATGCTCGAGCCGCACGGCGATGCGCTGCTGCGGGCACTCGGCCGCGAGCCCAGCCCGCGCGGCATCATCGAGGCCGCCGACATCCCGGCCGCGCTGGCGGTCTTGCAGCGAGCCATCGAGGCTGACGACGCCCTGCGCGCCGCACGAGGCGCAGGCGGGAGCGAGCCCGAGGCCGTGCAGGACGATTCCCGAGGTGACGGCAGTGCAACGCGCGACGGCGTATCGTTGCGCCGGAGGCTGTGGCCGATGGTGGAGATGCTGCGCCGCGCGCTGGCCGAGGACGAGCCGGTGGTGTGGGGCGTGTGACGGCCCGCGCCACGCGACAACAAGGGGATGAACGATGAAGCTGACGAGCACGAGTTGGGTCAACGGCGACCGCATCCCGGCGCGCTACGCGGCCGGGCGCATCGCCGCAGGCGGCGGGGTGGAGTTCTCCGAGAACGTCAACCCGCATCTGGCCTGGACCGACCTGCCCCCGGGCAGCCGCTCGCTCGTGCTGATCTGCCACGACTTCGACGTGCCGAGCCGGCCCGACGACGTGAACCAGCCCGACCGCGAGATCCCGGCCGACCTGCCGCGCGTGGACTTCTACCACTGGGTGATGGTGGACCTGCCGCCCGTGCCCAGCGAGATCGCCGAGGGCGAGTACAGCCACGGCTTCACGCCGCGCGGCAAGCCCGGCCCCCAGACGCTGCGCGGCGCGCGCCACGGCGTGAACGACTACACCGCCTGGTTCGCCGGTGACGCACAGATGGCGGGCCGGTACTTCGGCTATGACGGCCCCTTCCCGCCCTTCAACGACACCCTCGTGCACCACTACGTGTTCACGCTGTATGCGCTGTCCGTGCCGCGCCTGCCGGTGGAGGGGGCCTTCACCGGGGCCGAGGTGCGCGCGGCGCTGGCCGGGCTGATGCTCGGCTCGGCCACCTTCTCCGGCACCTATACGCTGAACCCGCGGCTGGCGCGCTAGGCAGGCGCCCGCGCCGCGCGCCGGCACGGGCCTTCAGGCTTCGTCGAAGAGCCCGCCTGCGCGAGCCGGGGCCTGCAGCCCGAGGTGGCGCCACGCCGCCAGCGTGGCCACGCGCCCGCGCGGGGTGCGCTGCAGGTAGCCCTGCTGGATGAGGTAGGGCTCGATCACATCCTCGATCGTGCCGGGCTCCTCGCCGATGGCCGCCGCCACGTTGTCCAGGCCCACCGGGCCGCCGTCGAAGCGGTGGATCACGGCCTCCAGGAGCTTGCGGTCCATCACGTCGAAGCCCTGCGGGTCGACGTCCAGCATGGCCAGGGCCCGGTCGGCCGTGGCGGCGTCCACCGCGCCGCTGCCCTTGACCTGGGCGTAGTCGCGCACACGCCGCAGCAACCGGTTGGCGATGCGCGGGGTGCCGCGCGAGCGGCGCGCAATCTCGAGCGCGCCAGCCGCATCGGCTGGCACGTTCAGCAGCGAGGCCGAGCGCGTGACGATGCGCGCCAGCTCCTCGGGCGTGTAGAACTCCAGCCGCGCCACGATGCCGAAGCGGTCGCGCAGCGGGTTCGTGAGCATCCCCGCGCGCGTGGTCGCGCCCACGAGCGTGAAGGGCTGCAGGTCGAGCTTGATCGAGCGCGCCGCCGGCCCCTCGCCGATCATGATGTCGATCTGGTAATCCTCCAGCGCCGGGTACAGGATCTCCTCGACCACCGGCGACAGGCGGTGGATCTCGTCGATGAAGAGCACGTCGTTGCGCTCGAGGTTGGTGAGGATCGCTGCCAGGTCCTTGGGCTTTTCCAGCACGGGCCCGGAGGTCTGGCGCAGGTTCACGCCGAGTTCGGCGGCGATGATGTGGCTCAGCGTCGTCTTGCCCAGGCCCGGCGGGCCGAAGAGCAGCACGTGGTCCAGCGCCTCGCCGCGCTGGCGCGCCGCGCCGATGAAGATCTCGAGCTGCTCGCGCGCCTTGGCTTGCCCCACGTACTCGTCGAGCACGCGTGGGCGCAGCGCGCGCTCCATCGCGTCCTCGGCCGGCGAGGCGGCCGCCGCGCTCAGCGCGCGGCGCGAAGGGGTGGGTGCGGGCGCGAAATCGTCCGTCTGGATGGACATGCCGGGATTATCGCGCTGGACATCCGCTTGGCGGGTGCGCAGCCCGCCGCCGGCCTGGCCCGGCGGGGCCGGGGCGATCCAGCCGGCTCAGCGCCCCCAGCAGTCGGCCACCGCGCCCGTGCCGCTGATGCCGCGCACTTGCAGGTTGGTCAGCGTCAGCGTGCCGCAGCGCGTGTCGGCGGCCTGGGGCCCGGTGGGCACGGCCTGCAGCGTGTAGGTGCTGACGGTGGGGCCGGCCGAGAACGAAATGTTGTAACGCACGGTGCCATTGCGTGGCGTGACGGCCAGGCCCGCCGTCGTGAGCGCGGCGTTGTTGATGGCACCGCCTTGCGAGCTGGTGGCGTAGGTCTGGGTGAGCGAGAAGTGGCGCTCCATCCACTGCGCCGCCTCCATCAATGCGGTGCGCGCCTCGGCGCGGTAGGCGCTGCGCATGTAGTTCTGGTAGTTCGGCACCGCCACCGCGGCCAGGATGCCGACGATGACCATCGCGATCATCACCTCCATCAGCGTGAAGCCTCGAGCGCGGTGCGCCCAGCCCTGCGAAGACGGTTTGACGAGCTGCTGCGGCACGACCACTTCCTCAAGGACGCATGTCGCGCCAGGCGCGCCGGCCGGGGCCGGGGGGCTTCTTGGCGCAGATGAGCCCGGAGGCTCCCATGATCGTGTCGCCCGAGCAGGAGCTGGCGGCGGCGGAGCCGGCCGGGGCCTCGAACAGGCCCATCAGGCGGCCGATGCCGGTGCTGCGGCCCATGACGTCCTTGCCGGTGATGCGGTCGTTGGTGGAGAACAGGCCGTCGCCGTTGATGTCGATGACGGGCGACAGGGGCTGGGCGCCGTCGATCACGTCGAAGGTCAGCAGCGAGCCGTTCTCGCGGATCGCGCAGGACGAGGCGGTGGCGGGCATGTAGGTGGAGTAGTAGGCCAGGCGCCCCTGGACGATGGGGTTGAAGACCACGCGCTCCTTGGCCACACCCAGGGTGATGCGCCAGCCGCGCTTGCTGCCGTAGTCCACCGGTGTGGAGGTGGAGGCCAGCACCCGGGCGTAGACGCTGCCGCCGCTGGTGGTGGCGCTTTCGGCGGCCAGCGTGCGCTCCACGAGCTGGGTCCCCGAGACCTGGAAGGGCCCGGCTGGCTTGTCCCACACGCCGTAGAGGTACTCGGTGGTGGTCGAGGCCCGGTCCGCATCGGTCATGGAGCGGCCGGTGCCGAAGGTCACGAGCAGCCCGCCGTTGGGGTGCTGCGCCACGGCCGGCGCGGAAGTGATGGGGCGCCCGACTTCGATCAGCGGCTTGTTCACCCCCGAGACCTGCACCACCTTCCAGTCGTTGTCGTTGGTCGAGGAGAGGTCGAACTTCCACAGCCGGCCGAGCATGTCGCCGGCGTAGACGAAGTCCACCAGCCCGTCCGTGTTGAGATCCACCGGCAGCGGCGTGGCCAGGCCATTGCCCTGGCCGGTGGTGGTGTCGGTGACGAACTTGCGGTAGCCCGAGCCGTCCAGGTAGATCACGTAGAGCACGGCGCGCTCGTTCACGCTGTTGACGCCGTTGCCGGTGATGAGGGCCCACTTGCCGTTGCGCATGCGCATGACCTGCAGGTTGCGTCCCAGGTAGGCGTCGCGCGCGGGGTCGGTGGCGATGTGGCCCATGTCGCTGGAGAGCTCGGCCATCAGGCCGGCCGTGCCGGACTCGGTCAGGAAGGCTGCGCTCGTCTGCGCCACGGGCGGAGCGGTGTGGTCGAAGCGCACGATCGAGGAGGCGTTGCCCTCGGCAAAATTCTGCGGACTGGTGATGTCCAGCGCGAACAGGCCCCGCCCGCCGGCGCCCAGTGCCCCGATGAGGATGGTGCGCCAGGCGGTGCCGTCGTTCCAGTCGGCCGTGATGAGCGGCCCGTCGACGTACATGCGGTGCATGTGCGCCGGGTCGGTGTAGGCCGACAGGTTGGGGTAGACGCCGCGGGGCACGTAGCTCAGCAGCGGCTTGCCGTCGAGCGCGTTGAAGCCGTGCAGCATGCCGTCGTTGGCGCCCACGTAGGCCACGGGGGTGCGGTTCAGGTTGGCGCGGCGGAAGGCGACGTAATCGGAGGTGGTGTAGCCCGCGCGCGGAGCCCCCACGAGCTTGGGCTCGGCGTTGACGATCGTGCCCAGCAGCCCGCCCTGGCGCCAGCGAAAGCCCGAGTTGCTGAGAGCAGAACCCGACCCCACCGTCACGTTGGCGATCTCGAAGGCACCGCTGCCGCCGCCACCGCCGAACTCCACCTCCGTGATCGTGGCGCCTGGAAAGCCGACCTCGAAGTTGACATACCGCGCCACGACTGGAGAGGTCGGCGATGTCGCCGTCGCCAAACCCATGGTGATCGCATCGAAGGCCTGGCTGCCCTGGGTGGTCCTGACCACCAGCGTATCCATCGCTCCAGGGCTGCCCCAGAGAATGCCCAAGCGCGTCGTGCCCGCAGGCATGGACAGGACGGAGATCATCCGTCCGGAGGTTTGCGGGTTGCCAGGATCGCCTACACCCAGCCAGTTGCCCACCGTGTTGATGACGGGCGAGTTGTTGGTGGGTCGAGCCGCCGTACCGGAACCGTAGCTCTGCGGGTAGATGTAGAACGCCCCACGCGTGACGTTGGCGGTGGATATGGCAAGGCTCGTGCCGCCGGAGAGTTGGCCCACGTTGCCGTAGACGTACGGCCCCCCGAGCCCGGACGGTGGCGGTGTGGGAGCGGGGGGCGTGGTGGTCAACTCCCGTGACGTATCTCCCCGCAGGTAGTCCACGCGTGCCGTGCCCAGGCTGTCGGTCAGGCCCGACATGGACTTGTCGAGCTCGGCCTTCTGCCAGGTGCTCAGCGCGTTCCAGCGGAAGGCGGCGCCGGTGGCGCCCGCGCCGGCGGCCGTCAGCACGACGCGGTTGTTCGGCTGGACCTTGGCGAGCTCGGCGTTGCCCTCCCACTTCGGCGAGGACTCGATCAGCCCGCTGGCGTTCAGCCCGAAGCCTGCGAGGGTGCCGCGCAGGTTGGGGGCGCTGAGGTAGCCCGCGCGCACGGTGCGGAAGTTCGTGCCGTCCAGCGAGTAGGAGCTCGCCGCGCCGCCCGAGGCCACGTTCTGCGAGGCGATCTCGTCCATCACCGACTTGAAGGCCGCATCCACCGCCGTCTGGTCGGTGGCCAGGAACATGGCGCCGCGCGAGTTCACGGCGGCGTGCCACAGGTCGGGCACCGGGTGTGTGGGCCACTGCCGGCTGCCGTCGACGAGCTGCGCGAACTGCGGCCCGGCCGTGGTGGAGCCTCCCCACTGCGGGTTCGTGATGTTGGCCGCCTCCCCGTAGGCGATGGCAAAGGTCACCAGGTGCTGCCAGCTCGCCGGGTTGTTGTTGGGGTTCCAGTAGGGCGCGACGTCCGTGTTCCCGAACCGCTGTACCCCGGCCACGCGCGAGATGGGGTTGATGTCGTTCTGGAAGTTCGCGCCGGTCTGCAGGTCCGTGGCCCAGTAGTGGAAGGCGACGTCGGCCAGCGTCCCCGACCAGCTGTGCGCATAGGGCCCGCGGGGTGTGTAGGCGGTGTTGTCGGGCAGCGTGCGGCTGAGGTTGTCGCTCTCGCCCATGGGGCTGCCGCCGTTCCAGCCCCCGTCGGTGAACATCACCTGGTACGACCGGCGGCAGCTGACCTCGGGCAGCTGCGTCGTGCCGGGCAGGTGCGCCCAGGGGCTGTTGAGCCCTGTCTGCATCAGGTACTGGCCCGCGCGGCCGTAGGCCACGGGCAGCGGGGTGGTGCTGCTTGCCGGCACGCCGCGGACCCAGTTGTAGAAGTTGGTGCGGTGCGCGCGGCCACCCTCGCTGTCCGACAACGGCCACATCGAGTTGGCGCAGCCGCTGGAGCTGAAGCCGCTGGCGCACGTCACCAGCAAGCCCTGCCAGGCCAGGCGGATCTTGCCGTCGGGGATGTTTTTCGAGTGGAAGGTGCGCATCACACTGGCCTTCATCGCCATGTTGCGCGTGCGGTAGAAGCCGTACCACCTGACGTAGTCGGCGCGGCTGGCCACCGGCACCGAGGCGGGGATGGTCACGTTGACCGTGCTCGTTCCCCCGTAGCCGTTGGAGTAGGCCTGGGTGTTCACTTGGCCGCCGCCCGCGGGCGGGGGCGCCAGCTCGGGCTGGATCGGGTTGCCATCGGGCCCGGGCGGGATGGGGTAGGACTGCCCGGCCACGAAGGCGACCTGCGCGGTCATCGACCCCGAGTCGTCGAGCGTGACGATGACGTTGGGCGCCGGGGGCGTGGCCGAGGCAGGCGGCAGCTGGCTGAAGGCGAGCGGAGCGGCCTGCGCAGGCCAGGCCAGGCTGGCCGACAGCAGCCACAGCAGCGCACGCG
>JBBAPJ010000040.1:18452-21129 GCA_040400855.1 Rubrivivax sp.
GCGGCCTGCGCAGGCCAGGCCAGGCTGGCCGACAGCAGCCACAGCAGCGCACGCGAAAGGGCTCGGAGGGGCGTTCGGGTGGACATGTTCGTGCCTGCAGAGCGCCTCAGTTGGGCTGGTAGACCTCTTGCACCATCGCCACGGTCTGCGGGTTGCGGCCCCAGGCCTGCACGGTGATGCGATAGAGCAGGCGGTCGCCAGCCGTGCCGTAGGGAATGAGCTCGACCCAGTAGCGCGGGCGCCTGGCGGCCCCCGTGGCGCTCTGCAGGGCGGCCCAGCTGGAGGTGGCGGAGAACTCCCCGTATTGCGCGTAGGGCCGGTTCGGGTCGGTTTCGCCCGGATCGGGGCGGTCCCAGGGGTTCACGAAAAACGGGGCGAGGTAGGCCAACCCCGCAGGGTTGTTGGGCGGGAAGGGCGCGGGGATGCTGCCCGGCCCGAGGTAGCACATCCCCTGCAGGCAGGTGCCGACGTAGGGCAGGTCGGTGAGGCCGGCATCCTTGTTGGGGTAGAAGTTGGCCGCGCGGCAGCCCGAGCCCGGGGTGCAGGCTTGGCCCGTGCCGACGATCTGCAGGATGTCCTGCTGCGCCTCGCGCAGCGTGGCCTCGGCCAGCTGGAAGGCCAGCGCGCGGTCCAGGTCGATGCCCGCCACGCGCTCGTTGCGGGTGGACACGCGCAGCGTGGCCGCGGCGAGCACGAGCACGCCCGTCATCAGAATGAGCGCGGTGATGAGCGCGAAGCCGCGCGTCGACCGGGGGGACGGTGGCCTTCTCATGGCACCTGGTTGTCCGGGAAGATGTTGCCGGAGGTGAAGTTGCGCACGTTCACCGTGGTGCGGTAGGTCTTGCGCAGGCGGTTGTCGTTGGCGAAGGCCTCGCCGCGGCAGTTCTTGCCCGGGGAGGCGCCGGCGCCTGGCCGCGGATCGGGCGCCATCACCTCGATGCAGATGTCCACGCTGCGCACGCGGTTCCAGGCCGCCTCCGAAGTGACCGTGTCAGCGCCCACGAAACGGGTGGCGCTGTGGCCGTCGGCCACGGCGGCCAGCCCGTAGCGCAGTTGCATGTCCGTCACCTGTCCGGCCACCGGCACCGGTGTGCCGGTGGAGCCGGTGCCGTTGCCCACGCAGGCGAGCTCGCGGGCCCCGGTGACGCTGAAGGCGTTGACCACCAGCCCCACGCCCACCGCCTGCCCCAGGCAGTCGGCGCCCACCATGCGAGCGGCGTCGTAGGCCTGGTTGCTCCAGAAGCGCACGGTCAGCGAGTCGGGCGCGGTGCCACCCTCCACGCCCTGCAGCGGCACCGCGCCGTTGGGCAGCGCAAAGGAGGTGTCGGCCGTGAAGGTGGCGGGGTCGAAAGGCGGCGAGCCGGCCATGCGCACGTTGCGCGCCACGAGGTCCAGTGCCACCCGCCCGGCGTCCAGGTTGGAGGACTGATCGGCGTTGGCCGCGAAACCCTGCCGCGCCAGCAGCAGCGTGGAGGTGCCCACCAGCGTGACGATCAGGCCCGCTGCAAGCGCGACCATCATCTCGGTGAGGGTCAGGCCGCGCGCATGTGCCCTTGGCACAGGGCGCCTCGCAGTCATGGATGGAACCTCAACGTCACGCACTGCACATCCACGGGCGCGCCGGTCGGGCAGTTCAGCGACCGCTGCGTGTCCACCATCTCCTTCTCGATCCACATGACGGTGACGACGTAGGGCGAGCCCGCCGCGTTGGCGGTGCGGGCAATCGTGCCGCGGCCCCCCGTCAGCCCGGTGCCGAGCTGGGCCTGCCAGTCCAGCAGGTCACGCCGGGCCATCTCCTGGGGCGTGCAGGCCGACGTGCATGCCGGTGCCGTGATCGTCTGGAGCTTCGTGGGAATGTCGGAGTAGGGGAAGTTGAACTGGTAGTCGCTCGGGGATTGCGTCGACGCGGCGAGGTTGGCGCGCATGCGCTCGGAAATCGCAAAGGCGTGCTGCACCGCCATCGAGCGCTGCTGCGAGACCTGGCTGAACTTCATCGCCTTGATCTGCACCCCGGCTGCGCCCACGACGCCCACGCTGAGCACCACGATGGCCACCAGCACCTCCACGAGCGAGGCGCCACGCGCAGCGGATCGACGCGCCCGACCCCGGGACTTCACAGTGCCTTGCATCGCGCGTGCCTCGCATCACCCTGGAGGGTCGCATCGCCCACCACCTCGACGCCGCTGCGCAGCACGCACAGGTGCTGGACATCCGACTGGAGCGGAGCGCGGGCGTGCGTCACCGAGAACCGCAGGCCGGCCTCGCTGCCGTGGAGCATGCCGTTGGGCGCAAAGAGCACATAAGGCAGCGTGCTCCTCACGCTGACCGAGACGCTGCTGTCCATCGGCGGCAGCGCGAGCACCACTTCCTCGCCCGAATCGCGAGCACCGTTGCCGTTGCGGTCGGCGAACACGATCACGCCCTGGGTCCAGCTCCCGGTGCAGGTGGAGGTGGAAGGCGTCGTCGACTGCGACGAGGCGCACACCGTAAAGGGCACGCCGGCACCCCCGGCGCGCTGCGCTTCGATGCGCGCGCGATTGATCGCGCCCAGGAGATCGTTGGCGGCAGCGGAGATCATCGAGCGCCGCAGGGCCGAGGTCATGCTGGGTGCGGCCAGGGCCGACACCGTGCCGACGATGGACAGCGTCACGAGCAGCTCGGTGGTCGTGAAACCCGC
>JBBAPJ010000041.1:0-20137 GCA_040400855.1 Rubrivivax sp.
GCGCGGGCGGCAAGACGCTGGCCCTGGGCGCGATGATGCGCAACACCGGGCGGCTCTACGCGCTGGATACCTCGGGCCACCGGCTGGCCGCGCTCAAGCCGCGCCTGGCCCGCAGCGGGCTGTCCAACGTGCACCCGGTTCAGATCGCCCACGAGCGCGACGACCGCGTGCGGCGCCTGGCCGGCAAGGCCGACCGGGTGCTGGTGGACGCGCCCTGCTCGGGCCTGGGCACGCTGCGGCGCAACCCCGACCTGAAGTGGCGCCAGTCGCCCGAGACGGTCCTGGCCCTTCAGGCACAGCAGCGATCGATCCTGGAGGCAGCGGCGCGCCTGCTGCGCCCGGGCGGGCGGCTCGTCTACGCCACCTGCAGCCTGCTGCGCGCGGAAAACGAGGAGGTCGTGGCGGCCTTTACCGGTGCCCATGCCCAGGACTTCGAGCCGCTGCAGGCGGCCGAGCTGCTGGAGGAGGCCCGCGTGCCGGACGCGCAGGCCCTGGTCGAGGGCGGCGCGCTGCGGCTGTGGCCGCACCGCCACCACACCGACGGCTTCTACGCCGCGGCGTGGCGCCGGCGGGGGTGATCCAGGCCTGATCGAGGCCTGATCTCGGTCAAGCCCCGCCCGCTGCCGCCCCGGTATACCCGCATGGGTAGGCGGAATCCGGCCGCCGTGGCGAATTGCCCGCCTACAATGGGCCGGGTCGGCCGACTTTCCCACGGCCGCTGAGGTTGCTCAACGATGGATGTGATCTGGACGCTTGGCGATGCGGCACTGACGTGGCTGTCGCAGGGCCTGCTGGCCGCGAGCTGGTGGCAGGTGCTGCTGTTCACGCTGGCCGTCACGCACGTGACGATCGCCTCCGTCACCATCTTCCTGCACCGCGCGCAGGCGCACCGGGCGCTGGACCTGCACCCGCTGCCTGCGCACTTCTTCCGCCTGTGGCTGTGGCTGACCACCGGCATGGTCACCAAGGAGTGGGTGGCCATCCACCGCAAGCATCACGCCAAGTGCGAGACGGTGGACGACCCGCACAGCCCCGTCACGCGCGGCATCAGGACCGTGCTGCTGGAAGGCTCGGAGCTCTACCGGGCCGAGGCGAAGAACCTCGAGACGCTTTCCAAGTACGGCCACAACACGCCCGACGACTGGCTCGAGCGCAACCTCTACACCCGCTACTCGTGGCAGGGCGTGGGGCTGATGCTGATCATCGACCTGCTGCTCTTCGGCGCCATCGGCGCCACGGTCTGGGCGGTGCAGATGCTGTGGATCCCGATCACGGCCGCGGGCATCATCAACGGCGTGGGCCACTACTGGGGCTACCGCAACTTCGAGGCCTCGGACGCCTCGCGCAACGTCCTGCCCTGGGGCATCGTGATCGGCGGCGAGGAGCTGCACAACAACCACCACACCTACCCGACCTCGGCCAAGCTGTCGGTCAAGCCCTACGAGTTCGACCTCGGCTGGGCCTACATCCGCGCGCTGGAGGTGATGGGCCTGGCCACCGTGCGCAGGACGCCCCCGCAGCTGCGCCTGGGCGAGGTCAGGCCGGTGGCCGACAACAAGACGCTCGAGGCGCTGATCGCCAACCGCTACGAGGTGATGGCGCGCTACGCGCAGGCCGTGCGCGAGGCGGTGGGCGGCGAGCTCGAGCGGATCAAGGGCCAGGGTGCTCCGGTGGCCAGCAAGATCGCGCAGCTGCGCCTGGCGCGGCGCTGGCTGCCGCGCGATGTGGACAAGATCCCCGCCGGGGTGCAGGCCGAGCTGCAGCTGGTGGTGCACGACAGCCCCGTGCTCGCCAAGTTCGTGGCCATGCGCGAGGAGCTGCGCCAGCTCTGGACGCGCACGAACGTGTCGGCTGAACAGCTGGTGGCCGACCTGCAGGCCTGGTGCGCCAAGGCCGAGGCCAGCGGCATCGCCAGCCTGCGCGACTTCTCCGTGAGGTTGCGCGCGGCCCAGGCCTGAGCGGCCGGCCGCGCAAAGAAAAAGCCCGCCGGCTGGCGGGCTTTTTTCATGGGGCGAAGCCGGTCACTTCAGCTTCGTCTCCTTGTAGAGCACGTGCTTGCGCGCCTTCGGGTCGAATTTCAGGAATTCGAGCTTCTCGGGCGTGGTCTTCTTGTTCTTGCTGGTCGTGTAGAAGTGACCGGTGCCCGCAGTGGACTCCAGCTTGATCTTCTCGCGTCCGCCTTTGCTGGCCATGGCGCTTCTCCTGAGTCAGTCGGGGGTGGGGGTCAGAGCTCGCCCTTGGCGCGCAGCTCGGCCACGATCTGGTCGATGCCGACCTTGTCGATCTGGCGCAGCGCCGCGTTGGACACGCGCAGGCGCACCCAGCGCCCCTCGCTCTCGAGCCAGAAACGGCGGTAGTGCAGGTTCGGCAGGAACCGGCGCTTGGTCTTGTTGTTGGCGTGGGAGACGTTGTTTCCCACCATCGGGCGCTTGCCCGTGACCTGACAGACGCGTGCCATGACGCTGCTCCGAATCTCTTACGTGATAGACGCTGCCGAATGCGGCAAAGCCCGCGATTATAGCCTCAATTGCGGCCGCACGGGCAGGCCGCGCGCGGGGTGCTCTCAGCCCTCGAGCTGCTCCAGGTAGCGCTGCGCATCCAGGGCGGCCATGCAGCCCGTGCCTGCGCTGGTCACCGCCTGGCGGTAGACATGGTCCTGCACGTCGCCGGCGGCAAAGACGCCCGGCACGCTCGTCTGCGTGGCCAGGCCCTCCAGGCCGCTCCTGGTGACGATGTAGCCATCCTTCATGTTGAGCTGGCCCTGGAAGATGTCGGTGTTGGGCTGGTGGCCGATGGCGATGAAGCAGCCCTGCACGTCCAGGTCGGTGGTCGAGCCGGTCTGCGTGGAGCGGATGCGCACGCCGTTGACGCCCTTGGCGTCACCCAGCACCTCGTCCAGCGTGTGCCACAGGTGCAGCTGCATCTTGCCCGACTGCACCTTGGCCATCACCTTGTCCACCATGATCGCCTCGGCGCGGAACTTGTCGCGCCGGTGGATGAGGTGCACCTTCGAGGCGATGTTGGACAGGTAGAGGGCCTCCTCCACCGCGGTGTTGCCGCCGCCTACCACGCACACCGGCTGGTTGCGGTAGAAGAAGCCGTCGCAGGTGGCACAGCCGCTCACGCCGCGGCCCATGAAGGCCTGCTCGCTGGGCAGCCCCAGGTACTTGGCACTGGCGCCGGTGGCGATGATCAGCGCATCGCAGGTGTAGGTGCCCGAGTCGCCCGTGAGGGTGAAGGGGCGCTGGCCGAAGTCGACGGTGTGGATGTGGTCGAAGACGATCTCGGTGTGGAAGCGCTCGGCGTGCTGCTGGAAGCGCTGCATCAGGTCCGGGCCCATGACGCCGTTGGCGTCGGCCGGCCAGTTGTCGACCTCGGTGGTGGTCATCAGCTGGCCGCCTTGCGCCAGGCCCGTGATCAGCACGGGATTCAGGTTGGCACGCGCGGCGTAGACGGCGGCGGTGTAGCCGGCCGGGCCGGAACCAAGGATGAGCAGGCGGGCGTGCCGGGTCGGGGCGGACATGGGGGAGGGCTTTCGCAAGGAGGCTGGGGGTGCCCGCGCGGGGGCGCTGGGGCAGGGTCGACCCGAAGGGCGGGCTCGAGCCGGATTTTAGTTTCCGTGAAATGCTGCCGAAAACTGCTCCAAGGCGGTGCGACCCGAGGTCTCGGGCTTGGCGCCCCACTGGAGGCAAGTTTCATGTCGATGATCTCTAACCTGGACCTGATCCGGCGCGTGCCGGTGTTCTCCTCGATCACGCAGGAGCAGGCGCAGCTCATCGCCAACTGTGTCGTGAAGCGACGCTTCCGGCGTGGCGAGATCATGGTCGAGCAGGGCCACCTGAGCCCGGCGCTGTACATCCTGCTCAACGGGCGGGCGCGCGTGCTTGCCTCCGATCACCGCGGCCGCGAGGTGATCCTGGCCGTGCTCGAGCCGGGCGACCACGTGGGCGAGATGAGCCTGATCGACAACGAGCCGGCCTCGGCCACCGTGCGCTCGGAGGTGCCCACCGACACGCTGATGCTGTCGCGCAGCGACTTTGCACGCTGCCTGCCGGAGACCTCGAGCCTGTCCTTTGCAATCATGCGCGGCCTCGTGCGCCGGCTGCGCGCGGCCGACCGGCAGATCGAGTCGCTGGCGCTGCTGGACGTCTACGGCCGGGTCGCGCGCACGCTGGTGGAGATGTCGGACGTGGCCTCGGACGGGCGCATCATCCCGCACAAGGTCAGCCGCCAGGACATGGCCAAGGTCGTGGGCGCCTCGCGCGAGATGGTCAGCCGCGTGATGAAGGACCTCGAGGTGCGCGGCGCGATCCAGACGCTGCCCGACGGACGCGTCGTGCTCAAGGAGTCCTTGCTGCAGGTCTGACGGGGGCCGCCTCGCGCGGCAGTCATGCGCCACAATTCGCGGCATGACCTTCCCTCTCGGCTCGCTCGGCGCGGCCGCCGGCCGCAGCGCCCCTGCGGGCGCCAGCCGTGCGCGGCCCCGCGGCCGCCGCGGCCTCGTGCTGCTGGCCACCGGGGTCGTCTGGCTCCTGTTCGTGCTTGCGCTGTTCACGCACAGCGCGGCTGATCCCGCCTTCAGCACCTCCGGCGGCGGCTCGGTCGTCCACAACCGCGCGGGCGCCGTGGGTGCCTGGGCGGCAGACCTGGGCCTCTTCCTCTTCGGATTCTCGGTGTGGTGGCTCGTCCTGGCAGCAGCCTGGCGCTGGGCCTCGGAGCTGCGGGCCTTGCTGCGGGCCGAGTCCCCGGGCGCGGGGGCCACGAGGGCGGCGGGCCCCGCCGCCGCGGACCCCGTCGACGAGGTCGCGCGTGCGCGCTGGGTCGAGGAGGGCTGGTTCGTGCTCGGCCTGGTGCTGCTCGTGTGCGCGAGCACGGCGCTGGAGTGGACACGTCTGTACCGGCTCGAGCCGCACCTGCCCGGGGCGGCAGGCGGTGTGCTCGGCCACGCGCTCGGGCCGCTGTCGATGCGGGCGCTGGGCTTTGCAGGCTCGGGCGTGGCGTGGGTGGCCGCGCTCGTGGCCGGGTTGTCGCTGACCTTTCGCTTCTCGTGGCTGGCAGTGGCCGAGCGGCTGGGCGCCTGGGTGGATGCCCTGCGCGAGCGGCGCGCCAACCGGCGCGAGCAGGCCGAGGATGCGCGTGCGGGTGAGCAGGCCCAGCGCGAGCGCGAGCTCGACGTGCAGGAACTGCGCGAGGCCCAGGCCGCGCGGGAGGCCCCGCCGCTGGTGATCGAGCCGGTGGTGCTCGAGGTGCCGCGCTCCGAGCGCGTGGCCAAGGAGCGGCAAAAGCCCCTCTTCGCCGAGCTCGCCGACACCCGGCTGCCCCAGGTGGACCTGCTCGACTCGGCCTCCTCGCGCCAGGAGACGGTCTCGGCCGAGTCGCTGGAGATGACTTCGCGCCTGATCGAGAAGAAGCTCGGGGACTTCGGCGTGACCGTGCGCGTCGTGGCGGCCTCGCCAGGCCCGGTCATCACGCGCTACGAGATCGAGCCCGACACGGGCGTCAAGGGTTCGCAGATCGTGGGCCTGGCCAAGGACCTCGCGCGCTCGCTGAGCCTGGTGAGCATCCGCGTCGTGGAGACCATCCCGGGCAAGACGACGATGGCGCTCGAATTGCCCAACGCCCGGCGCCAGAGCATCCGGCTGGCCGAGATCCTGGGCTCTCAGGCCTACAACGACGCGGCGTCGCTGCTGACCATCGGCCTGGGCAAGGACATCGTGGGAGCGCCCGTGGTGGCCGATCTCGGCAAGATGCCGCACTGCCTGGTGGCCGGCACCACCGGCTCGGGCAAGAGCGTGGGCATCAACGCGATGATCCTGAGCCTGCTCTACAAGGCCGAGGCGCGCGACGTGCGGCTCATCCTGATCGACCCCAAGATGCTCGAGATGAGCGTCTACGAAGGCATTCCGCACCTGCTGTGCCCGGTGGTCACCGACATGAAGCAGGCGGCCCACGCGCTCAACTGGTGCGTGGGGGAGATGGAGCGGCGCTACAAGCTCATGAGCAAGCTCGGCGTGCGCCAGCTCTCGGGCTACAACCGCAAGATCGAGGAGGCGGCCGAGCGCCAGGAGAAGCTTCCCAACCCCTTCAGCCTGACCCCCGAGGAGCCCGAGCCGCTGGAGCGGCTGCCGCACATCGTCGTGATCATCGACGAGCTCGCCGACCTGATGATGGTGGTGGGCAAGAAGATCGAGGAGCTGATCGCGCGCCTGGCGCAGAAGGCCCGTGCCGCAGGCATCCACCTGGTGCTGGCCACGCAGCGCCCGAGCGTGGACGTGATCACGGGCCTCATCAAGGCCAACATCCCCACGCGGCTGAGCTTCCAGGTCTCCAGCAAGATCGACAGCCGCACCATCCTCGACCAGATGGGCGCAGAGGCACTGCTCGGGCAGGGCGACATGCTCTACCTCGCGCCAGGCACCGGCCTGCCGGTGCGGGTGCACGGCGCCTTCGTCTCCGACGAGGAGGTGCACCGCGTCGTCGAGTACCTCAAGAGCCAGGGCGAGCCCAACTACGTGGAAGGCATCCTGGAGGGCGGCACGCTCGACGGCGAGGGCGAGGCGGGAGGGGAGGGAGCAGGCGCAGCCAGCGGCGAGAACGATCCGATGTACGACCAGGCCGTGGCCGTGGTGCTGCAGCACCGGCGGGCCTCGATCTCGCTCGTGCAGCGGCACCTGCGCATCGGCTACAACCGCGCGGCGCGGCTGCTCGAGCAGATGGAGCAGTCCGGGGTCGTGTCGGCCATGGCCACCAACGGCAACCGCGACATCCTGGTGCCGGCGCGCGCCGAATGAGCAGCCACCCCGCGCCTCCTGCAGGCCTGCTTGGCTTCGGCCGCATGCTGGCAGCGACCCTGCTGCTGGGGGTCGCTGCGGTGCTGTGGCCGGGCATGGCCCTTGCGAACCCCGTGGAGGCGCTGCGCGCCTTCGTGCGCGAGGCCACGACCGGGCGCGCGGCCTTCACGCAGACCGTGACCTCGCCAGACGGGGCGCGGCGGCGCGTGTCCACCGGCACGCTGGAGTTCCAGCGCCCCGGGCGCTTCCGGTTCCAGTACGCCAAGCCCTTCGAGCAGCTGATCGTGGCCGATGGCACGCGCGTGTGGATCCACGACCCGGAGCTCAGCCAGGCGACCTCGCGTCCGCTGGCGCAGGCGCTGGGCCAGACCCCGGCGGCGATCCTGGCCGGCGGCGGCGCGCTGGAGCGCGACTTCGAGCTTGCTGCGCTGCCCGCCGAAGGGGGCCTGGAGTGGGTGCAGGCGCTGCCGCGCGACAAGGACGGGCCGATCCAGTCGCTGCGCGTGGGCTTTCGGGGCGCCGAGCTGGCCGTGCTCGAGCTGCGCGACAGCTTCGGCCAGCGCTCGCGCCTGGAGCTGCGCGAGCTGCGCCTGAACACCCCGGTGACGCCCGGGGCCTTTCGCTTCACGCCGCCGCCGGGCACGGACGTCATCGAGCAGTGAGCGAGCCCGCCATCCCGCTGGCCGAGCGACTGCGCCCGGCCACCCCCGAGGAGGTCATCGGCCAGCGCCACCTGCTCGCGCCGGGCAAGCCTCTGCGCACGGCCTTCGAGGCCGGGCGGCTGCACTCGATGATCCTGTGGGGGCCGCCCGGCGTGGGCAAGACGACGCTGGCGCGGCTGCTGGCCGGTGCCGTGCGGGCCGAGTTCATCGTGCTGTCTGCGGTGCTGGCGGGCGTCAAGGACATCCGCGAGGCGGTGGAGCTCGCGCGCCTGGCGCGCGCGCAGGGGCGTGCGACCATCGTCTTCGTCGACGAGGTGCATCGCTTCAACAAGGCGCAGCAGGACGCCTTCTTGCCGCACGTGGAGTCGGGCCTGTTCACCTTCATCGGTGCCACCACCGAGAACCCTTCCTTCGAGGTGAACGCGGCGCTGCTGTCACGCGCCACCGTGCACGTGCTGCAGCCGCTGGCCGAGGCTGAGCTGGTCGAGCTGCTCGAGCGCGCGCAGGCGCGCCTGGACGCGCCGCCGCTGACCCCCCAGGCGCGTGCACGGCTGGTGGCCCACGCCGATGGCGACGCCAGGCGGCTGCTCAATGCCTACGAGATCGCGGTGGAGGCTGCAGCCGGCGAGCCCGCGATCGACGAGGCCACGCTGGAGCGGGCGCTGGGCACGCTGCTGCGCCGCTACGACAAGGACGGCGACCAGTTCTACGACACCATCTCTGCGCTGCACAAGGCCGTGCGCGGCTCGGACCCGGACGCGGCCCTGTACTGGTTCGTGCGCATGCTCGACGGCGGCGCCGACCCGCGCTACCTGGCGCGGCGCATGCTGCGCATGGCCAGCGAGGACATCGGGCTGGCCGACCCGCGGGCGCTGCGCCTGGCGCTGGACGCGGCCGAGGTGTACGAGCGCCTGGGCTCGCCCGAGGGCGAGCTGGCACTGGCGCAGGCGCTCGTCTACCTGGCGGTGGCGCCGAAGTCCAACGCCGTCTATGTAGCGTGGAACCAGGCGCGTGAACTCGTGCGCCGCGAAGGCACGCGCCCGGTGCCCGAGCGGCTGCGCAATGCCCCGACTCGGCTGATGAAGGACCTCGGCTTCGGCCGCGGCTACCGCTACGCCCACGACGAGACCGGTGCCTTTGCCGCCGGCGAGCGCTACCTGCCCGACGGCATGCCCGAGGTGCGGCTGTACGAGCCGGCGCCGCGGGGCCTGGAGATCCGCATCGGCGAGCGCCTGGCCGAGCTGCGGGCGGCCAATGCGGCCGCTCGCGCGGCTCAGGCCCCGGCCGCGCAGGGCGGGCCCGCGCCGCAGCCGCGGCGCTGACCTTGCTGGGCGCAGGGCAACCCCTGCACGAAGCCGGCAGGCGACCTGCCTACAATCGGCCGCTTCTCGCTCCTTGCGCCTTCGGCGCGTCCACGCGCCCTGCCGGCGCCGCCCGCATGGAAACCTTCATCCAGCAGATCATCAACGGCCTCGTGCTGGGCAGCATGTATGCCCTCGTGGCACTGGGCTACACGATGGTCTACGGGATCATCAACCTCATCAACTTCGCCCACGGCGAGGTGCTGATGGTGGGAGCCCTCACGAGCTGGACGGTGGTCACGGCGCTGTCGGGCACCGGCTGGCCAGGCTGGGTGCTCATGCTGATCTCGCTGGGCTGCGCCATCGTCGTGTGCTGCGTGCTGAACTTCGCGGTGGAGAAGATCGCCTACAAGCCCCTGCGCAATGCGCCGCGGCTGGCGCCGCTCATCACCGCCATCGGCGTGAGCCTGCTGCTGCAGACGCTGGCGATGATCGTCTGGAAGCCCAACCCCAAGCCCTACCCGCAGCTGCTGCCCAACGAGCCGATCAACCTGGGCGGCCCGGTGATCACGGTCACGCAGGTGCTCATCCTCGTCGTCACGGCGGTGATCCTGGTGGGCCTGCTGTGGCTCGTGCACCGCACGCAGCTCGGCCGCGCCATGCGCGCCACGGCCGAGAACCCGCGGGTGGCCGCGCTCATGGGCGTGCGTCCGGACATGGTGATCTCCGCCACCTTCATCATCGGCGCGGCACTGGCGGCCGTGGCCGGCGTGATGTGGGCCGCCAACTACGGCACCGTCCAGCACTCGATGGGCTTCCTGCCGGGGCTCAAGGCTTTCACGGCCGCGGTGCTCGGGGGCATCGGTAACCTGGCCGGCGCGATGGTGGGGGGGTTGCTGCTGGGGCTGATCGAGGCCATCGGCGCGGGCTACCTCGGCGCGCTCACCGGCGGGGTGCTGGGCAGCCACTACGCCGACATCTTTGCCTTCGTGGCGCTCATCCTCGTGCTCACGCTGCGCCCCTCGGGGCTGCTGGGCGAGCGCGTGGCCGACCGCGCCTGAGCGGCCGCACACCCGATTCCCCGGACGTCCACCCCCGCAGATCCCCGCCACACCCCGATGGACCGCAAGCGCCAGATCGTCGTCTTCCTGCTCGCCGCGCTCGCGCTGGTGGCGCTGCCGCTGGTGGCGCAGCAGTTCGGCCAGGGCTGGGTGCGCATCATGGCCATCGCGCTGCTGTACGTGCTGCTGGCGCTGGGGCTGAACATCGTCGTGGGCTATGCCGGTCTGCTGGACCTGGGCTTCGTCGCCTTCTATGCGGTGGGGGCCTACATGTACGCGCTGCTGGCCTCGCCGCACCTGTGGGAGACCTTCGAGGGGCTGAAGGGCGTCTTCCCGAACGGGCTGCACACCCCGATCTGGCTCGTGATCCCGCTGGCCGCCGGCCTGGCGGCCGTTGCCGGAGTGCTGCTGGGTGCGCCCACGCTGAAGCTGCGCGGCGACTACCTGGCCATCGTCACGCTGGGCTTCGGCGAAATCATCCGCGTGTTCATGAACAACCTCGAGCACCCGGTGAACATCACCAACGGGCCGCGCGGGCTGGACCGCATCGACTCGATGAGCATCGGGCCCCTGGATTTCGGCAAGCCGCTGATGGTGGGCGACTTCCGCATCCCGTCGGTGACCCTGTACTTCTATCTCTTCCTCGTGCTCGTCGTGGTGAGCGTCGTGATCTGCCACCGGATGGAGACCTCGCGCATCGGCCGTGCCTGGATGGCCATCCGCGAAGACGAGATCGCGGCCAAGGCCATGGGCATCGACACGCGCAACATGAAGCTGCTGGCCTTCGCGATGGGGGCGACCTTCGGCGGCGTGTCCGGTGCGATGTTCGCCGCCTTCCAGGGCTTCATCTCGCCCGAGTCCTTCAGCCTGATGGAGTCGGTGATGGTCGTGGCGATGGTCGTGCTCGGCGGCCTGGGGCACCTGCCGGGCGTGATCCTGGGTGCGCTCATGCTTGCCGCGTTGCCCGAGGTCCTGCGCTACGTGGCCGGCGACATCCAGAACCTCAGCGGCGGGCGCATCGACGCATCGATCCTGCGCCAGCTGCTGATCGCGCTGGCGATGATCGTCATCATGCTGCTGCGCCCGCGCGGCCTGTGGCCCTCGCGCGAGCACGGCAAGGCCGCGCCGCAGCCGGCGGGCCAGACACGCTGAGGCACGAGCGATGAGCACCGACGACACCGTGCTGCGCGTGGCGGGCGTGTCCAAGCGCTTCGGCGGCCTGCAGGCGCTGTCGGACGTGGGCCTGACGATCCGCCGCGGGCAGGTCTACGGCCTGATCGGCCCGAACGGTGCCGGCAAGACGACCTTCTTCAACGTCATCACGGGCCTGTACACGCCCGACTCGGGCAGCTTCGAGCTTGCCGGCAAGCCCTACCGTCCCGAGGCCGTGCACCAGGTGGCCGAGGCTGGCATCGCGCGTACCTTCCAGAACATCCGGCTGTTTGCCGAGATGACGGCGCTGGAGAACGTGATGGTGGGGCGCCACGTGCGCACGCGCTCGGGGGTGCTGGGCGCGGTGCTGCGCACGGCGGCCTTCCGGCGCGAGGAGCGCGAGATCGCCGAGCGTGCGCAGCAGCTGCTGGACTACGTGGGCATCGGCCGCTACGCCGAGTACAAGGCGCGCACGCTGAGCTACGGCGACCAGCGGCGCCTGGAGATCGCGCGCGCGCTGGCCACCGACCCGACGCTCATCGCCCTGGACGAGCCCGCCGCCGGCATGAATGCCACCGAGAAGACGGTGCTGCGCGAGCTCATCGACCGCATCCGGCGCGACGACCGCACGATCCTGCTCATCGAGCACGATGTCAAGCTCGTCATGGGCCTGTGCGACCGCGTCACCGTGCTCGACTACGGCAAGCAGATCGCCGAGGGCACGCCGGCACAGGTGCAAGGCGACGCCAAGGTGATCGAGGCCTACCTTGGCACCGGGCACACCGCCGTGGCAGGGGCGCACGCCCCATGAAGACGCTGCTCAAGGTCGAGGGCCTGAAGGTGGCCTACGGCGGCATCCAGGCCGTCAAGGGCGTGAGCTTCGAGGTGCGCGAGGGCGAGCTCGTGACGCTCATCGGTGCCAATGGCGCGGGCAAGACGACCACGCTCAAGGCCATCACCGGCACGCAGCCACCGGCGCAGGGGCGCATCGAGGTGATGGGCCTCGACACCCGCGGCCAGGGCGCCTGGGACCTCGTGCGCCAGGGCCTCGTGATGGTGCCCGAGGGGCGCGGCGTCTTCAGCCGCATGACGATCCTCGAGAACCTGCAGATGGGCGCCTTCGTGCGCACCGACGGCCAGGTGCGTGCCGACATCGAGCGCGTGTTCGGGATCTTCCCGCGCCTGAAGGAGCGCGCAGCGCAGCTCGCCGGCACGATGAGCGGGGGCGAGCAGCAGATGCTGGCGATGGGGCGCGCGCTGATGGCGCGCCCGAAGCTGCTGCTGATGGACGAGCCCTCGATGGGCCTGGCGCCGATCATGGTGGACAAGATCTTCGAGGTCGTGCGCGACATCCACGCGCGCGGCACCACGGTGCTGCTGGTGGAGCAGAACGCGAGCCGTGCGCTCGGCCTGGCCGACCGGGGCTACGTGATGGATTCGGGCGAAATCACCATGGAGGGCCCCGCGCACGAGCTGCTGCAGGACCCTCGCGTGCGCGCCGCCTACCTCGGCGGCTGAGCCGGCCGTGGGCCTGGCGGCCCGCCTACCGCGGGCCTTCCCCTGGCGGCACGATCTTCACCTTCACCTCGTTCACGTCGCCGCGCACGGCTTGCAGCCGTTCGGCCAGGCGCGGCAGCAGCTGGCGGGCCTTGGCCGCGCTCGCATTGCCCGCGGCAAAGAGCGTCCACGTGCCATCCTGCAGCGGGCCCGGGCGCAGCTGCGAGGCCAGGCCCGAGGGCAGCAGCGGCTCGATGAGCGCGTAGCAGGCGTGGGCCTCGCGGTGCCCGGCCAGTACCTGGGCCACGGTGGGAGCTTCCTGCAGCGCCTGCGACAGGCTGCGTGCCGGCGGGGCAGGCGGGGGGCGACGCGAGGCTGGCACGGGCAGAGGACCGGCCCTCAGCCCGCTGGCCGGGCCTTGTCGGCCTCGGTGATGAAACTGTCTGCGTAGAACTCCTCGGGCGGCAGGGCGCAGCGCGCGACGAAGTCGCGCTGGGCCGCATCCACCATCACCGGCGCGCCGCACGCGTAGACCTGGTGTGCCGAGAGGTCGGGCAGGTCCTGCATCACGGCCTGGTGCACGAAGCCGGTGCGTCCCGTCCAGGCATCTTCCGGCCGGGCCTCGCTGAGCACGGGCACGTAGCGCAGCCACGGGAACTCGCGCTCGGCCTGCAGCGCCCAGTCGTGCAGGTACAGGTCTGGCTGGGCGCGGCATCCCCAGTAGAGAACGGCCGGCCGGGTATTGCCCTTGTGCGCCATGTGCTCGATGAGCGCCTTGATCGGCGCGAATCCCGTGCCGCTGGCCAGCAGCACGATGGGCTTGTCGCTGTCCTCGCGCAGGAAGAAGCTGCCGAAGGGCCCCTCCAGGCGCAGGATGTCCTTCTCCTTCATCGTGGAGAAGACCTGGTCGGTGAACTTGCCCCCGGGCATGTGGCGGATGTGCAGCTCGATGGCCGGCGGCGTGCCCAGCAGGTGCGGGGCGTTGGCCATGCTGTAGCTGCGCCGTGCACCGTCACGCAGGATGAACTCCACGTACTGGCCGGCGCGGTACTGCAGGTTCTGGTTGGCCGGCAGCTGCAGCCGCACCACCGCCACGTCGGGGGCCGGGCGCTCGATCGACATGACGCGGCAAGGCAGCTTGAGCACCGGGTGCTCGCCCGCGCCCACCACCGCGCGCGCCTCGACCACGCAGTCGGTCTGCGGCGTGGCGCAGCAGGTCAGGATGAGGCCTGCGGCCTCCTCGTCGGCGGACAAAGCCTTGTGCTGGTGCGCCCCGTGGATCACGCGGCCCTCCAGCAGCCGGCTCTTGCACGAGCCGCAGGCGCCGTCGCGGCAGCCATAGGGCAACCCGATGCCCTGGCGGATCGCCGCGGCCAGGATGCGTTCGTCGCGGTCGACGGTGAAGGTGCGCCCGGAGGGCTGCAGCGTGACGGTCAGGCTCATGTCGGCAAGCGCCCGGGCAGCGCCCGTACACTGGAAAACGACATTGTGCCTGCCTGCGAAGGCTTCCCATGCGCGCTCAACTCTCCCGGTCGGGCCGGCGCCCGACGCTGCTGATCGTCGGCTGCGGCGACGTGGGCCTGCGCGTGCTGCGCGCGCTGGGCGCGCACTGGCGCGTGTTCGTCCTGACCTCCACGCCTGAGCGGGTGCCGCAATTGCGGGCCGCGGGTGCCGTGCCGCTGGTGGGCAACCTGGATGACCCCGCCACGCTCGGGCGCCTGGGCGGGCTGGCCGACCGGGTGCTGCACCTGGCCCCGCCGCCCGGGGCAGGCGACACGGACCCGCGCACGGCCGCCCTCGTGCGGGCGCTGTGGCGAGGCGGCCGCACGGGCCACCTCGTCTACGGCAGCACCAGCGGTGTCTACGGCGACTGTGCCGGCGCGCGCATCGACGAGACCCGTGCCGTGGCCCCATCCACCGCCCGCGCGCAGCGCCGGGTGGATGCGGAGGCGCGGCTGCGCCATTACGGGCGGGCGGCCGGTTGCACCGTCACGGTGCTGCGTATACCGGGCATCTACGCCTTGGACCGTGCGGGCGGGGACCCGCGCGAACGGTTGCGCCGGGGGTTGCCCGTGCTGGAGGCCGCGCAGGACGTCTACACCAACCACGTGCATGCCGATGACCTGGCGCGCGCCTGCATCGCCGCGCTGATGCGTGGGCGCCCCCAGCGCGTCGTGCACGCCTGCGACGACGGGGAGTTGAAGATGGGCGAGCACTACGAACTGGTGGCCGATCTCTCGGGCCTGCCGCGGCCGCAGCGCCTCACGCGCGAGGCGGCCGCGGCGCAGCTCGGGCCGATGGCCATGAGCTTCCTGGGCGAGTCGCGCCGGCTGGCCAACGACCGGCTCCTGCGCGAGCTGCGCGTGCGGCTGCGCTACCCCACGGTGCGCCAGGCCCTGCAGGAGCAGGCCGGCTGCGTGCCTGCGCCTACACCCCCTGGGCGCGCTTGAAGGTCTTCATCCGGTCGACGCTGTAGACCTTCAGCGTCTGGCGGGCACCCTGGCGCAGCACGTCGAGCACGAACTCGCGCTCCGGCGGGCCCTTGCTCCACAGCGTCTTGTACAGAGCCGCCAGGCCTTGCACCGCCACGCCGTCCACCTTCTCGATGGTGTCGCCCGGCTGCAGGCCGGCCACGTCGGCCGGGCTGTCGTCGTTCACGCGCACCACGCGCAGGCCCGAGGCCGTCTCCTGGCAGTGCACGCCCAGCCACGGGCGTTCGCTCGCGGCGCTGTGGCCGCGCGCGCGCAGCTCATCGAGGATCGGCGCGAGCAGGTCGGCGGGCACGAAGACGTTGCCGCTCTGGCGTGGAGCGCCGGTCAGGGCGCCTTGCGCCAGGAAGAGCGAGCCGATGCCCACGAGCTCCCCGCGTCCGTTGAACAGGCCCGCGCCGCTCTGGTCGCGCCGGGCAGGCGCGGTGTACAGGGCCTGCTCGAGGTGGTACTCCCAGCTGCCCGAGAAGGGCCGGCGCTCGAGCAGGCGCACGGGTGTCACCAGGCCCTGCGGCCCGCCGCTGACGAAGGCCAGCGGCTCCTGCGCGTCAAGCGCTGCTGCGCGGCCCAGCGGCACCGCCTCGATGCGCAGTGGCGCGAGTGCCTGCACCAGACCGAAGCCGGTGGCCACGTCATAGGCGACGACCCGTGCCGGCACGCGCCGCCCATCGTCGGGCAGCAGCACCACGTTGTCCGCCTCGAGCACCAGGTAGCCGATGGTGAGCACCAGGCCGTCGGCGCCGATCACGACGCCCGAGCCCGTGCGCTGCACGCCCAGCGTCGCGCTGGATCGGGCATCTTCCAAGGCCTCCACCTCGATGCCGAGCACGGCGTCGCTGGCGCGCTGCAGGGCGCGCGAGGTGTCCTCCAGGGAAGCCGCGTGAGCCGGCAGGCCCGGGCCGAGCAGCAGTGCCGCACACGCCACCCGTGTGATCAGGCGGCCGAGCTGGCGTACTCCGAGAAAGCTCTTCATCACGCAACCCCCATGCACGCAGCGTGCCAGTTCCGGCAGGCTGCCACCTGCCGTCGCCGCAAGTCCATCCCCAGGAGCGGGACTCTGGTGGCGCACGCAGCCCGCACGGGCTCGACGCGCGCGCTCCTCAGCGCCGGCGCCCGAAGGGCCCGCGCCCGCGCCAGTAGGAGATCATCAGCCACGCCCCGAGCATGCCCCCCAGGTGCGCGAAGTGGGCGATGCCCGTTCCGCCCAGCAGCCCGAACAGCAGCTCCATGCCCCCGAAGACGAACACGAAGGTGCGCGCCTTCATCGGGATGGGCGGGAACAGCGGCATGATGGTGCGGTTCGGGAACAGCATCCCGTAGGCCAGCAGCAGCCCGAAGAGCGCGCCCGAGGCACCGACCGTGGGCACCCGGGAGCCGGTGAGCATCGTCACGACGAGCTGCACGAGTGCGGCGGCCAGGACGCAGGCAAGCAGGAAATGGATGTAGCGCCGGCCACCCCACAGCCGCTCGATCTCGCTGCCGAACATCCACAGGCCCAGCATGTTGAAGAACAGGTGCAGCATGTCCCCGTGCAGCAGCGCGTAGCTCAGCAGCTGCCAGGGCATGAAGCGGCCGCTTTGCAGCGGCCACAGCGCCAGCCAGGCCTCCAGGTGCAGGATCAGGTTCAGGCAGAAGGCCGCCACGCAGCTCAGCAGCAGCGCGCGGGTGATCGCAGGCATCGGGGGCATGGGGCGTCCTCGGCAACCGGGTTTGTAGCATGAAGGTCGCGGCCCGGCCCGCCTATCATCCTCGCCCCATGGACCGCTCCACCTCCACCCCCGCTTCCCCGGCCCGCCACGAGTGGCGGTTCTTTCGCACTGGCGGCTTCGACCAGGTCCGCATCGACCGGGCCGAAGACCTGCGCCACCTCGACTCGCTCGACCAGAAGCTGTGGGCCGTGCTCGCCTGCCCCAGCTCGGGGCTGGAGTTCGACGCCCGCACGCTCGAGCTGCTGGATGCCAACCGCGAGGGGCACGTCGGGGCCACCGAGATCCAGGAGGCCGCGCGCTACGTCTGCGCGGCCCTGCGCGAGCCGGGGCTGATCTTCCAGCCGGGGGAAACCGTGGCGCTGGCCGACTTCGACACCTCCCAGCCCACGGGCGCACAGCTTCTGGCCACCGCGCGGCAGGCGCTGGCCTACCTGGGCCGGGCCGAGGCCGAGTCGATCGGCGTGGCGGACCTGGCCGACCCCTCGAAGCTCTACGAGCCCGGCCACCTCAACGGCGACGGGATCGTGCCGGCGGAGCTCGCGCCCGATGCGGCACTGGGCGAGACGATCACGCTGATCGGCGCCACGCTCGGCCCCCGCGCCGACCGCAGCGGCGCCCCGGGCATCGACCGTGCCATGCTCGACGCCTTCATGGCCGATGCGCAGGCGGTGTGCGACTGGCACGGCCGCGCCCAGGAAGGCGCCGGGGCGATCCTGGCGCTGGGCGACGCCACGGGCGAGGCGGTGGCGGCCTTCGACGCTGTGTGCGCCAAGGTCGACGACTGGTTCACGCGTTGCCGCCTGGCGGCCTACGATGCACGCGCCGCCGATGCGCTCAACCCGGCAGACACCGTGTACGCGGGGCTGTCCGGCGAGGCTCTTTCGGCCGAGCACGAAGGGGTGGCGGCGCTGCCGCTGGCGCGCGTGGCCGCGGGCGCGGCACTGCCGCTGCGCGAGGGCCTGAACCCGGCCTGGCAGGCGCGCATGGCGGCGCTGCGCGAGCAGGTGGTGGTGCCGCTGCTGGGTGCACGCGACACCCTGGATGCTGGCAGCTGGGCCGACCTGGCTGCGCGGCTGCAGGCCTGGCGCCAGTGGCAGGCCGAGCGCCCGATGACGCCCGTGGCGGGGGTGCCGGTGGCCACGCTGCGTGCGCTGCTCGAGTCGGACGCCCAAGCCCGGCTGGCCGAGCTGATCGCGCGCGACGAGGATGCCGACACCGCCGCCGACGAGCTCGAGGCGCTGGAGAAGCTGCTGCGCCTGCGCCGCGACTTCGCCACGCTGCTGCGCAACTTCGTGAACCTGGCCGACTTCTACGACCCTTCGCGCTGGGCAGTCTTCCAGGCCGGCACGCTGTACCTCGACCAGCGCAGCTGCGACCTGGTGCTGCGCGTCACCGACATGGCGCGCCACGCGGCGATGGCGCCGCTGTCGGGCACCTACCTCGTGTACTGCCAGTGCACGCGCCCGGGCGAGGAGCCCATCACCATCGTGGCCGCGATGACGGCCGGCACAGCCGACGACATGATGGTGCCGGGCCGCAACGGCGTGTTCTACGACCGCGCGGGCCAGCCCTGGCAGGCGAGCGTGGTGCGCATCGTGAGCAACCCGATCAGCGTGCGCGAGGCCTTCTGGGCCCCGTACCGGCGCGTGTCGAAGATGATCAGCGACCAGGTGCAGAAGTTCGCGGCCGCGCAGGACAAGGCCGTGGATGCGCGTGCCGGCGCGGGCATTGCGGATGCGACCAAGACGATCACGGCCCCACCGCCTGCAGCGCCCGTGACGCTGAAGGTGGCGGCGCCCTTGCCCAAGCCCGCCGCCAAGCCTGCCGCTCCTGCGCCGCGCGCCGCCGCCGGTGCTGCGGCGGCAGCCCCTGTGGCGGCTGCGCCGGCAGCCCCGCCGCCAGCCTTCGACATCGCCCGGTTCGCCGGCATCTTTGCCGCCATCGGCCTGGCCCTGGGGGCCATCGGCACGGCGCTGGCGGCCATCGTCTCGGGCTTTCTTGCGCTGCCGCTGTGGAAGATGCCGCTGGTGGTGGCGGGCATCGTGGCGCTCATCTCCGGCCCCTCGATGATCCTGGCCTGGTTCAAGCTGCGGCGGCGCAACCTCGGGCCGCTGCTGGATGCCAACGGCTGGGCCGTGAACATCCGCGCACGCATCAACCTGCCTTTCGGCGCGTCGCTGACGCAGTTGCCGCAGCGCCCGGCCAGCGCCCTGCTGGCCAGCAGCGACCCCTTCGCAGAGGACGAAGGGGCGTGGAAGCGCTGGCTCGTGGTGGCCTTCGTGCTGCTGGCGGCCTTCGTCGGGCTCGTGTGGTGGCAGTGAGCCCGGTGCGCACGCACCGGGTTCACGCCCGGTGACTCAGCGCGGCAGCGACTCGATCTCGCTGCGCCAGCGCTCGAGCAGGCGGCGCCGCTCGGCCGACGAGCCGTACTTCTCGAAGTCGTAGCGGATCAGGCGCACGTTGTCCATGCTCGGGATGCGCGCGTCGGGCTTGAAGGTGCGGTTGGCCGGCGACTGCAGGCTGTTGGCGCGCGCGCCGATGCCCTGGCCCACCGGGCTCATCAGCCAGTCGTAGTAGCGCCGCGCCGCTTCCGCGTTGCGGCTGCCCTTGACGAGGGCAATGCCCCCGATCTCGTAGCTCGTGCCCTCGCACGGCGCGGCGGTGGCCACCGGGTACTTGTTGTGGCGCCAGCCGTCGAAGCCGAAGATGAAGCTGATGCCGATGGCCACCTCGCCCTTGGCGACGTTGGGCGCCTGCGCGGTGCCGCTGCGCGTGTAGGTGGTGACGTTGCGGTGCAGGGCCTTCATGTAGTCGAAGGCCTTGTCCTCGCCCATGAGCTGCACGAGGCCGGCCAGGATCGTGTAGGCCGTGCCGCTGGAGGCCGGGTGCGAGATCTCGATCTCGCCCTTGTAGACGGGCTTGATCATGTCGGACCAGCACTTGGGCTCGGGCAGCTTCTTCTTCTTGAGCAGCTCCGTGTTCCAGCCAAAGCCGATGGCGCTCGTGTAGAAGCCCCCGACCATGTTCTGCGACATCGCGTACTGGCGCACCGCCCAGGCGTGCAGGTCGTTGATGTACTCGGGCCGGTAGGGCTGCAGCAGCCCGGCCTCGGCCGCCTGCAGGAAGGGGTCGCCGGTGCCGCCCCACCAGATGTCGGTCTTGGGGTTGGCGGCCTCGGCGCGCAGCTGGGCCAGCGCCTCGCCCGTGGGCTTGCGCGTCTGCAGCACGCGGATGCCGGTGGCTTTCTGGAACTCGAGGGCCGCCAGCTCGCACCAGGCCTGGTCGGTGCTGCACAGGGCCGTGACCGTGCCCTGCGCGTGGGCGGTGCTCAGGGCAGACAAGGCGGCCAGGCCATAGGCGGCCAGGGCAAGCTTCCAGGGGGGGCCGGTGCGGCTCATGGTCGGGCTCCTGCGTGCGTCGGGGTTGGTGCCCGCGGCCAGACTCGAACTGGCACGCCTTGCGGCGGCGGATTTTG
>JBBAPJ010000042.1:0-19453 GCA_040400855.1 Rubrivivax sp.
CCAGGGCTTCTTCGACATCCCGGTGGACAACATCTACGCCTCGCCGGTGCTGTTGTCCGACCTGAAGCAGCGCAACTACCCCGATCTCGTCGTCGTCTCCCCCGACGTCGGCGGCGTCGTGCGCGCGCGCGCGCTGGCCAAGCAGCTCGGCTGCGACCTGGCCATCATCGACAAGCGCCGCCCGAAGGCCAACGTTTCGGAAGTGATGCACGTGATCGGCGAGATCGAGGGCCGCAGCGCCGTCATCATGGACGACATGATCGACACCGCCGGCACGCTCGTGAAGGCGGCCGAGGTGCTCAAGGAGCGCGGCGCCAAGAAGGTGTACGCCTACTGCACGCACCCTGTCTTCTCCGGCCCGGCCATCGAGCGCATCGCCGCCAGCGGCCTGGACGAGGTCGTGATCACCAACACCATCCCGATGTCGGAGGCCGCGCGCGGCTGCCGCAAGATCCGGCAGCTGTCGGTGGCCTATCTCTTTGCCGAGACGATCCGTCGCATCTCCGACGGTGAGTCCGTGGCATCCCTGTTCGCGGAGCAGAACCAGAACTTCTGAGCCGCCAGCCGCGCGCCCCGCCGGGGCACGCGTATCCCTGACGCCTGGTCGCGGGCGTCCCACCTCAGCATGGAGCAACCATGAAATTCACCGCTTTCGAGCGCACTCAGCAGGGGACCGGAGCGAGCCGCCGCCTGCGCAATGCCGGCAAGGTGCCGGGCATCGTCTACGGCGCGGGCCAACCCGCCACGATCGAGCTCGACCACAACGCCCTGTACTTCGCCCTGAAGAAGGAAGCCTTCCACTCGTCGATCCTCGAGATGGAACTGGGCGCCAGCGTGCACAAGGTGCTGCTGCGTGACTTCCAGATGCACCCGTGGAAGCAGCAGGTGCTGCACGTGGACTTCCAGCGCATCGACGAAGCCACGCGGCTGCGCAAGAAGGTGCCGCTGCACTTCGCCAACGAGGAGAACTCGCCGGCCGTCAAGACCGACAAGTGCCTGGTGAACCACGTGGCCACCGAGCTCGAGATCGAGTGCCTGGCCTCGCAGCTGCCCGAGTTCGTCACGATCGACCTGTCGGGTCTCGTCAAGGGCCAGTCGCTGCACGCGAGCGACCTGAAGCTGCCCGAAGGCATCAAGGCCGTGCGACATGGTCAGCTCGACCCGGTGATCGTCACGGTGACGGTGGCCAAGGAAGAGGAAGAGGCCGCGGCCCCGACGGCAGTCGTGGCGCCGGCTGGCAAGACACCGGCCAAGAAGAAGAACGAGAAGCAGAACAAGAAGTAAGACTTCGTGATTCGGCTGCTCGTCGGCCTGGGCAACCCCGGGCCCGAGTACGAAGGCACCCGCCACAACGCCGGGTTCTGGTGGGTGGATGCGGCCGCCGCGCGCCTGGGCGCGCGGCTGGCTGCGGACCGCGCTTACCACGGCCTCGTGGCGCGCGTGAACCGGCCCGACGGGCCGCTGTGGCTGCTCGAGCCGCAGACCTACATGAACCTGTCGGGCAAGTCGGTGGCGGCCCTGGCGCGCTTCTTCAAGATCGACCCGGCCGAGATCCTCGTCGTGCACGACGAACTCGACTTGGCGCCTGGTCAGCTCAAGCTCAAGCTCGGTGGCGGACACGCCGGCCACAACGGCCTGCGCGACATCCACGCTCAGCTCGGCAGCCCCGACTACTGGAGGCTGCGCCTGGGCATCGGGCACCCCGGTGTGAAGAGCGAGGTGGCCGACTACGTGCTGCGCAAGCCCCCGGCTTCCGAACGCGAGGCCATCATGGGTGCCATCGAGCGCTCGCTCCAGGAGCTCGATGCGCTGCTGACTGCCGACATGGCGCGCGCCACCCGTGCGCTGCACGCGCCACCACCACGCCCGTCGCAGCCCAGGGCACCCCGCGAAGCGGCCGCGCCTGCACAGCCGCCGGGCCTCAAGCCTCCAGAGCCTTCTTCCCCGTGAGCCCTTGGTACTTGCGCAGCAGTTGCTCGCGCGTCTCGATGTGCTGCGGGTGCACCGGGATGCAGCTCACCGGGCACACCTGCACGCACTGCGGCTCGTCGAAGTGGCCGACGCACTCCGTGCAGCGGTTCGGATCGATCTCGTAGATCTCCGCGCCCATCGAGATGGCCTGGTTCGGGCACTCCGGCTCGCAGACGTCGCAGTTGATGCACTCGTCGGTGATGAAGAGGGCCATGGGCGACTCCCGGCTCAGTCGTCGGAGGCCGTGACGCGGCTGCGCAACCGCTCCAGCACCGAGGGGGCCACGAACTTCGAGACGTCCCCGCCGAGCGTGGCGATCTCGCGCACGAAGGTGCCGCTGACGAACTGGAACTGGTCGCTCGGGGTCATGAACACCGTCTCGACGTCGGGCATCAGCTGCCGGTTCATGCCAGCCATCTGGAACTCGTACTCGAAGTCGCTCACCGCGCGCAGGCCGCGCACCACGACCTTGGCGCCCAGGTCGACGACGAAGTCGCGCAGCAGCCCGCGAAAGGCCATGACCTCCACGTTCGGGTAGGGTGCGGCGATCTCGCGTGCCATCTCCAGCCGCTCGGCGATGGTGAACATCGTGCGCTTGTGGTGGCCGGCGGCCACGGCCAGCACCAGCCGGTCGTACAGCCGGGCGGCCCGTCGCATCAGGTCGGCGTGGCCCAGCGTCATGGGGTCGAAGGTGCCGGGGTAGACGGCGGTAAGCGGGGAGTTGGCGGTCATCGTCGGTCCTCCTGCGGGCCATCCTCCCCGCGGCGCGAGCGGCAGTGTAGCCGGGCGGCTCGGGCGGCGCCTATTCCACGTTGCGGCGCAGCAATGCGTGGTGGACCTGCCCGGCGCGTGCCTCGCGCCAGGGCGAGAGCCCGGCGGGCGGATTCGCCAGCGGCTGGGGCGACTCGACGTGCACGAAGCCGCCAGGGCGCACCGCCTGGGCAGCCGCCTCCAGCGCCGGGGTCAGCAGCGCGCTGCCGAAGGGCGGGTCGAGAAAGACGAGGTCCAGGCTGGCGGCAGGCTGCGCGCGCAGCACCGCCAGGCCCTCGGCGCACAGCACCTGCACCGCCTCGGCATGCAGACGCTCGCGGGAGGCCCGAAGTGACGCCGCGAGCGTGGCATCACGCTCGACGATGAGCACGCGCGCAGCCCCGCGCGAGGCGGCCTCGAAACCGAGTGCGCCACTGCCGCCGAAGGCATCCAGGCACTGCCAGCCGGACAGCTCCTGCCCGAGCCAGTTGAAGAGCGTCTCGCGCACCCTCGCCGGCGTAGGCCGCAAACCCGGGCGGTCGGCCACCGGGAGCCGGCTGCGCCGCCATTGCCCGCCAATGATGCGCACCTCGTGCGGGGCGCCCTTCACAGGCGTACGCACAGCCCGTCGCGTGCCAGCTGCTGCTTGGCCTGGGCGACCGTGAACTCGCCGTAGTGGAAGATGCTCGCCGCCAGCACGGCGTCGGCCCCGCCGATACGGATGCCCTCGCTCAGGTGCTCGAGCGCACCGACCCCGCCCGAGGCAATCACCGGCACCGGCACGGCGTCGCTGACGGCGCGCGTGAGCGCGAGGTCGAAGCCCGACCGCGTGCCGTCGCGGTCCATGCTCGTGAGCAGGATTTCCCCGGCCCCGAGCTCGGCCATGCGCCGCGCCCACTGCACGGCGTCGAGCCCCGTGGCGCGGCGCCCGCCGTGCGTATAGACCTCCCAGCCCGGTGCCTGCCCTGCTGCATCGGCGCCAACCTGGCGCCGCTTCGCGTCGATGGCCACGACGATGCACTGTGAGCCGTAGCGCTCGGCCGCATCGGCGATCACCTGCGGCTGGGCCACCGCCGCCGAATTGAAGCTGACCTTGTCGGCGCCGGCATTGAGCAGCCGTCGCACGTCCTCGACGGTTCGCACACCACCTCCGACGGTCAACGGGATGAAGACCTGCGAGGCCACGGCCTCGATGATCGGCAGGATGAGGTCGCGCCCGTCGCTCGTGGCGGTGATGTCCAGGAAGGTCAGCTCGTCGGCGCCCTGCTCGTTGTAGCGCGCGGCAATCTCCACGGGGTCGCCCGCGTCACGCAGCTCGACGAAGTTCACGCCCTTGACGACACGCCCGCCGGTCACGTCCAGGCAGGGGATGATGCGCTTGGCAAGCATGGGGGTGGATCGTGCAGGCGCGATCGGGGAGCCGCGGTGCGCGGCCGCTCAGGCCGCCAGCTCGTCGGCGCGTGCCTGCGCCGCCGCAAAGTCGAGCTCGCCGGTGTAGATGGCCCGGCCGCAGATGACGCCGCTGATGCCCTCGCGCTCCACCTCGCACAGCCGCTCGATGTCGGCCAGGCCGGCCAGCCCGCCCGAGGCAATCACGGGAATCGTGAGCGACTGCGCCAGGCGCACCGTGGCCTCGATGTTCAGGCCGGTGAGCATGCCGTCGCGGCCGATGTCGGTGTAGATCACGCCCTCGACGCCGTAGTCCTGGAACTTGCGGGCCAGGTCCGTCACGAGGTGGCCGGTGAGCTTGCTCCAGCCGTCGGTGGCCACCTTGCCGTCCTTGGCGTCCAGGCCGACCATCACGTGGCCGCCGAAGGCGCTGCAGGCATCCTTGAGGAAGCCCGGGTTCTTCACCGCGGCCGTGCCGATGATGATGGTGCTGATGCCGTCGTCCAGGTAGCGCTCGATGGTGTCGAGGTCGCGGATGCCCCCGCCGAGCTGCACGGGAATCTCGTCGCCCACCTCGCGCAGGATGGCGCGGACGGCCGACTCGTTCACCGGCTTGCCGGCGAAGGCTCCGTTCAGGTCGACCAGGTGCAGGCGACGGGCGCCCGCGTCGAGCCAGCGCCGCGCCATCGCAGCGGGGTCGTCGCCAAAGGTGGTGGACGCGTTCATGTCGCCTTGTTGCAGGCGCACGCACTTGCCGTCCTTCAGGTCGATGGCCGGGATCAGCAGCATGGCTCGTTCAGAGCGGAGTGGAGGAATCGGGATGGACGGACCCGTTGCCACGCGTCGCGACGCCTCGGGCGCGCGCGCAGCTCATGGAGTCCAGCGCAAGAAGTTGCGGTACAGGGCCAGGCCGTGCTCAGCGCTCTTCTCGGGGTGAAATTGAGTGGCGAAAATGTTATCCCGGGCCACGGCACAGGTAAAGCGTCCACCGTAGTCCGCTTCGGCGGCAGTGTGGTGCCGGTCAGACGGCACGGCGTAGTAGCTGTGCACGAAGTAGTACCACGCGCCGTCGGGGATGCCCTCCCACAGCGGGTGGTCGGGGGTCGGGCCACCCGGGCGGAAGACCCGGTTCCAGCCCATCTGCGGCACCTTGTAGCGGCTGCCGTCGCTCTGCAGCCGGCCCTCCAGGCGAAAACGCACGACCCGCCCGGGAATCAGCCCGAGACCGGGCGTGTCCTGCTCCTCGCTGTGGTCGAGCAACATCTGCATGCCGATGCACACGCCAAAGAGCGGCTTGTTGGCCGCCGCGTGCAACACCGCCTCGCGCAGCCCGCAGGCGTCGAGCGCGCGCATGCAGTCGCGCATCGCGCCCTGCCCGGGCAGCACCACGCGCTCGGCCCCCCACACCTCCTCGGGGTGCGAGGTGACGACGACGCACCAGTCCCCGTCGCGGCAGGCGTGCGCCACCGCCTGCGACACCGAGCGCAGGTTGCCCATGCCGTAGTCGACGACGGCGACGGTTCGAGCCATGTGGATGCGCGCTCGGGCAGCGGGACGTGCGGCTACAGCGCGCCCTTGGTGGAGGGGATGACGCCCGCCGCGCGCGGATCGAGCGCCAGCGCCATGCGCAGCGCCCGCGCGAAGGCCTTGAACACCGTCTCGCACTGGTGGTGCGCGTTGTCGCCGCGCAGGTTATCGATGTGCAGCGTCACGAGCGCGTGGTTGGCAAATCCCTGGAAGAACTCATAGGCGAGCTGCGTGTCGAAGCCACCCACCATCCCGCTCTTGAAGGGCACGTCCATGTGCAGCCCCGGGCGGCCCGAGAAGTCGATCACCACGCGCGACAGCGCTTCGTCCAGCGGCACGTAGGCGTGGCCGTAGCGCGTCAGGCCACGCTTGTCGCCCACGGCCTGCGCCACCGCCATGCCCAGCGTGATGCCCACGTCCTCGACCGTGTGGTGGCCATCGATGTGCAGGTCACCCTGCGCCTCGATCTCCAGGTCGACGAGGCCGTGGCGGGCGATCTGGTCGAGCATGTGGTCGAAGAAGCCGATGCCGGTGGAGAGCTTGGCCTGGCCCGTGCCGTCCAGGTCGAGCCGCACGCGGATGCGGGTCTCCTTCGTGTCGCGCCTGACTTCTGCGGTACGGTTCATCTACAGGCTCTCCTTCAGGGCCGCGAGCAGGCGGTCGTTTTCCTCGGGCGTGCCCACCGTCAGCCGCAGGCAGTTGGCCAGCAGCGGGTGAAGCCCGGCGATGTGCTTGACGAGGATGCCGCGGGCCTTCAGGCCCTCGAAGGCACGCGCGGAATCCGGCACGCGCACCAGGACCATGTTGGCCTCGCTCGGGAAGGCGGTCACACCGGCCATCCGGTGCAGCACCTGCTGCATGCGCGCGCGCTCCCCGCGCAGCACGGCGGCCTGGCTGGCGTACTCGTCCGCGTGCTCGAGGGCAAAGAGCGCCGCCTCGGCGTTGAGCGAGCCCACGTTGTAGGGCGGGCGAACCTTGTCGATCTCGGCGATCAGCGGTGCCGCGCCGCACAGGTAGCCCAGGCGCACGCCGGCCAGGCCGAACTTGGAGAGCGTGCGCAGCACCAGCACATGCGGGTGCGCGGCCATCCTGCTCATCCAGGTGCGCGAGGAAAACGGCTGGTAGGCCTCGTCCATCACCACCAGGCCGTGCTGCGCGCCCACTGCCGCCACGACGCGGTCGATGGCCGCGTCGTCGAAGAGGTTGGCGGTAGGGTTGTTCGGGTAGGCGAGGTACGTGAGCGCCGGGCGGTGCCGCTCGATGGCCGCGACCATGGCATCGGCGTCGAGCGCGAAGTCGGGCTGCAGCGGGACACCGACGAAGGCCAGGCCGCGCAGCTTCGCGCTCATCTCGTACATCACGAAACCCGGCAGGGGTGCGAGCACGGTGGCGCCGGGCTTCATGCAGGCCACCGACAGCAGGTCGATGAGCTCGTCCGAGCCGTTGCCCAGCATCAGCGCGCAGCCTTGCGGGAGTTCGACATGGCGCGCCAGCGCCTGCACCAGCGCCACCCCACCCACACCCGGGTAGCGGTTGATCGCCACGCGGCCGAGCCGCTCGCCCAGTTCGCGCTGCAGCTCGGGGGGCAGCGTGAAGGGGTTCTCCATCGCGTCGAGCTTCACGTAGCCCGCGCTCGGCTGGACCGCGTAGGCGTGCATCGACTGCACGTCATGGCGCAAGGTGCGGGCGATGCAGGCCTGCAGCAAGGCCTGGCCGTGCGGCAGCGCCTGCTGCGCGGAAGCGCCGGGCGCGGGCTGCCCCTGCGCAGCCGGCAGCCGCAGTTCGGCCGCACGCGCATGCGCCTGCAGGCCTTCGCCATAGGCCAGCTCGGCCGCCACCGGGCCCAGGGTGGCCGCACCGGCGGCGCTCACCTCGATCAGGCTCGTGCGCTTCTGGAAATCGTAGACGCCCAGCGGCGAGGAAAAGCGCGCCGTGCCCGAGGTCGGCAGCACGTGGTTCGGGCCGGCGCAGTAGTCACCCAGGCTCTCGCTCGTGTAGGCCCCGAGGAAGATGGCGCCGGCGTGCCTGAGCAGCGGCTCCCATCGATGCGGGTCGGCCGAGCTCACTTCGAGGTGCTCGGGGGCGATGCGGTTGCTGATCGCGCAGGCTTCTTCCATCGAGCGGGTGCGGATCAGCGCGCCGCGCCCCTCGAGCGAGGCGCGGATGACGTCGCGCCGGGGCATACCGGGCAGGAGCCGGTCGATCGCACGGGCCACCTCGTCGAGGTAGGCCGCATCGGGGCACAGCAGGATGCTCTGGGCCAGTTCGTCGTGCTCGGCCTGGCTGAAGAGGTCCATGGCCACCCAGTCGGCTGGCGTGGTGCCGTCGGCGAGCACGAGGATCTCGCTCGGGCCGGCGATCATGTCGATGCCCACCTGGCCGAAGACGCGACGCTTGGCGCTGGCGACAAAGGCGTTGCCCGGGCCGGTGATCTTGTCCACGCGCGGGATGGAAGCCGTCCCGTAGGCCAGCGCCGCCACCGCCTGTGCCCCGCCGATGGTGAAGGCGCGGGTCACGCCGGCCAGCGAGGCCGCGGCCAGCACGAGGTCGTTTCGCTCGCCCACGGCGGCTGTCTCGCCACCCCCGCTGCCGCCCGTGGCCACGCTGCCGCGCACCGGGGTGGGCACCACCATCACGATCTCGCCCACGCCCGCCACCTGGGCGGGAATGGCGTTCATCAGCACGCTGGACGGGTAGGCCGCCTTGCCGCCGGGCACGTACAGGCCCACGCGGTCCAGCGGCGTCACCTTCTGCCCCAGCAGCGTGCCGTCGGCGTCGCGGTACTGCCAGCTGCGGCCGCAGGCCTCGAGCTGGCGGGCGTGGTAGTCCCGCACGCGTGCAGCCGCTGCGCGCAGCGCATTGGCCTGGGCGGGCGTGATGCGCGCCAGGGCCTCGCGCAGTTCGTCGGCGCTCAGTTCCAGCGCCGCCACCGAAGCGACGTGCAAACCGTCGAAGCGGGCCGTGTAATCGAGCACGGCCGCATCGCCGCGGCTGCGCACGTCCGACACGATCCCGGCCACGCGCTCCTCGATGGCCGAATCCGTATCGGCCGACCAGTGCAGCACGCCCGTGAAGGCGCTCTCGAAGTCCGGCTGCGCGGTATCCAGGCGCGCGATGCGCACGGGGCGGGCGGCGCGGTCCCCGCTCACAGCGCGTCTCCGTTCACGGCCGCCTCCAGGGCATCGACGAGCTGGCGAATAGGCTCGCGCTTGAGCTTCAGGGCAGCCTGGTTGACCACCAGCCGCGCCGACACGTCCAGGATCTTCTCCACCTCGACGAGCTGGTTGGCCCGAAGCGTCCCGCCGGTGGACACCAGGTCCACGATCGCATCGGCCAGCCCCGTCAGGGGCGCCAGTTCCATCGAGCCGTAGAGCTTGATCAGGTCGACGTGCACGCCCTTGTCGGCGAAGTGCTGGCGCGCCAGGTGGGTGTATTTCGTCGCCACGCGCAGGCGCGAGCCCTGGCGCACCGCGTGTGCGTAATCGAAGTCGGCGCGCACCGCCACGCTCATGCGACAGCGCGCAATGTTCAGGTCCAGCGGCCGGTACAGCCCCGACTCGTCGTGCTCGAGCAGGGTGTCCAGGCCCGCCACGCCAAGGTCCGCCCCGCCCCGCTGCACATAGGTGGGCACGTCGGTCGCCCGCACCAGCACCACGCGCAGCCCGGGCCGGTTGGTGGGCAGGATCAGCTTGCGGCTCTTGTCCGGGTCCTCGGTCACTTCGATGCCGGCCGCGCGCAGCAGCGGCAGCGTCTCGTCGAAGATGCGGCCCTTGGACAGCGCCAGCGTGAGGAGGGCGTCGCTGCTCACCGCAATCTCACCGGATGCGTTCGATGTCGGCCCCGACGCCGGCGAGCTTGCGCTCCATCCGGTCGTACCCGCGGTCGAGGTGATAGATGCGGTCCACCACCGTCTCGCCTTCGGCCACCAGCCCGGCGATGACGAGGCTGGCCGAGGCGCGCAGGTCGGTGGCCATGACGGTTGCGCCAGAGAGCTTGTCCACGCCTTGCACCACCGCGGTGTGACCATCGACCTGGATGCTCGCCCCCAGGCGCAGCAGCTCGTTGACGTGCATGAAGCGGTTCTCGAAGATCGTCTCGGACACGCGCGCAGCGCCTTCGGCAATGCAGTTGACGGCCATGAACTGCGCCTGCATGTCCGTGGGGAAGGCCGGGTACTCGCTCGTGCGCAGGCTCACCGCCCGCGGGCGGCCGTCGGTGCGCACATGGATCCAGTCGGGCCCGCACTCGATCGACACCCCGGCCTCGCGCAGCTTGTCGAGCACCGCGTCCAGGTGATCGGCGCGCGTGCCGGTGAGCCTCACGTCGCCGCCGGCGGCCGCCACCGCGCAGAGGAAGGTTCCGGTCTCGATGCGATCCGGAATGACCCGGTGCGGCTGCCTGGGCGCGTGCAGTCGCTGCACGCCCTGGATGCGGATGCGGCGCGTGCCATGGCCCTCTATGCGCGCGCCCATGGCAATCAGCAGCTCGGCCAGGTCGGGCACCTCCGGCTCCTGGGCGGCGTTCTCGAGCACGGTCTCGCCTTCGGCCAGACAGGCCGCCATCAGCAGGTTTTCGGTGCCGGTCACGGTGACCATGTCGGTGGTGATGCGCGCGCCCTTCAGGCGCGTGGTCTTGGCGATGATGTTGCCGCGCTCCACCGTGATCTGCGCGCCCATCGCCTGCAGGCCCTTGATGTGCTGGTCCACCGGCCGCGAGCCGATCGCGCAGCCACCCGGCAGGGAGACGATCGCCACCCCGAAGCGCGCCAGCAGCGGCCCGAGCACGAGGATGGAGGCGCGCATCGTCTTGACGAGCTCGTAGGGTGCCACGGGGCTGTTCACCGGGCCGGCATCCACGACGAGCTGTCCGGGGCCGGTACCGGCGGCGTCATCCCACTCGGCAGTGGCACCCATCTGCCGCAGCAGCTTCATCGTCGTGGCCACGTCCATCAGGCGCGGGACGTTGGCGAACACCACGGGCTCGGCGCACAGCAGCGCCGCGCACAGCTCGGGCAGGGCGGCGTTCTTTGCGCCCGCAATCGGGATCTCGCCGTTCAGGCGCCGGCCGCCGCGGATGAGGAGTTTGTCCATGAGGCTGTGCGGGGCGCACAGCGGGCTGGAGGTGACGCCGGCCGGGGCAGGCGCAACGGCCAACCCGCGGACGCCCGCGGGTCGGTCAGGGGTGGTGGGGGGCCGCGCCGCCTTGGGCGGCAAATTCGGCGGGGGTGAGCGTCTTCATCGACAGCGCGTGGATCTGCTCGCGCATTCTATCGCCCAGCGCCGCGTAGACACGCTGGTGGCGGCGCACCCGGCTCAGCCCGGCGAACTCGGCCGAGACGATGGTGGCGTAGAAATGTCGGCCGTCGCCTTCCACGGCCAGTTGCTCGCACTCGAGCCCGGCGGCGATGTAGGACTCGACTTCTGCAGGTGTGGGTTCACGCATGACGGCCCGCATTATGGGCCGGTACGGCCCATCACCTGGGCCCTTGCGAGGGATCAGGACCGGATCTTGTAGCCGCTGCGCAGCAGGTGCAACCCCAGACCCGAGACGACCGCGAAGCTCGCCCCCACCACTGCCAGGCTCAGCCAAGGCGAGACGTCGCTCACGCCGAAGAAGCCGCGGCGAAAGCCGTCGATCATGTAGAAGAAGGGGTTGAGGTGGCTCACGGCCTGCCATGCCGCGGGCAGCGAGTGCACCGAGTAGAAGACGCCCGACAGGAACGTCAACGGCATGATGATGAAATTCTGGAAGGCGGCCATCTGGTCGAACTTGTCGGCCCACAGGCCAGCGATCAGCCCGAGCGCTGCGAGCATGCCCGCGCCCAGAAGTGCGAAGACGAGGATCCACCCTGGCTCGGCCAGCTGCAGCGGCACCGCCCACGCAGTGGCCAGCAGCACACCCCCGCCCACCACCAACCCGCGCACGACCGAGGCGCCCACGTAGGCGATGAACCATGCCCAGTGCGACAGCGGGGTGACGAGCAGGAAGACGAGGTTGCCCGTGATCTTGCTCTGCACCAGCGAGGAGCTGGTGTTGGCAAAGGCGTTCTGCAGCACGCCCATCATCACGAGCCCGGGGATGAGGAAGCTCGTGTAGCCCACGCCCGGGAAGACCTCCACGCGGCCTTCCAGCACGTGGCCGAAGATCAACAGGTACAGCAGGGACGTCATCACCGGAGCGGCCACCGTCTGGAAGGCCACCTTCCAGAAACGCAGCAGCTCCTTGCGAAACAGGGGTGCTGCGCCGGCGAAGCGGTCGCGCATGCGGCTCATGCGTGTGCCCTCGCCCCGCTCATGATCTCGACGAACACATCCTCCAGGTCGGCCCGGCCGATCTCGAGGTCCTCCACGCGCACGCGGGCTTCGCGCAACGCCGCCAGCAGCGTCTCGACCTCCGCGGCATCGTGGGCCTGCAGCTGCGCGATGCGGCCCGTCACGCGGGCCCGGGCGGCCAGCGGGGCGGGCAGCACGTCGTCCGTCTTGAAGCGCAGCATCGTGCTGGCCGTGCCCGCCAGCAGTGCGCTCGTGCGGTCCAGGGCCACCACGCGCCCCTGCTTGAGCATGGCGATGCGCCCGCACAGCGCCTCGGCCTCCTCGAGGTAGTGCGTGGTCAGCAGCACGGTGTGGCCGGCGCGGTTCAGCCGCGAGATGAATTTCCACAGCGTCTGGCGCAGCTCCACATCCACGCCGGCGGTGGGCTCGTCGAGCACGATCACCGGCGGCCGGTGGACCAGCGCCTGCGCCACGAGCACGCGCCGCTTCATGCCGCCCGAGAGCTGGCGCATGTTGGCCTGCGCCTTGTCGGCCAGGCCCAGCTCGGTGAGCAGCTCGTCGATCCAGTCGTCGTTGTGGCGCACGCCGAAGTAGCCGCTCTGGATGCGCAGCGTCTCGCGCACGTTGAAGAAGGGGTCGAAGACGAGCTCCTGCGGCACGATCCCGAGCGCACGCCGCGCCGCCGCGTAGTCGTCCACGACGTCGTGACCCATCACCCGAACGCGCCCCTCGCTGGCCCGGGACAGGCCGGCCAGGATGCTGATGAGGGTCGTCTTGCCCGCCCCGTTGGGCCCGAGCAGGCCGAAGAACTCGCCTGGCTCGATGTCGAAGGTCACGCCATCCAGCGCCCGAAGGCTGCCGCGCGCACCCTGGAACGTCTTGCCGACCTGCTGGAACTCCACTGCGCGCATGGCCGGGATTGTAGGCAGTCGGGCCGGGCCGACCCGGTGCCAGAATCGGCAGCAATGGGGCAGACAAAGCAGCCGCGCCGCACCGCCGAGAGGATCCTCGAGGCCACGCTCGCCCTGTACAACCGCTTCGGCGAGCCCAACGTCAGCACGACGCTGATCGCCACCGAGCTGGGCATCAGCCCGGGCAACCTCTACTACCACTACCCAGCCAAGGACGAGCTGCTCAACGCCCTGTTCGACCGCTACGCACGGGACTTGGAAGAGCTGCTCGAGGCTGCGGGCTCGGCACGCCACATCGAGGATGCTTGGCTCTTCTTCCAGATGCTGTTCGAGCTCATCTGGGCCCACCGGTTCCTGTACCGCGACCTCAACGAGCTGCTTTCGCGCAACCGGCGCCTCGAGACCCGCGTGCAGCGCGCGCTGGCCCGCAAGATCGCAGCCGTTCGCACGATGCTGCAGGCGCTGCGGCAAGAGGGCGTGCTGCAGATGGAAGCTGATCAAGACGCCCCCGTGTCGACCTCGATGGTCGTGTTGTTGAGCTACTGGCTGAGCTTCGAGTACGTGCGTGACCCGCGCCGCGCGCTGGAGCCCGCCCACGCAGGCGAGGCACTCGCGCGCGGCGCCTGGCACACGCTGAACCTGCTCGTGCCCTGGCTCGAGCCGGGCTCGCGCGCACACTTGAGCACACTGGCGCAAGCCTATGCACGACCTGGCGAACCCGCGCATGCACCCGCGGCCTTGCCGAATCGCCACACCCCCCCCGGCACCCCCTGAGGAGACAACGATGGCCAAGTGGACCGCCTTCCCTTACGACGCCACCGCCTACCGCTACGAAGCCGCCGCCTTGAAAAAGCACTGGGCACGCCTGCACGCCGGCGATGCGGAACCGCTGCCCAAGGACGAGAAGGTGCTGGCGGCCTGGGCGCTCTTTCACGCGGGCGACTTCCAGAAGGCCTTCGAAGCCGGGCTGAAGGCCGGGGGCGCAGGCCTCACGGTGGCCAACAAGGCCCAGTGCATCTACGCCAACTACCTCGAGAAGAGCGAGAAGACGAAGCTCGACATGTTCATGCAGGCGGCCGAGCGGGCGGCTGCGCAGCAACAGGCCGAGCCGAAGAATCCGAGCGCCTGGTACTGGCAGGCCTACGCACTGGGGCGCTACGGGCAGGGCATCAGCGTGGCCAAGGCGCTCACCCAGGGCCTGGGGGTGAAGGTGAAGACGGCACTCGAGACCACGATCAGGCTCGCGCCCAAGCACGCCGACGCCCACATCGCGCTGGGCGCCTTCCACGCCGAGGTGATCGACAAGGTGGGCAAGCTGCTCGGGCGCACGCAAGGGGCGGACGCCGCCACGGGGCTCAAGATGTACGAGCGGGCGCTGGCACTGAACCCGACGAGCGCCATCGCGATGGTGGAGTACGCCAACGGCCTCGTGATGCTCGAGGGCGACAAGCGCATGAAGCAGGCCGAACAGCTCTATGCGGACGCAGCCGCCTGCGAGCCGATCGATGCGATGGAGCGACTGGACGTGGAGATGGCGCGCGCCGAGCTGGAGGATTGAGGGGCCGGGGCCACCTCAGGGCCCGCCGTCCTCGCCGGCCCAGGGCAGCATCATCGTGGCCAGCAGCAGCAGCTCGAACTGGGGCTCGAACTGCGCGATCAGCGCCTGCGGATCCGGGCAGCGCGCGGTGTCGGCCACCACACCGAACTGCACCCCGCCCGCATAGGACAGGATCGACACCCCCAGTCCGATGTTGCCCGAGGCCGGCACCCAGAACATGGTCTGGCGAAGCGTGGAGCCGCAGAACTGAAGCGGCCTGGCCGGCCCCGGCACGTTGGTCATCACCGCGGTGGCCTTGCGCGAGAAGGTCTCCAGCAGCGCGTCCTGCGCGCCCTTGACGAGCACGCCGGCCAGCGCCAGCACGCCGAAGGCCAGCAGCGGCTGGAAGCTGCCCTTGAGTGCCGCCATGCGCCGGCGCACCTCGTAGACTCGCTCGATCGGGTTGACGATGCCCACGGGCAGAACGAGGGGGGCCAGGCCGAAGCGGTTGCCCAGCTCGTGGCTGTGCTCCAGCGGGCGCAGGTTCACCGGCACCATGGCCCGGATCTCCTGCCCGGCAGGGTCGTCGCCACAAGCCCGCAGGTATTCGCCCACGGCGCCGGCCACGCAGGCCAGCAGCACGTCGTTGACCGAGCAGTTCAGGCCCTTGCCGATCGACTTCACGTCAGCCAGCGGCATCGGCTCGCTCCAGGCCATCACCTTGCGCCCGGAAAGCGCCCCCTTGAGCCGCGTGGGGGAGTCGTCGGGCATCAGCAGGATCGAGGCCGCGTCGCTCACGAGCTGTGCGCCCGAGCGCGCGAGGTCGACCGTTGCCGCCAGCGGCGCACCAGGGTGGGCCAGCAGGTCCAGCGAGCGCGATGCGCCGCCGCCGGCCAGGCCGACGGCCTTGACGGCGAGGTCGCCCAAGGGATGGATCAGGAGGTCGGCCAGCCAGTCGGTGGCGCCATCGGCCCCCTCGCCAGACGGCCCATCGGAGGCGGGGCCCTTTCGCCGTTCACGCTCGGGCGGGGCGGCTCCGCCGTCGGTGATGCTCATCATCACCGAGATCAGCGAGATGCCGTCGGCGATGCAGTGATGCAGCCGCGCCACGATCGCGCTGCCGCCCTCGTAATGCTCGACGAGATGGAACTGCCACAGCGGGTGGCGGGGATCCAGCGGCGCGGAAGCAAGCTCGCCGCACAGAGCCTTGAGCGCGTCGCGCTCGCCCAAGCCCCGCCGGCGCACGAGGCGCGCCGGCACCACGTGGCGGGTGATGTCGAAGTGCTCGTCGTCGACCCACTGGGCACCGAGCGCATCCTGCTGTACCCGCTGGCCGAAGCGCTCGTAGCGCAGCAGCCGCTCGCCGATGCACGCGCGCAGCGCCTCGAGCGTGACGGCTGGCTGCAGCAGCCACACCCCCACGATCATCATCAGGTTGACGTCGCTGTCCATGCGCAGCCAGGCCGTGTCGACGCGGGACATGCGGGTGGCGGTCATCGGGGCCTCTTTGCGGGTGCGAAGGAGATGGAGGTGCCGTGGGGCACGATCCACGCGCCGGGCACGATGCTGGGTAACATCCGGGGCGTCAACCCCGGGTTTCACGCAAGCCCGGATCGGCACGGGGCTGCGCCCAAGCGGGGTCACGTGCCAGCCGGGCGACACCGCCCCCACATGCTCACCAGGAGGGATTCGACATGGCCGACCTTCAAGCCGCCTTCGAGCAGGCCGTGGCCGACAGCAAGAAGCTCAGCGAGCGGCCCGACAACATGACGCTGCTCAAGATCTACTCGCTCTACAAGCAGGCCACCGAGGGCGACGTGCAGGGCAAGCGACCGGGCTTCACCGACATGGTGGGCCGCGCCAAGTACGACGCCTGGGCCGAGCTCAAGGGCCAGTCGGCCGACGATGCGCGCCAGGCCTACATCGACCTGATCGAGTCGCTGAAGTAGGCGGCCTCAGGCCTTGCGCCGCCCGGCCTTGGCCGGCGCGGCGGCGAGCAGCTCGTCCAGGTTCTTCTGGATCTCGGTCTCGATCGTCTGGCTGAAGGCCCCGAGCAGGAAGCCCAGGCGGGCCTTGAGCTCGAAATGGTCGGCCGCCACCACGAGCGTGCCGTTCACGCCGCTGCGCGTGAACTCCACCGTGTCGCTGAACTCGCCCTCGATCACGGTGCATGACATGTCGAACTTGCGCTCGGCATCCTCGGCCCACTTCCACGCCACTTCGCGGGCGCGCTCGAGCCCGAGGCAGTGGGCGCGGTGGATCTTCAGGTCGGGCATGGCTGTCCTCCTACGATTCGGGTCTGCGGGGCGCGCGCCGCGGGGCGCATGACCGGCTCGGCCAGGAGTCTGGCGCGTCGCTCGGCCCGAGGCAAGGCGGCGAGTTGTCGCACCGCAGCGTGAAAGCGCGCGAAGTCACGTCCCTGCTCGTCGAAGATGCGCTCGAAGGCGGGCACCAGGTCGTCGTAGGCGCCCTGCACGGCCAAGGCGGCGTTGTTGACGCGCGCGAACCAGCCGTCGTAGCCTGCAAAGCCCTGCCAGGGTCCGGCCTTGAGCTGATCATGCCCGGCGCGCAGGCGCGCCAGCGCAGCCTCCTTGTCCAAGCGCTTGCGCGCCGGATCGGCCTCGCTGCGGTACAGGGCCTCGAGCTCCTGGCGCGCGGCGCGCGCGAGCACGCGGAAGTCGCGCCGGCGTGATTCGGCCCGCTCGTGGGCGAGCCGCGCAGCCTCACGCCCCGGCTGGGTGAACCAGCGCTGCAGCCCCAGTCGCTCCACCGCTGTCGCATAGGACTCGTTGAAGGCCGTGTCGTCGTCCACGTAGACGACCTGGTGCGCGAGTTCATGGAACAGGAGTCCGGCCAGTTCCCCTTCCTGACCGTTGACGAAAGTGTCCAGCAACGGGTCGCCGCCCAGCCAGTTGGTCCAGCCGAGGGTCGAGTACGCCGGCACGCCGTAGACACTCGTCTCCCAGCCTTGCGCACGCAGCTCGCGCGCCAGCGCCTCGGCCGGCGCGCGCTCGAAGTAGCCGCGGTAGCCCGCGCAGCCGAGCACCGGGTAGCACCAGGTCTTGAGCGTGAGGGATAGCTCGGGGGCCGCCACGACGTTCCACACCACGGCCGGCCGGCCGAGGGCGGCGTAGCGGCGATAGCTGGCGTTGTCGGGCAGCGCAAGTTCACGCACGGCGAAGTCGCGCATGCGTTGGGCCAGCTCCAGCCGCTCGCGCAGAACCTCGGGCGTGGCCGGGTCGGCGATCCAGTCCGACACCGGCCGGGCACGCTGCACCAGGTCGAGGTGACCGCGCACCGACTGGGCGTAGTAGCCCAGGCTGCAGCCGCCGAGCACCAGCGGCGCCACCAGGAGCAGGATCAGTCGCACGGGGCCGCTGCCCGCACGTCGACCAGGCAGTCGTAGAAAGTCGGGGCACGGCCGATGTCGGTCAGGGCCTGGCTCGTGAGCTCGTTGACGTTCGTGCCGTCCAGGCCGAGCTTGCGCCACCAGATTCCCAGGCCGACCACCACGCCGGGTCGCGCCCGCGTGCTCACCGCCGCACGGCAGCGGTGCCGGCCACGGTCGTTGTACACCTCCACCACCTGACCATCTTCCAGGCCCCGCACGCGTGCATCGTCCGGGTGGATCTCCACCAGCGGCTCACCTTCGATGGCGCGCAGGCTGCGCACGTTGACGAAGGTGGAGTTCAGGAAATTGCGCGCCGGCGGCGAGATCATCGCCAGCGGGTAGCGCGCAGCAAGCTGCGGGCTCGACTGCACGCTCTCGTGGTTGGGCACGTGGTCGGGCACGCCCAAGCCCGGGGCATCCACCACCGCCCGGCCGTTGGCCGTCGGGAAGCCGCCTTCGGCGAAGGGCCGATCGGGCACGCGCAGCCGCACCCAGCCGGTGCGCGCGAGCGCGTCGAAGTCGACCGCCTCGGGGCGGAAGGCGGCGCGCGCGATCTGCTCGTCACTGTCGGCGAAGCACGGCTCGTCGAAGCCCATGCGCCGCGCCAGGCGCCGGAAGATCTCGGTGTTGGGCAGTGCCTCGCCGATCGGGGCGATCGCCGGTTGGTTCACGAGTGCCCAGGTGTGGCCGTAGCTGCGGTGCACGTCCAGGTGCTCGAGCTGCGTCGTGGCCGGCAGCACGATGTCGGCCAGGTCGGCCGTGTCGGTCAAGAAGTGCTCGAGCACCACCGTGTAGAGGTCCTCGCGCGCAAATCCTGCTGCCACGCTGGCCGACTGTGGCGCCACCGCCACCGGGTTGCTGTTGTAGACGACCACCGCCTCGATGCGCGGGCCGAAGCCCGGCGAGGCTTCACGCAGCAGGTCCCGCCCGATCGTGCTCATGTTGACGATGCGCGGGGGCGGCGAGGGCATCAGGTCCGGCCGCTCGAGCGCAGCCGTGTCCACGGCCGATGCAAACCAGCCCGAGGACGACAGCAGCATGCCGCCGCCACGGTCGCGCCAGGCACCCGTCAAGCAGGGCAGCAGTGCCACCAGGCGCACCGCGTTGCCGCCGCCGTGCGCGCGTTGCATCCCGTAGTTCAGGCGGATGGCCGCCGGGCGCGTCGTCCCGTAGGCCTGTGCCAGCTCGCGCACCTGCTGCTCCGTCATGCCGCACACCTGCGCGGTGCGGGCCGGCGGCCACTGCAGCGCGCGCGCGCGCAGCTTCTCCCAGCCGTCGACGTGGCGCGCGAGGTAGTCGTGGTCGAGCCAGTCGTGCACGATGAGCTCGTGCATCAGGCCCAGCGCCAGCGCCCCGTCGGTGCCGGGCAGCAGCGCCACGTGCTCGTGGCACTTGTCGGCCGTCTCGGTGCGGCGCGGGTCGATGGCCACGAGCCGCGCCCCGGCGCGCTTGGCGGCCTGCGCCACGCTCCAGAAGTGCACGCTCGAGGCGATCGGGTTGCTGCCCCAGATGAGGATCAGCCGGGCCTGCTCGAAGTCCTGTACGTGCATGCCGACCTTGCCGCCGTAGGTGGCGGCCAGCGCCTCGCCTCCTGCATTGGCGCAGATCGTGCGGTCCAGGCGCGAGGCGCCCAGCCGATTGAAGAAGCGTGCGGCCATGCTCTCGCCCTGCACCAGGCCCATGGTGCCGGCGTAGCTGTAGGGCA
>JBBAPJ010000043.1:0-19122 GCA_040400855.1 Rubrivivax sp.
GGCCACGCTGGGCGGCTTCGTCAGCAAGACCTTCCTGGCCGACCCGCTGACGATGCTCAGGTCGGGCTGGACGCTGCTGACGCAGATGGGCTTTGCCGAGGACATCGGCATGACCGTCTGGCGGGTGGTCGGCGGCTTCGTGATCGCCGCGGCGCTGGCGCTGCCGCTGGGGGTGGCCATGGGTGCCTACAAGCCGGTGGAGGCCTTCTTCGAGCCCTTCGTCAGCTTCGCACGCTACCTGCCGGCCAGCGCCTTCATCCCGCTGCTGATCCTGTGGGCCGGCATCGGCGAGGCGCAGAAGCTCGCCGTGATCTTCATCGGCAGCTTCTTCCAGCTCGTGCTCATGATCGCCGTGACCGTGGGCAACACGCGGCGCGACCTGGTGGAGGCGGCCTATACCCTCGGCGCGGGCGACCGTTCGCTGGTGTGGCGGGTGCTGATCCCGGGCGCAGCGCCCGAGATCGCCGAGACGCTGCGCATGGTGCTGGGCTGGGCCTGGACCTACGTCATCGTGGCTGAGCTCATCGGGGCGTCCAGCGGCATCGGCCACATGATCACGGACAGCCAGGCGCTGCTGGCCACCGACCAGATCATCTTCGGCATCATCGTCATCGGCCTGATCGGCCTGGCCAGCGACCTCCTCTTCAAGGCCGCCAACCGGCGGCTCTTTCCCTGGGCGCAGCTCGGCCGATGAACCCCATCCTCACGGTGCACGGCGTGGAGCGGCGCTTCGATGGCCGCCAGGGCGGCACGCTCGCGCTGCAGGCCACCGACCTGGACGTGGCCGAGAACGACTTCGTGACCATCCTCGGGCCCAGCGGATGCGGCAAGAGCACGCTGCTGCGCATCGTCGCCGGCCTGGACCATCCCACCGCGGGGGAGGTCCGGCTCGACGGCCGGCCGATCTCGGGCCCGGGTGCCGACCGCGGCATGGTGTTCCAGAGCTACACGCTCTTTCCCTGGCTCGACGTGCTCGACAACGTCTGCTTCGGCCTGCGCGAGCGCGGGATGCCGCGTCCCCGGCAGGAGGAGATCGCGCGCGGCTTCCTCGCGCAGGTGGGGCTTTCCGGCTTCGAGCACCATTACCCCAAACAGCTGTCGGGCGGCATGCAGCAGCGCACCGCGCTGGCCCGGGCGCTGGCCAACGGCCCGCGCATCCTGCTCATGGACGAGCCCTTCGGCGCGCTGGACCACCAGACCCGCGAGCTCATGCAGGAGCTGCTGCTGTCGATCTGGGAGGCCGAGCGCAAGACGGTGCTCTTTGTCACCCACGACATCGACGAGGCCGTCTTCATGGCCAGCCGCACGGTCGTGATGAGCGCACGCCCCGGGCGCATCAAGCTCGACCGCCCGGTGGACCTGCCGCACCCGCGCCACTACGCGATGAAGACGACGCCGGTGTTCTCGGCGCTCAAGGCCGAACTCACCGAGAGCGTGCGCGCCGAGGTGAAGGCGGCGCAGGCTGCTGTGCTGGCAGGGCGTTAGGGCTGCGCGGCGCAGCGACCGCGCCTTTTCTGCCCTATAGTGAGCTCATGCGTCGCGCGTGGGTCATCCTCCTGCTGATTGCCTTGCTGCCCCTGCGCGGCTGGGCGGCGGCGGGCATGGCCATTCCCGGGCCGGAAGCGCCGGTTGCGGTCGAGGCCGCCGCCGCGCTCCCGCCGTGTCATGCGGGCCTGGCCGAGGACGAGCTCGCGATGCTCGCCGCCGATCCCGCGCCCGCCACGCACCTGTGCTCGACCTGTGACCTGTGCCACGCCCCGCTGGCCGTGCCGGCAGGTGAATGGGCGTCTGTCTCGGAGCCGCCGTCGGTGGCCCCGGCGGCGGCCCATCCCCGGCACACCGGCCGCCTGATGGCCGCTTCGCTGGAACGACCTCCCCGAGCCTGACGCTCCACGCCACCGGTCGACGCGACCGGTGCCCGGGTCTGCCTGGTTCGAGGCCGGACCCCGATGGAACCTCTGCGCGGCGCCTCGTGCCCGCGCTGCTACCCGTCTCAGGAGTGTCGTTCATGTCTTCCCCATCCCCGCTCCCGCGGCCCCATCACCTTGCTGCAAGGTGGCGCGCGTTCGTCGGGTCCTTCCTGCTGGCCCTGATGGCCCTCTCGGCCGGCCCTTCGCTGGCGCTGCCCATGGCCTCCCAGGGCTACTGGATGGTGATGGGCGATTTCGAGGAGGGCTCGAACAAGCTCTCCGCGAACTACGCCCTCACCAGTCACGATGCCATCGGGGCGGCGACGGCCCGCTTCGACAGCCCCGCGCACGGCGGCATGGGCATGCGCTCGTCGCGCGAGTCGGCCGCGCTCACCTACACCCGGCTCCTGCACCGCTGGAACCTGCCCCATGCGCAGGCCAACCTGTGGTTCGTGGGGCAGCTGGGGTCGCTGCGCGGCGAGGGGCTGGCCGGCGGCTCGCGCACGCTCGTGTCGCCGGCCCTGCTCGCCGACTGGGAGACCACCCGGCTCTACGTGGGCGGCGGCGTGGAGGCCAAGCGCGCGGGCGACTGGCGACGCGAGTCGGCCTACGCCCGCACGGGCTTCTCGCTCTACGAGGTCGAGTACGAGCAGGTGCAGCCCTGGATCCTGCTCGAGGCTCGGCGTGAGCGCGAGCGCATCCCGCGCGCAGGCGCCCTGGCCCACGAAGTCGCCAAGACCGAGTGGATGCCGATGGTGCGCCTCATCCACCGGCGCTGGTTCCTCGAGCTGGGCGCGCGCCGCGACACCGCGCACCTGAGTTTCATGTGGGTGCCATGAGCCCACACCTTGAATTCCCGGCTTTCGTGCCGATCCTTCCTTCCAATGCTTCCCAGAAAGGACTTCCCATGAAGACCCGAACCGCCATCCGTTCCCTTCCGACTGCGCGCCTGGCGCTGATGGCGTCGGCCGTGCTGGCCGGCGCCGCCCTGGCCGTGCTGGCCACGCCCGTGCGTGCGCAATCCCCGGCACCGGCCAAGGCCGCAGCCGCCACGCCTGCGGCCAACGCCTCGGCCGTGAAGCTCTCCGTCAACGGCATGGTCTGCGCGTTCTGCGCGCAGGGCATCGAGGCGCGGCTGAAGAAGCTGCCCGAGACGGCCGACCTCTACATCAACCTCAAGCAGAAGGTGGTGGCCGTGCAGGCCAAGCCCGGCCAGACCCTGGCCGTGGACAAGCTCAAGGCCGAGGTCGTCGAGGCCGGCTACGAGGTGACCCGCGCCGAGCCGATGACGCAGACGGTGGCGCAGCTGCGCGAGCAGATGCGCACGCGGCAGTGAGCGCCGGGCTGCGCGCCTCGCCGCCGGCCGACGTCGACGACAAGGCCGCCACGGCCGGCTGGTGGTCGGCCTGGCTGTCGCTGCTGGCCAGCGGCGGCACGCTCGTGTGCTGCGCCTTGCCCGCGCTGCTGGTCTCGCTCGGGCTCGGTGCGGCGCTGGCCGGGCTGGTGAGCGCCGTGCCGGCGCTGGTGTGGATCAGCGAGTACAAGGCACCGGTCTTCGGGGTGGCAGCGCTGCTGCTGGCCGCTGCAGGTGCCCTGCAGTGGCACCTGCGAACGGCGCCGTGCCCGATCGATCCCGTGCTGCGCCAGGCCTGCCTGCGCACGCGGCGTTGGTCGCGCTGGGTGTGGGTGGGCGCGGTCGTGCTCTTCGCGGTGGGTGCCTTCTTTGCCTTCGTGGCGCCGCTGTGGATGCAGGCCTAGGCTGGCGCACGGGGCATCCGGCCAAAGGGTGAGGGCGCACCGGTCGCGCACCGGTGCAGCCTGTCATGCCGGGGCGCAGCCTGTCGCAAAGGCCTGGGCGCCCGGGAGGATGCGGGGCACCATCCGCGTATTCACCCCCCGCAGGAGAACGCCATGACCGGACGCCGTCGATTCCTTGCCCTGGCTGCCACGACCGGCCTGATGGTCGGTGCGGCTTCCGCCCAGGCCTGGACGTGGAGCTTCGGCTCGGGCAAACGGGTGCAAGGTTCCGGAGAGATCGTCAGCGAAAGTCGCAACCTGGCGTCCTTCGAGTCGATTCGGGTGGCCGGGCACTTCAAGGTGCGCGTGCGGCAAGACGGGCGCGAGGGCATCACGGTGCAGGCGGACCGCAACCTGCTGCCTTTGATCGAGACCCAGGTGACCGGCACCGGCAGCGACCGCGCGCTCGAGATCGGCATCAAGCCGGGCTACTCCCTGAGCGGGCTGCCGGCGCCGGAGCTGCTGGTCGACGTCAAGACCCTGCGCGGCTTCACGCTCGCAGGCTCGGGCGATGTGAGGATCGACGCGCTGCGGTCGGAGCGTTTCGAGCTGACCCTGTCGGGCTCGGGCGACGTCGTGCTGGCCGGCATGCAGGTGGCGCGCCTGGGGGTGCGTCTTTCGGGCAGTGGCGACGTGACCGCCAGCGGCCGGGCCGAGTCCCTCACGATCGCGGTGGCCGGCAGTGGCGACGTGAAGGCTGCCGAGCTGCAGGCGGACGAGGTGCGGGTGAGCGTGGCCGGCAGCGGCGATGCCCAGGTGCAGGCCGTGCGCCATCTCAAGGTCAGCGTCGCCGGCTCGGGCGACGTGCGCTACAAGGGTTCGCCGCAGATCGAGAGCTCGATCGCGGGCAGCGGCTCGGTCAGACGCATGGGCAGCAGCTGAGGCCCGGCGGGCCGGCGCCCTGTGCACAATGCCGCGGGTGCGCCCGCAGCCGCAACCCTGCCGGCGGCGTGTGCGCCTCACGGAGCGCCCATGACCGATCTTGCCTTCCTGAGTGCCACCGAGCTCGCGCGGCGCCTGCGCCGCGGCGAGCTGTCCTCGCGCGAGCTGCTGCAGCACTTCATCGGTCGCATCGAGCGGCTCGACGGCGGCGTCAACGCCGTGGTGGTGCGCGACTTCGAGCGGGCGCGCGTGCAGGCTGACTCGGCCGACGCTGCCCGCGCCCGCGGCGAGCTGCGCGGGCCGCTGCACGGGCTGCCGATCACGGTGAAGGAGTCCTTCGACGTGCCGGGCCTGCCCACCACCTGGGGCTTCGAGCACCTGCGCCACCACACGGCCACGCGCCATGCGCTGGCCGTCCAGCGCCTCGTGGAGGCGGGCGCCATCGTCCTGGGCAAGACCAACGTGCCCACCGCACTGGCCGACTGGCAGAGCTTCAACCCCGTCTACGGCACCACGCGCAATCCCTGGGACCCGTCGCGCACCCCCGGCGGCTCCTCGGGCGGGTCAGCCGCGGCCCTGGCCGCGGGCTTTTCGGCCCTGGAGCTCGGCAGCGACATCGGCGCATCGATCCGCAACCCCGCCCACTACTGCGGCGTCTACGGCCACAAGCCCACCTGGGGCGTGGTGCCGCTGCAGGGCCACGAGCTGCCCGGAGACGTCTGTGCAGATGCAACCGACATCGCAGCCGCCGGTCCCCTGGCCCGCAGCGCGCACGACCTGGCCGTGGCGCTGGACGTGATCAGCGCGCCGCTGTCGGCCTTCGGGCCGATGGGCCGCGTGCCGGTGCAGTGGCGTGACGCGGGCACGCCGGTGCGGCAGCTGCGCGTGGCGGTGGTGACCGACGACGCCTGCGCCGAGGTCGACGCGAGCGTGCGCGAGGGGCTGGAGCACCTTGCAGTCTTCCTGGCCGACCAGGGCCTGGCTGTCGACACGACGGTGCGCCCTGTCGACAGCGCCGAGGCCTGGGAGGTCTATGTGCACCTGCTGCGCGCGGCCACGGGCGCGCAGCTCGACGATGCCGGTTACGCCGCTGCGCAGCGCCACGCTGCCGCCTTCCCGCCCGGCAGCGCCGAGTTCCCCGCGTGGCATTGGCGCGGCAACACGCTCAGCCACCGCGATTGGGTACGCTACGACGAGCGGCGCGCCAGCCTGCGCGCGCAGTGGGCCGGCTTCTTCGAGCGCTGGGACCTGCTCGTGTGCCCGATCGCCACGAGCGCTGCCTTCGCGCACAACCAGCAGGGCTTCCGCTGGGAGCGGATGATCCCGGTCAACGGTCGGCCGCAGCCGAGCACGCAAAGCCTCTTCTGGGCCGGCTACCCCGGGCTCGTCGGGCTGCCGGCCACCGTCTTCCCGCTCACCCAGTCGCCCGAGGGCCTGCCGATCGGCGCGCAGGTGATCGGCCCGGTCTTCGGCGACCCGGTTTGCCTGCGCTTCGCGCGCTTCCTCGAGGAGCACTGGCGCGCCTTCGTGCCGCCGCCGGCGATGGCCTGAGGGGAGCACGATGCACGAGCTGCACGAGCTGTCCGCCGAGGCGCTGTCGAGTGCGATCCACCGCCGGCAGGTCTCCTGCCGGGAGGTGATGCGGCACACGCTGGACCGCGTGGCGGCGCTGAACCCGCACTACCGGGCCTTCGTCAACCTGGCGCCAGCCGAGGAGCTGCTGCGCCAGGCCGATGCACGTGACGCCGAGCTCGCCCCGCGCCGCAGCGCGCGCGGCTCGCGCGGGTGGCTGCACGGCATCCCGCAGGCGATCAAGGACACCGGGCACGCGGTGGGCTTTCCCACCACCTTCGGCAGCCCGCTGCTGGCGAGTGCCATGCCCGAGCGTGACAGCACCTTCGTCGCGCGCATGAAGGCCGCCGGCTGCCTCGTCATCGGCAAGACGAACATGCCGGAATTCGGGCTCGGTTCGCACACCTACAACACGCTCTTCGGCCCCACCCCCAACGCCTGGGACGACACGGTGAGCGCCGGGGGGTCCAGCGGCGGGGCCGCCGTGGCGCTGGCACTGCGCCTGCTGCCGGTGGCCGACGGATCCGACTTCATGGGCTCGCTGCGCAACCCGGCGGGATGGAACCACCTCTTCGGGCTGCGCCCCAGCGCCGGACGCGTGCCGGCCTGGCCCAAGCCCGAGGTCTTCGTCAGCCAACTCGGCACCGATGGCCCGATGGCGCGCACCGTGCGCGACCTGGCCGCGCTGCTGTCGACCCAATCCGGGCACGAGCCCTTCGCGCCCTTGTCCCTGGCGCAGCCCGCACGCAGCTTCGTTCCCACGCCGCACCAGGCAGACCGGGCGCTGGCCGGTGCGCGCATCGGCTGGCTGGGCGACCTGGGCGGCCACCTGCCGGTGGAGCCGGGGATCCTGCCTGCGTGCGAAGCCGCGCTTGCGCGCTGCGCCGAAGCGGGCGCACAGGTGGAGCCGGTGGCGCTGGGCTTCGACCCCCACGCCCTCTGGGAGGCCTGGCTCGTCTGGCGCCGTGCGCTCGTGGCCCCTTCGGTCGCGGCGGCCATGGCGGCGCATGGCGGTGGCCAGGCAGCGCGGCGCCTCGTCAAGCCCGAGGCCCTGTGGGAGCACGACCAGGCCCAGGGGTTGTCGTTCCAGGCCTTCATGCAGGCCTCCCAGGTGCGCAGCGCCTTCCATGCCCACATGGTGCGGCTGATGCAGCGCTTCGACGCCCTGGCGCTGCCCACCGCGCAGGTCTGGCCCTTCCCGCTGGCGCAAACCTGGCCGCGCGAGATTGCCGGCCGAACGATGGACACCTATCACCGATGGATGGAGGCGACGCTGTACGCCACCTTCGCCGGGCTGCCGGCCATCAGCGTGCCCGCCGGCTTCGACCCCAGCGGGCGCTGGCCGACGGGCCTGCAGCTCATCGGCCGGCCCCGAGGTGATGCCGCGCTGCTGGCGCTGGCGGCGGGCTACGAGCGGCAGGCCGGGGCGCTGCTGGCGCGGCAGCCTGCGCTGGTGCGGCCGAACGCCGCGGGCGCCGGCACCCGGGCGCCGGGGGTGCGTTTGCCCTGATCGGAGGGCGGGCGCATCGGCACCACAATTGCCCATTGGCATGCAGGCCGCCGCCCGCCGTCGGCGCCGCATCCTCGATCAACCCCTTTTCCATGACGCTTGTGGAGGCCCTCCGATGACGCTGCTTCGTCGACACCTGATCGCCACCGCCCTGGTGGCCGGCTCGCTGCTGCCCGCCGTGGGCGCCCACGCCCAGAGCAGCGTGCTGCGCGTCGTGCCGCACTCCAACCTCGCGGTGCTCGACCCGATCTGGACCACCGCCTACATGAGCCGCAACCACGGCTACATGATCTACGACACGCTCTTCGGCACCGATGAGAACGGCAAGGTCAAGCCGCAGATGGTCGAGAGCTGGACCGAGAGCCCGGACAAGCGGCTGTGGACCTTCAAGCTGCGCAAGGGGCTCGAGTTCCACGATGGCAAGCCCGTGACGGGCGAGGACGTGATCGCCTCGCTGCAGCGCTGGGGCAAGCGCGACGCCATGGGCTCGGCGCTCATGCAGTTCGTCCTGCGCATGGATTCGCCGTCTGCCGACACCTTCCGCATCTTCCTCAACGAGGCCAACGGCTTCATGCTCGAGGGGCTGGGCAAGCCCTCCAGCAGCGTGCCCTTCATCATGCCCAAGCGGATCGCCGACACCGATCCCTTCAAGCAGATCGAGGAGCACATCGGCTCGGGCCCGTACATCTTCAAGCGCGACGAGTTCAAGCCCGGCGACAAGGCCGTCTACCTGAAGAACCCGAAGTACGTGCCGCGCAGCGAGCCGCCCTCGGGTACCACGGGCGGCAAGCGCGTGTTCGTCGACCGCGTGGAGTGGAACCTGGCGCTGCGCGACGCGCAGGCGCAGGTCAATGCGCTGAAGAAGGGCGAGATCGACATCATCGAGTCGCTGCCCTTCGACTTCTACGAGCAGGTCAAGGCCGACAAGGACCTGGTGATCCCGAAGTACTCCAACTTCGGCCTGCAGTACATGGCGCGCTTCAACCACCTGCACAAGCCTTTCGACAACCCCAAGGTGCGCCAGGCCGTGATCGCCGCCTTCAGCCAGGAGCCCTTCCTGCGCGCCCAGGTGGGCGTGAAGGAGCTCTACAAGACCTGCGGCTCGATGTTCATCTGCAACACGCCCTACGGCAGCCTGGCCGGCAGCGACCTGCAGATGAAGTCCAGCATGAAGAAGGCCCAGGACCTGCTCAAGGCCAGCGGCTACGACGGCACGCCCATCGTCGTGCTCAAGCCCACCGATCTGGCCGCGATCCAGAAGCTGCCCGACGTGGCGGCGCAGCTGCTGCGTCAGGCCGGCTTCAAGGTCGACCTGCAGGCCATGGACTGGCAGACCCTGGTGGGCCGTCGTGCCAAGAAGGACGCGCCGGACAAGGGCGGCTGGCACATGTTCCTCACGGCATGGCAGACCTATGACGTGTGGAGCCCGATCGCCAACCCGGTCACCGACACCCGAGGCGAGAAGAGCGTGTGGTTCGGCTGGGCCACGGACGACAAGCTGGTGGAACTGCGCAACGCCTTCATGCGTGCCACCGACGACGCGGCCAAGAAGAAGCTTGCCGACCAGATGCACGCCCGGATGTTCGAGGTCGGCACGCACGTCAACCTCGGCCAGTACGACCAGCCGATGGCCGTTCGCAAGAACATCAGCGGCGTGTTCATCAGCAACGGCAACATCTACTGGAACATCAAGAAGGACTGAGCCCCCGCGGCGCGCGCGGCGGGCCGGATCCGCTTGCACTGAACCCTGCGCGAGATGTTCTCCTTCCTGCTGCGCCGCCTGGCCGCCACGCTGCCCGTCCTGCTGGTCGTGGCGGTGCTGGTCTTCCTGACGCTGAGACTCACGCCGGGCGATCCTGCGGCGGTGCTGGCGGGCGACGCCGCCACCACCGAGCAGATCGCCCAGATCCGCGCCACACTCGGGCTGGATCGCTCCATCCCCGAGCAGTTCGTCATCTGGGCGGGCCAGCTGCTCAGTGGCGACCTGGGCCAGTCCTACTACTACAAGCTGCCCGTCACCGAGCTCATCGCGCAGCGCCTGGAGCCCACCCTCTCGCTGGCCCTGCTCACCATCACCCTGGCGGTGGCGGTGGCCGTCCCGCTCGGTGTGCTGTCCGCCTGGCGCGCGGGCGGCTGGCTGGATCGCGGCCTGATGGCCTTCTCGGTGCTGGGCTTCTCGGTCCCGGTGTTCGTCTCGGCCTACCTGCTGATCTGGCTCGTCTCGCTCAAGCTCGGCTGGCTGCCGGTGCAGGGCTACAAGCGGCTGTCCGAGGGCGTGGGGCCCTGGCTGTACCACCTGGCGCTGCCGGCGCTCACGCTGTCGCTCATCTACATCGCGCTCATCGCCCGCGTCACGCGGGCCTCGGTGATGGAGACGCTCGGCGAGGACTACATCCGCACGGCCCGCGCCAAGGGCCTGCCCGAAGCCGTGGTGCTCAAGCGCCACGCGCTGGCCAACGCCGCCGTGCCCATCGTCACCGTCATCGGCATCGGCATCGCGCTGCTCATCGGCGGGGTCGTCGTCACCGAGTCCGTCTACGCCATCCCCGGGCTCGGGCGGCTGACCGTGGACGCGGTGCTCGCGCGAGACTTCCCCACCATCCAGGGCGTGATCCTGCTGTTTTCCTTCGTCTACGTGCTGGTCAACCTGCTGGTGGACCTGAGCTATGTCTTCTTCGACCCCCGCATCCGCTACTGACGGCGACGCGCTGTCGGTGGAGTCGGCCACCGTCGTCACGCAGCGCACGGCGTGGCAGCGCGTGCGCGCCCACACCTCGGCGCGGGTGGGCGGCGGCGTGCTCGCCGTGCTGGTGCTGATCGCGCTGCTCGCCCCCTGGCTGGGCACGGTCGATCCCTCGCTCTTCGACCCGGCCAGCCGTGACCTGCTGCCCGGCCAGGTCGGCGAGATCACGACGCTGGAGGGCGAGACCCTGAAGCACCGCTTCCTGATGGGCTCGGACAGCTTCGGGCGCGACATCCACAGCCGTGTCATCTACGGCACCCAGGTCTCCCTCATCGTTGGCGTGGCCACCGCGCTGCTGGCGCTGAGCCTGGGCGTGGCGCTCGGGCTGGTCTCGGGCTACGTGCGTTGGCTCGACGGCATCCTCATGCGCGTCATGGACGGCCTCATGGCCATCCCCGCGATCCTGATCGCCATCGCGCTGGTGGCGATGTGGCGCGGCAGCCTGCTGACCGTGGTCGTGGCCATCGCCATTCCGGAGATCCCGCGGGTGACGCGCCTGGTGCGCTCGCTCGTGCTCACGATCCGCGAGGAGCCCTACGTGGAGGCGGCCATCTCGATGGGCACGCCCACCTGGAAGATCATGTGGCGCCACATCCTGCCCAACACGATCGCTCCGCTCATCGTCCAGGGCACCTTCATCTGCGCCTCCGGCATCCTGACGGAGGCCATCCTGTCCTTCCTGGGCGTGGGCCTGCCGCCTGACATCCCCACCTGGGGCAACGTGATGGCCGAGGGCCGGGCGCAGTTCAACCAGTACCCCCACAACATCTTCTTCCCCGGCATCTTCCTGGCCGTGACGGTGCTGGCGGTGAACATCCTCGGCGACGGTCTGCGCGACACGCTGGACCCGAAGATGGCGCGGCGGGGCTGAGCGATGGTGGACGCAACCCGCCCGCCCGCCGAGTCCGCCGAGCCCATCCTGGAGGTGCAGGGCCTCAAGGTGGCGCTGCCGCCCGGGGGCGACCGCACGAGCGCGGTGAACGGCGTGAGCTTTCGCGTCGGACGCGGCGAGATCGTGTGCCTGGTGGGCGAGTCCGGGTCGGGCAAGTCGGTGATCGCCCAGGCCGTGATGGGGCTGCTGCCGTCGACGCTGCCGGTCACCGGCGGGCGCATCGTGCTGCAGGGCGAGGACATCACGCACGCGCCGGCGGCCAGGCTGCGCGAGCTGCGCGCCACGCGCATGTCGATGATCTTCCAGGAGCCGATGACCGCACTGAACCCGGTCATGACCTGCGGCGACCAGATCGACGAGGTGCTGCGCGAGCACACCTCGCTGTCGCCCGCGCAGCGGCGCGAAAAGGTGCTGGCCATCGTGCGTGAGGTGCTGCTGCCCGACCCCGAGCGCATCGTCGCGAGCTACCCGCACCAGCTCTCGGGCGGGCAGCGCCAGCGCATCGTGATCGCGATGGCCCTCGTGCTCGACCCGGTGCTGCTGATCGCCGACGAGCCCACCACGGCGCTGGACGTCACCACGCAGGCGCAGATCCTCAAGCTCGTGCTCGAGCTGCAGGCGCGCCACGGCACGGGGGTGCTCTTCATCACGCACGACTTCGGCGTCGTGGCCGAGATCGCGCACCGCGTGGCCGTGCTGCGCCTGGGCGAGCTGGTGGAGCTGGGCGACAAGCAGCAGGTGCTGCAACGGCCCGAGCACCCCTATACGCGCATGCTGATCGCGGCCGTGCCCACGCTGAAGACCACGCCTCGCGCGACCGACCCCGCGGCTCCCCTGGTGCTGCAGGTGCAAGGCCTGGCCAAGACCTACCGCGGGGGCGGCTGGTTCGGCAAGCGGCGCGACGTGCAGGCCGCGCGCGACGTCACCTTCGAGATCCGTCGCGGCCAGACCCTGGGCATCGTGGGCGAGTCCGGATCGGGCAAGAGCACGGTGGCGCGCTGCATCGTGCGGCTGATCGACCCGAGCGCCGGTGTGGTGCGCCTGTCCGACCCGCGCGACCTCTCGCGCAGCGACGACATCGCGATGCTCGAGCCCGCGGCGCTGCGGCCGCTGCGCAAGCGCGTGCAGATCGTCTTCCAGGACCCCTACCGCAGCCTCAACCCGCGCCGCACGATCGGCGAGGCGATGATCGAGGGGCCGATGAACTACGGCCTCGGCCGCGCGCAGGCGCTGGAGCGCGCGCGCGAGCTGCTGGCCCTCGTGCGCATGGACCCGAACGCGATGGACCGCTACCCGCACCAGTTCTCCGGTGGCCAGCGCCAGCGCATCTGCATCGCGCGCGCACTGATGATGGAGCCCGAGCTGCTCATCGCCGACGAGGCGGTGAGCGCGCTCGATGTGTCGGTGCAGGCGCAGGTGCTCAGGCTCCTGGAGGAGATCCGCAGCCGGCTCGATCTGGCCATGCTCTTCATCACGCACGACCTGCGCGTGGCCAGCCAGGTCTGCGACCAGCTCGTGGTGATGAGCCAGGGCGAGATCGTGGAGGCGGGGCCGGCGCACGAGGTGTTCGCGGCACCGCGGCACGCCTACACGCAGGCACTCTTCGCCGCAGCGCCCGGGCGGGACTTCGCCTTCGGCGCAGGCGCGGGAGCAGCAGCCTAGAGCTGCGCCTCGGCCTCGATCTCCACCTTGTAGCCGGCCCCGACGAGGCCGGCCACCTGCAGCAGCGTGTTGGCCGGGCGGATCTCTCCGAAGTAGCGCCCGTGCACCTCGCACACCGCCCGCCAGTCCTCGAGGTCGGTGAGGTACACGCGCGTGCGCACCACGTCTTCCAGGCGGCCGCCCACCGCCGCGAGGCTCGCCGCGATCTTGTCGAGGATGTAGGTGGCCTGTGCCGCGGCGTCGCCTGCGCCGATCAGCCGGCCCGAACCGTGCGTGGCCGTCGTGCCGCTGACGACGATGCGGTCGCCCACGCGCACCGCGCGCGAGTAGCCCGCCAGCGGCTCCCACACGCTGCCCGTGTCCACGCGCTGGCGCGGCTTCGCACCTTCGTAGGGCGTCACCGTGCGCGGCTCCCACACGGGCGGCAGGGCATCGAGGTGGTGGCTCAGATCGCCCGAGGCCGTGAGGAAGGGAGGCCGCCGGTACTCGTCGCCGCAGTCGCCTGGAATCGGGCGCGTGGCGGCAAAAGCCGCCTCGAGCTCGGCGCAGTCCGCCTCGTCCAGTGCGAAGCCGAACAGGCCGAGGTTGTCGCCGCGGTGTTCGCGCTCGCCTAGCCGTGCCCCCACGATTGCAGCGGCCACCGCCGGCTGCTCGAGCACCCAGCGCGTGGCCACGTTGGCGATCGACACGCCGTGGCGCCGGGCCACGCGATCGGCCGCACGCAGCACCCCCTGCAGGGCCGGCCAGCCGCCCACCTCGCGGATGAAGCGGCTGTACTTCATCTTGCTCCAGTCGGAGACCTCGGCAGGCTCGTCGGCGCCGAGCCAGCGCTCGCTCAGGAATCCGCCCCCGAGCGTGCCGTAGGCCAGCAGCTTCACGCCGTGGCGCAGGCACAGCTGGCTCATCGCGCCCGTGGCGCGCCGGTCCAGCAGCGACAGGCACACCTGGTTGCTGGCCACCGGGATGCCCTCGGCCAGCAGCACCTGCAGGTGCACGGTGTCGAAGTTGGTCAGGCCGATGTGCGCGATCAGGCCTTCCTCGCGCAGCCGCGCGAGCTCGGTCATCGCATCGATCCAGCCCGGGTGCTCGAAGGTCCACCAGTGGAACTGCAGCAGGTCGATGCGCGCGGTGCGCATCCGATCCAGCGAGCGTTGCACCCCCTGGCGCACCCCCTGCGGCGTCATCGGCCCGGGAGGCGGGCACCACTTGGTGAAGGCGCGCACGCCGCGTCCCTCGGGGCGCGCGAGCAGGTGCCCGGTGATGACCTCGGCCGAGCCGTAGTGGTCGGCCATGTCGAAGGTGTCGAAGCCGGCAGCGGCGTACTCCGCCATCGCCCGGGCTCCCGCCTGCGGGTCGAGCAGCCGGCCGCCGCGCTCCATGTCGGCCACCTGCCACAGCCCGGTGACCAGGCGCGAGATCTCGAGCCCCGCCGCGAGCTCGGTGCGCGGCGGGCGCGAAGGCACGTTCATGGGCGCGCTCAGCGCAGGCGCTGCTGCACGGCCTGCACGTCCTCCATGCTCATCTGGCCCATGGTCGTGACCTCACCGTTGGCGATGCGCCAGGTGCGGAAGGGGCCCACGATGTCGCCGTTCTTGTCGAAGGCCACCGGCCCGATCACGCCGACGTAGCGCACGGGCTTCTTCTCGCGGATGAGCTGCAGCGCGCGCGCAAAGCCCTGCGGGCCGGCGTGCACCACCTCGCCACCGGGCTCGGTGACCTTGCGGATCGAGTCGCGGATGGCCGCAGCCTCGAACTTGCCCGCGTGTGCGATGGCCAGGCCGAGGATGGCAGCGGCATCGAAGGCGCGGTCGGCCGCCGGGGCACCGGCATCGAAGCCCCCGCTCATCGCCGGGTAGGCCTGGGCGAAGAACTCGGTGGAGGGCGTGCGCGTGGTGCCCGAGGAGGTGCCCAGCGCGTTGTTCAGGAACTGCGGGCCCACGCCCTTGATGAAGTCGGCGGCGTTCATGCCGTCGTTGAAGAGGAAGCGCTGCGGCCCGCCCTGCTGGATCCAGGTGCGGATGATCGTGGTGCCGTCACCGGGGTAGCCGATGAAGTACAGGGCCGGCGCGTTGGCCTTGAGCGCATTCGTGACTTCCGCCGCGTAGCTCGGCTGCTGCGGGTTGTAGGGCGTCACCGACTCGATCTTGCCGCCCAGCGCCTCGTAGGCGCGGCGGAACTCGGCCAGCATGTTCACGCCGAAGTCGTTGTTGACGTGGATGACGGCGAGGTTGCGCAGGCCCTGGTCGACGGCGAACTTGGCCGCTGCCGTGCCCTGCAGCGCGTCGCTCGTGATGGTGCGGAAGAACCAGCCGCCCGTCTTCCCCTCGTTGCCCAGGCGGGTGAGGGTGGGGGAGGTCGAGGCCGGGGAGATCTGCACGACGCCGGCCGGGGCGGTCACGCTCGTGACGATCGGGATCGACACCGAGCTGATGATGCCGCCGATGATGGCCGGCACCTTGCGCAGGTCCACGAGCTGGCGCGCCTGGTCCACGGCCACCGAGCCCTGGCTTTGCGCGTCGCGCAGGTCGAATGCCAGTCGGCAGCCGGCTATCCCTGGTGCGCCGGCAGCCCGGTTGAGCTCGTTGAAGGCGAGCTCGACCGACTTGCTCGCCGCCTGGCCGAAGCGGCCGGCCGCACCGGTGAGCGAGACCACCATGCCCACCGTGTGGGTGCAGGAGGGGGACTGGGCCTGCGAGGTGGCAGGCAGCAGGGCGGCGGCCGCGAGGGCGAGGGTCGACAGGGCAAGGCGCATGGCAGGAAGCTCCAGGCAGGGTAGGGGGCGAGCCGGGGTCAGCTCTTGTTGAGGTTGTACTTCATGATCCGGCCGTGCCGGCCGGTCTTGTCGCGCTCCAGGGCATAGGTGTCTCCCCGGGGGCCGGGGTGGGCCGCGAGCAACGGGGCCAGGAGCGCGTGGTCCTGCGCGTCGAGCCTGAGGCCGAACACGGCCAGCGTCTGGTCCAGGCGGTCGGCGTAACGGGCCCCCACGATGGCCGCGGCCACGCCCGGCTGGTCGAGCACCCAGCGCGTGGCCACGGTGGCGATGCCCACGCCGTGCCGCCGGCCGATGCCCTGCAGGGCCTGCAGCACCTGCTGGAAGGCGTCCCAGCCGCCGAAGTCGTCGATGACGAGCCGGTACTTGATGAGCGAGCGGTTGACGAGCACCTGCGCGCCGGGCCGCGGCGTCTCGCCGGGCAGCGCCGGCTCGGGCTGGCCCAGCCAGCGCTCGCTGAAGAAGCCGCCGGCCAGCGTGCCGTAGCACAGCAGCTGCACGCCGCGCGGGCCCGCCTGCGGCACGAGCGCGAACGCCGGGCGGCGGTCGAGCAGCGAGTACTGGATCTGCATGCTCACGAGCGGCACGCCCGCCTCCAGCAGCGCCAGGGTGTGCGGGGTGTCGAAGTTCGTCGCCCCGAGGTGGGCGATCAGGCCCTCACGCTGCAACTGCGCCAGCGCCTGTGCAGCCTCGATCCAGCCCGGCACGCCATAGGCCCACCAGTGGAACTGCACCAGGTCCAGCCGCGGCACGGCCAGGCGCGAGAGCGAACGCTCGACGATGCGCCGCACGTAGGCGGCATCGACCTGCGGCAGGTCGTCGAAGTCGGGCACGCACTTGGTGTGGACCTTCAGCGGCGCAAGACTCTGGGCGCGGCGCTGCGCGTTGAAGGCCCCGTAGAGGGTCTCCACGCCGGTGTAGATGTCGGCGCCGTCCACCGTGTCGAGCCCGGCGTCGACGAAGCGGCCGATCTCGGCGATCGCGCGCTCGCGGTCGACCTCGCCGTGGTCGCCCGCCAGCTGCCAGCCGCCCCGGATGATGCGCGGGATGCGGTAGCCGGGGGCGAGCTCGGCTGTCTCGATCATCGGAGCTGGCTGCCCGGGGCGTCGGATGCGGCACTGCCGCTCAGCGGCACGGCCGTGGTCTCGGCGTGGGAGAAACGGCGCATCCCGAGCCGCGTGATGCGAAAGCGCGTGGGGCAGTGCGGGTCCGGGCAGGCCACCTCGGCGTCGGTGCTCATCCAGTCGTGCGGATGCGTGGGCCGCTGCTTGGCCGGCAGCAGCGGCAGGAGCGCCGCCAGCGAGTACATGGAGAAGGGCTGGCCGGGAGGGAAGTGCAGCAGCTCGCCGCGCACCTCGAACCAGTCGCCCGGCCGGGCATGGCACTGGATCGTCGAGCCCGGCGGCGCCACCACCTCCACGCGCAGGTCGTAGAGCTCGAAGCTGTCGTCGGCTGTGGGCCCGGCCATGCAGTCTCCTCCGGTTTCGCGTGGGTTCCGCCCTCGGCGCGCCAGCGGTGCGCGGGGCTTTCCTATACTCGGTCGCGATGATAGCGGTGACCCCTCCCGCCACGGCGGACCTGCTGGTGGTGCGCGACGTGGTCAAGGCCTTCGGCGGGCACCGCGCCGTCGACGGCGTGAGCTTCACGCTGGCGCGCGGCGCCATCGGCGGCCTGATCGGCCCCAACGGCGCAGGCAAGACCACGCTCTTCAACTGCCTGGCCGGCCACTTCGCGCCCAGCGCCGGGCACATCGCGCTCGACGGCCAGCCCATCGCGGGCGCCTCCCCGGCCCGCGTGTTTGCCGCCGGCCTGGCGCGCACCTTCCAGATCCCGCGCCCGTTCCCCCGCATGACGGTGCTGGAGAACGTGATGCTCGCACCCACCGGGCAGCTTGGCGAGCGCTTCTGGGCGAACTGGCTGCGTCCCGCGGCGGTGGCAGCGCAGGAGCGCGAACTGCGCGAGGCGGCGATGCACTGGCTCGACTTCGTCGGCCTCGCGGGGCTCGCGCAGCACAGCGCCAGCGTGCTCTCGGGCGGGCAGCGCAAGCTGCTCGAACTTGCGCGCGTGATGGTGGCGCAGCCGCGCCTGGTGCTCCTGGACGAGCCCGGCGCTGGCGTCAACCCGGCGCTGCTGGACCTCATCGTCGAGCGCGTGGCCGAGCTCAACCGGCAGGGCACCACTTTCCTCATCATCGAGCACAACATGGACCTGGTGGCGAGCCTGTGCCGGCCCGTGATGGTGATGGCGCAGGGGCGCCTGCTCGCACAGGGCGATGCCGCCGAGGTGCTGGCCGATCCGCGCGTGGTCGAGGCCTACCTGGGGGAGGCTGCGTGACGGCTACCGCAGCGCTGGAGGTGCGCAGCCTCGAAGCCGGCTACGACCCCGGCCTGCCGATCGTGCGCGGCGCCTCGCTGCGGGTGGAGGCCGGCGAGATCCTCGCCATCCTCGGGCCCAACGGCGCAGGCAAGTCCACCTTCGTGAAGGCGGTGGCGGGGCTCGTGCCGGTCACCGCCGGCGAGGTCCGGCTGCAGGGCCGTGACATCACCCGCGTGCCCGCCCACCGCATGGTCTTCGAGGGCCTGGCCTTCGTGCCGCAGACGGAGAACGTCTTCGCCAACCTGAGCATCGCCGAAAACCTGGAGCTGGCCGCCTCCATCCTCGGGCAGCCCCGGCGCGCTGCGCTCGAGCCCGTGTATGCCATGTTCCCGGACCTCGAGCGCCAGCGCGGCCTGCTGGCCTCGCGCCTGTCGGGCGGCCAGCGTCAGATGCTGGCCGTCGGCCGTGCGCTGATCGCGCGCCCGCGCGTGCTGATGCTCGACGAGCCCTCGGCCGGCCTGAGCCCGAAGCTCGTGGGGCAGGTGCTGGAGCAACTGCGCCGGGTGCGCGACAGCGGCGTGACCGTGGTGCTCGTGGAGCAGAACGTGAAGGCCGCGCTCGCCGTGGCCGACCGCGCCGCCGTGCTCGTGGAGGGCCGCGAGCGCATCGTGGCCCCGACGGCCGAACTGCGTGCCGATGCACGCCTGGCCGAGCTCTACCTCGGCCGGCACGCCCTGCGCCCGGCTGCCACGCCGGCGGCAGCCCATGAGGAAGGAGCCTAGATGCTGCAGGTCCTGGCCGATGGCCTCGTGATCGGATCGGTGGTGTCGCTGGGCGCCATCGGGCTGAGCCTGAGCTTCTCGATCCTGCGCTTCTCCAACTTCGGCCACGGCGAGCTGCTCGCGTGGGGCGCCTACGCCGCTTTCACGGCGCTTGCCTTCTTCTCGGCCGTGGCGGGCGGCGGGCGGCCCATCGCGCCCTTCTCCTTCGGCTGGCCGCTGATGGCTGCGCTGGCGGCGGCGGCTGCCTTCGTGTGCGGGATGTCGCTGGTGCTCGACGGGGTGCTGT
>JBBAPJ010000044.1:0-18139 GCA_040400855.1 Rubrivivax sp.
ACGCCCAGTTCCCGCCGCCACCGAGCGTCAGCGTGCGCCCGTTGCCCAGCGTCAGGCCGTTGTTCACGTTCAGCGACGCCCCGCTGACGACCGTGGCGTCGGTGTCCAGCCTCACGCCGTCGAGCGTCCCGCCGGACACCCAGAGCTGCGTGCCCCCGGTGCTGCGGATCGACCCCAAGCCCAGCAGGCCCTGGATCCGCCCGGCATTGCCCAGCGTCAAGGAGCCCGTGGTCGCGCTCAGCTGCAGCGTGAGGGTGCCCAGGTTCAGGCCTGTCGTGCCGCTGTCGGAGATGACGGTGGTTGCGGTGCTGGCTGCGGACCAGCCCGCCAGGTCCGCGAGCGCGAAACCGCCACGCAGGTTCAGCGTGCCGCCCGTGGCGCGCAGGCCTGCCTGGCCGTTCAGGTTCGTCCAGGTGTTGCCCGAGGCACCCACGCTCAGGGTGCCGGCGCTGACCTGCAGCACGCCCGTCTGCTCGTTGCGCAGCGTTCCGCTGCCCACCCCGACGGCCAGCGTCCGGCCTGTGGCCGCTGCACTGACCACGCCCAGGTTGTTCAGGGTGCCGCCGGAGAACCACACCCCGATCTCGCCGTTCTGACCGTTCAGGTTGGTCAGCCGGATGCCTGGCCCGATCGTCAGGGTGGAGCCCGCTGTCTGGCTGTAGTTCCACAGGGAGGACGTGGCCTGGCTGGCCCCGCCGAAGAGGACGGTGGCCTCGCCCTGCTGGCCCGGGCGGTAGAGCTGCGCCTGCGCGCTCGTGAAATACAGGGACTGCCCGTTCAGGTCGAGCACACGGCCTGGCGCGAGGCCCAGGTTGCCCGTCACGTAGACCCCACCCAAGCCCGTGAGGCGGGCGTTGGTATCGAGGACCACGTCCTGCAGGGTGCCGGGGTTGGCCACCTCGAGCATCCCGGCACCACTGACGGTGAGGTTGGCAAGGCGCCCGGCCACCTTGAGAACGGCGCTCGTGCCCGCGGCGCTGAGCGTGCCACCGCCCGTCACCAGGCCGTTGGCCCTGACGTCCAGGGAGCCCACGTTCAGACCCGAGAACGCGGGCAGAGACAGCGTCGAGCCGGCGCCCACGGTGAGGGCAGGCAGGTAAGACGAGTTGCCCGCCAAGCTGTCGAAGACGAAGGTCTTGCCCGGCTCCACGGCAGCCGCAGTGGTCGAGGTCAGCGCTCCCCCGCCCAGCCGGATGGAAGCGTTGCCGAACACCACCGAGCCGGTGCTCCCACCCATGCTGTTGGCCGCCAGCTGCACGTCCAGCGGCAGGGCGAACTGGAACTGACCGAGTTGCGCGACCTGGATGTCCGCGTTGATGAAGATGCTGTTGTGCGCCGACAGCGTCAGCGTCGTCCTGCCGGACTGACTTTGGCCGGTGTTGACGATCAGCGGCGCCGCCAGCGTGATGTTGCCCTGCTGGCTGCCGCCGCTACCCGTGGACACGGTGACGTTGCTGCCCTGCTCGAGCGCCGAGACGATGGTGTTGACAGAGACGAATGCGCTGTCCTGGAACGAGTCGATCGTGCGGCCGACCAGGTTCGACACGTTCACGCCGATGTCCTGGGAACCACCGATCGTGATGTCGTAGGGATCCAGCAGCCACGTCCCCGCCTTGCCCTTGGGCGCCGAGGCATCGGCCGGCTGCGTCACGTCGAGCACGCGCAGGCCGGAGGTCTCGATGAAGCCCCCATCACCGCCTTGCACCCCGCCGCGTGCGCTCAGGCGCCCGTAGACGCGCGCGGCATCGTCGGCCCACAGGATCACGCGGCCGCCGTCGCCCGTATCGGTCGCATCGGCGGCAATCCGCGCCGACTCGTGCATCCACACCGACCACGCGTTGGGTGCACCACCCCATGCCCCCTGCTGCTCGCCACCCACGAGCACGGTGCCGCCGCCGCCCGGGCCGCTGGCGTCGATGCTCAGGCCTTCGCCGAGTGTGATGTCGCGCGCGAAGATGCGCACGCGCCCGCCGGCGCCGAGGGCACCCGCGGGCATGGCGTGGCGGGGGTCGGGACCGGGGGCCGGCAGGGGCGCCGGCGGGGGCAGTTCGGCAGGCGCATCGCTGGACGGCCCACCTGCCGCGGCAGGCCTCGCAGCCGAGCCGGCCCCGCTGCGTGCCGGCCCGCCCGCAGCGACGCCCGCGGTCGTCTGCGGGGCCGCCGCCACCTGTGCAGTCACCTCGGCCGCAGGGCGCCGAACGACAGTCGGCACGGCACCGCCCTCCCCAGGGGCGAGCGCGGTCGGGCCGCCGAAGGCAGAGACGGGGGGCCCGCCGCCCCCGTCGCGCGCCGCCTGCGCCGTGACCGGCGCGGGCCGGCTCGAGCCCGCATCGCTCGGCGGGGGCTCGACCACCAGCACCCCCGAGCCGAGGCGCTCGGCAGGCACCACGCCTGGTGCGGGCCACGGCTGAGCGGGCACGGGCCCGGGCGTGACCTCGATGCGCCCCTGCAGCACCACCCGCTCGCCGGCAATGACGTCCACGAGACCGCCGCGCGCCTGGCCGGACTCGCTCAGGCCGTGTGCCACGATGCGGCCAGTCGGTGCCTGTTCGACCCTGCGCGCAGCCTTCAGCAGCACCTGCCCGTTCTCTCCCACCACCGCGGTGGTGGCGTGCAGCGTGCCGGCGTTGCGCACGCTCGCGCCTTGCAGGACGATGCGCCGCGCCACCACCTCGCCAAGGTTGATGGCCTGCGACTCAGGCGCAGTCACCTCCCACGCCACCTCGGGCGTGCGCGGGTTGACGAGCGACACGCGATGCCCGGCAGCAAGGATCACCTCGCCTTCGGGCGTGTGGACGAGGCCGCTGTTCTCCACCTGCGGCGCCACCAGGTACACGAAGCCGCCGCGCGGCGTGGTGATGCGCCCCTCGTTGCGAATGGAGCCGGCACCTGCGCCCGCGCCGGGCTCGCCGAAGGCCATGCGCCCGGCGTTGAAGTCCGCATCCGAGAGCTTCAGCGTGGAGACCACCAGCCCCGCCACGTCCACGCGCGCGCCCTTGCCGAAGGCCACGCCGTTGGGGTTGATGAGGAAGACGCGGCCGTTGGACTCGAGGGTGCCCAGGATCTGGCTCGGGTCACCCCCCACGACGCGGTTGAGAACCTGGCTCGTGGCACTGGGCTGGACGAATCGCGTCGTCTCGCCCGGGCCGATGCCGAAGTGCTTCCAGTTGATGATGGTGCCGTCGCCCGTCGTGACGGTGAGGGTGCTGCCCTGCTGGCGCAGCACCGCCTGGCCCTGCACCACCTGGGCACCACTCGGGTTCGGGCGAACGGGAGCCGCGGCCACGAGCGCCGCCACCGCGAGCGCCAGCGCGCTGGGCCTCAGGTCGAAGGGACGAGCCGAAGCCTGCCGCTCACCAGGCGGCTTGACGCGCGTGCGCAGCGGTGGGTGGGCACCGGGCATCGTCGTGGGCCTCTGGCGGGCCTCCCTGACCGGAGCAGGTCCGGCAGACATCGGATGGACGCGCGCGGATACGCGTCCGACTCATGGCATGTAAGCGAATGTTTCGTCCAATCGCCAGAGAACTCAACACCCTGAATACGGGGATTTCCCACGGTTTGCGCCAGCAAATCGCACCTCCCGCACCGACTCGGGTCGCGACAGCGGCTCAGAGCGGGTGATCGGCACCCACATGCACAAAACCGGTGCGCGGCGTCGACACGCCGTCGGCCTTCAGGACGGCACCGATGTCGACCCGGATCGAGAAGCTCCGCGGCCTGTACAGGCGCAGCCCGACGCCTGCTCCGGCCAGGGTCGCTCCGGTCACCTCGCCCGGCAGCGCCTGCAGGCGGCGCACCCGCCCGACATCGGCGAAGACCAGGGCCGCGATTTCCAGCTGCGACCCCTCGCTCCATGGCCTGGAGGGTGTGAGCCATTCCAGCGACAGGCGCTGGCCGATGTCGCCGGAGACGAGGCGGCCATCGAAGCCGCGCACCGAGCCCTCTCCGCCCAGGCCGAACTGCTCGGCGGGCACGAGAGCGTCCCCCGTCCACTGCACGCTCCAGGCTGCCGAGGCGGTGCCCACCTCCCAGGCACGGGTGGCCGAGCCGCTGGCCCGCACGACACCGTAGTGAGGATCGGCCCCGGCTCGCAAGCCCGGGCTTGCGAAGACGGCCGCCGAGCTGCGGCCGCTTCCGGGAATGTTGCGCAGCACGACGAGCTGCCCGCTGATGGCGGTCGCGCCCTCGCGCCAGGCGGCTGCCAGGCCCAGCTGCAGCGGGCGCAGCTCGATGTCGGGAACCAGGCTCGGGCCGCCCGCCGCGGTGGTGACGCTGTTTTCCACGAGCTTGGATTCGAAGCCCACCCACACGCGCGGCTCCACCGTGCCCCAGCGCGGCAGCAGCCGCACCAGGCGCAGCGACAGGTTCAGGCCACTGCTGGACAGGAGGTACTCGCCCGCCACCGTGCGCACGCTCCCGGAATCCACGCTCGAGTGCACGGCAGCCGCCTCGAGCATCAGGCCCTGCCCGTACAGCGGAACACGCGTGGAAAACGAGGCGATGCGCACTTCCTCGACGAACTCGGGAGACGTCTGGAACTGCGCGGTGCCGACGATGTCGCGCTCCAGCAGGTTCATGTGCTGGACCGCCAGCGCCACCCGCATGCGCCCGGTGCTCGGGGTGCCGCTGTTGTCCGCAGACACCTGGCCGATCAGCGACGGCCGGTCAGCCACGCGCAGCACGGCAGTGAGTTGCCCGTCGGCCTCGGTGCGCATGGTCACCTGCATCTGGCGACCCGGGTTCTCGTTGGCCAGGCGCAGCTGGGCAGACAGCTCGTGGTCGGAGGGCGTGCGCCCTTCCGCGAGCCCGGGCACGGCGCGCCGCACGTTGTCGGGTGAGCGCTGCTGGGCACCGGCGATCTCGATGCGCCCCAGGCGCAGCTCCTCGACCTTGAGCCGCACCACGCCCTGCGCGAGGGCTTGCTCGGGAACGGTGACCTGCACCGACAGGAAACCTGCACGCTCGTAGGCCGCACGCACGGCGTCGGCCGCGGCCTCGATGTCGGCAAAGGTCTTCTGTGGCCCGGTGAACCGCGCCAGCTCCTCCTCGAGCTTTCGTGCTGGCACGAGCACTGCACCGTCCACCGTGAACCGGGTGATGGCGAATCGCGGGGCGGCCGGGGCAGGCGGCTGCACGGCAGCGGCAGCCTGCAGGGCCTGCCAGGCCGAGGCCGTGGCAAGACTGCCAGGGCCCGCGAGTGCCGCAGGTGCCGCCGCCAGCATGAGCGCGGCCGCCAGGCAAGCCCCTACCTCGCGCGAGCTACAACCCGCAGGCAGCCTCGGCCGGATACGGCTGGGATCGTAGATGGTGTGCATCGGCTCCCCTGGATGGCTCCCGGGTTCCCGTCGGAGCCTTCTGCCGGCATTATCCGGGCATGCGGATGCCCTGGGGACTTTTCGCGACACCACGTGGTCGGGCCACGCTCGCCAGCGCCGCCTTGGCCCTGGCCGTCACGCTCTCGCTCGTTCCGGCGGCACTTGCCCCGGAACGCGCCCCCGATCCCCTGCAAAGGCTCGAGCTCTGGCTCTACGACCGCTTCGTGCGGATGAGCCTGGCGCCCAGCCCCCAGCCAGCCGTCACGATCGTCGCCATCGACGAGCCCAGCCTCGCACGCCTGGGCCAATGGCCCTGGCCGCGCGACAAGATGGCCACGCTCGTGCGCGAACTCTTCGACACCTACGGCGTGCGGGTGCTCGCGCTGGACGTGGTGTTCGCCGAGCCCGAACGCAGCGACGCACCCGCCATACGCGCCGCCCTTGCGCGCACGCCATCCTCGGCAGACTCCGCGCTGCGGCGCGACATCGAGGCGGTGCTCGCGCAACTGGACCGCGACGCCGTCCTTGCCCAGTCGCTCGAGGGCCGCCCCGTGGTGCTGGGCTACTACTTCAAGCGTACGGGCGGGCCCAGCACAGGGGCTTTGCCCGAGACGGGATGGCTGCCGCGCGAGATGGCAGGCGAGCTTGGCATCCGCCCCCCCGAATTCCCGGGTTACGGCAGCAACCTGCCGGAACTCGTGCAGGCAGCCGGCCGTGCCGGCCACTTCACGCGTGACATCGACCTGGATGGCGTGACGCGGCGGGTACCGATGCTGGTTGCCCACGGAGAGTGGGTCTACACCTCACTTGCGCTGGAAGTCCTGTCGCAGGTGGCGGGGCAGGCGCCGATCGGCGCTGGGCGGCCGGGCGCAGGTGGGGGGGCCAGCGGGGAACCCGCCTCGGTGATCGAGATCGGCGAACGCTTCTCGCTGCCCATCGACCCCGGTTCGCGCCTGTGGGTGCCGTTCTACGGGCCGCCCGGCACCATCGACACCGTCTCGGCGGCGGACGTGATCGAGCGCCGCCTCGACCCGGAACGGTTGCGGGGGCGCATCGTCGTCTTCGGCCCGACCGCTCCGGGCCTGCGCGACAACGTTCCCGTCCCCGTCGAAGCCGACCGCGTGTTCCCTGGTGTGGAACTGCACGCCTCGGTGATCCAGGGGGCACTGGACGGACGCATCCCGCAGCAGCCCTGGTTTGCCAATGCCGCCGTGCTCACCACGCTCGTGCTCGTGGCGCTGGGGATGCTGGCGGCATCCAGGCGGCTGCACCTGCGAAGCTTCGCCCTGGCCGCTGCATCGACTGCGCTCGTGCTCGTGGCGGTGGGCTGGGCCCTGTGGACGCGCGAGCGCTGGGTGCTGCCGCTGGCGCTGCCGCTGGTCCAGGTCGCGGCGCTCTTCGTTGGGCTGAACGTGCTGGGCTACCTCTTCGAGACACGTGGCCGGCGCGCCCTGAGCCAGCTCTTCGGCCAGTACGTGCCCCCCGAGCTCGTGGACGAGATGAACGAGGACCCTGCGCGCTACTCGATGTCCGGCCACCGGGCGGACCTCAGCGTGATGTTCGCCGACGTGCGCGGCTTCACGACGCTGTCGGAGCAGCTGGAGCCCAAGGCGCTCGGGGACCTGATGAACGTGCTGCACACCGCGCTGTCACGCGTGATCCGTGCCGACCACCGGGGAACCATCGACAAGTACATCGGTGACGGCGTGATGGCGTTCTGGGGGGCACCGGTCGCGCGGACGGATCATGCCGCTGCAGCCGTGGCGGCCGCCCTGGACATGCAGCGCGCGCTGGCCGATCTCGTGCCCACGCTGACGCTTCCGGGTGGCGCCCAGCTGGCCGTGGGGATCGGGGTGAACACCGGGCCGGCCGTCGTGGGCAACATGGGCTCGGCCTACCGGCTGGCCTACACGGCGCTGGGCGACACGGTCAACACCGCCTCGCGCCTGGAGGGCATCACCAAGGCCTACGGCGTGGGCATCGTCGCGGGCGAGTCGGTGCGGCAGGCTGCACCCGAGGCCTTCGTGTGGCGCGAGCTCGACCGCGTGCGCGTCAAGGGGCGCGAGACACCGCTTTCCATCCACGAGCCGCTGGGGCGCGCCGAGGCGGCCGACGCGAGCCAGCGCGAGCGGGCACAGCGCCACGAGGCCGCCCTCGCCGCCTGGCGAGACTGCCGCTTCGACGAGGCTTTGGCCGCCTGGGAGGCCCTGAACGCGCAGGATCCCTGCGTGCTCTTTGCACTGTGGATCGAGCGCGCCAGGCGCATGCGGGAGGACCCGCCCGGCCCAGGCTGGGACGGTGTCTACACCTTCGAGACGAAGTAGCGCGCGGCTGCGCGCGTGCGCGCCCCGCCTCGAGCCTTCTCAGGAAGCCGAACCGCTTTGCTGCAGCTGCCACATGCGCGCGTACTGCCCCTGGCGCGCCAGCAGCTCGGCATGCGTGCCGCGCTCGACCACCCGCCCCTGCTCGAGCACGACGATCTCGTGCGCGTCCACCACCGTGCTCAGTCGATGCGCGATCACGAGTGCCGTCTTGCCGCGCGCGGCGCTTTGCAGCTCGGCCTGGATGGCGCGCTCGTTGGCCGAATCCAGGGCCGAAGTGGCCTCGTCGAAGATCAGGACAGGCGGGTCCTTGAGCAGCGTGCGCGCGATCGCCACGCGCTGCTTCTCGCCGCCCGAAAGCTTCAGGCCGCGCTCGCCCACGCGCGTGCCGTAGCCCGCGGGCGTGCCCGCGATGAAGTCGTGGATGTGCGCGGCGCGTGCCGCGGCCTCGATCTCCTCCTGCGAGCATCCCGGGCGGCCGTAGGCGATGTTGTAGGCCACCGTGTCGTTGAAGAGCACCGTGTCCTGCGGAACGATCCCGATGGCCCCGCGCAGGCTCGACTGCGTCACCTGCCGCAGGTCCTGTCCGTCGATCGTGATTGCGCCACCCGTCACGTCGTAGAAGCGGTACAGCAGCCGCGCGAGCGTGGACTTGCCCGCCCCCGAGGGACCGACCACGGCCACCGTGCGCCCGGGCGGGATCTCGAAGCTCACGTCGTGCAGGATGGGCCGCTCCGGGTCGTAGGCGAAGCTCACGCGGTCGAAGCGCACGTGGCCCTGCGTCACCGCCAGCGGCGCGGCGCCCGGCGCATCGGCCACCTCGCGCTCACGCTCGAGCAGCGCGAACATCTTGTGCAGGTCGGTCAGTGCCTGCTTGATCTCGCGGTAGATCACGCCCAGGAAGTTCAGCGGGATGTACAGCTGGATCATGAAGGCGTTGATCATCACCAGGTCGCCCAGCGTCATGCGCCCGTCCACCACGCCCTGCGTGGCGCGCCACAGCATCGCCACGAGCGCGGTGGCGATGATCAGCTGCTGGCCGGTGTTGAGCAGGCTCAGCGTGCTCTGGCTCTTGAGGGCGGCGCGGCGCAGCCGCTCCAGGCTCTCGTCGTAGCGGCGCGCCTCGAAGGCCTCATTGTTGAAGTACTTGACGGTCTCGTAGTTCAGCAGCGAGTCGATGGCCGTGGTGTGTGCGGCCGAGTCGAGCTCGTTCATCTCGCGCCGGAACTTCGTGCGCCACTCGGTCAGGCTCACGGTGAAGGCGATGTAGACGGCCAGCGCAGCGAGCGTGATCCAGACGAAGGCGGCATCGAACTTCCAGGCCAGCAGGCCGAGCACGAGCGCCACCTCGATCAGCGTGGGCAGGATGCTGTAGAGCGAGTACGAGACGAGCGCGTGCACCGCGCGCGTGCCGCGCTCGATGTCGCGCGTCATGCCGCCTGTCTGGCGCTCCAGGTGAAAGCGCAGGCTCAGCGCGTGCAGGTGGCCGAAGACCTGCAGGCTCAGCGTGCGCGCCGTGCCCTCGGTGGCCTTGGCGAAGACGAGCTCGCGCAGCTCGGTGAAGAGCGAGGTCGACAGGCGCAGCAGCCCGTAGGCCACCACGAGGCTGACCGGCACCACGAGCATCGCCGCGGCGCCTCCTGGCGGGATGGAGAGGGAATCGACCAGCTGCTTGAGCAGCACCGGCACGCCCACGTTGGCGAGCTTGGCCGTCACCAGGAAGCCCAGCGCCAGGCCGACGCGCCAGCGGTAGCGCCACAGGTAGGGCAGCACGCGGCCGAGCGTGGCCCAGTCGCTGCGCTGCGCGCCGGCAGGCGCAGGGGCGCCTGCCTCGGCCGCTCCGTGGGCCAGGCCCCTCATGGCGCGGGCTCGCCGGGCATCACTTCACGCGGGGTGGCTACAGCCGGCAGGTGGCCGGCGCGGGGTTCGAGGCTCGGCATGAAAGAATTATCGCCGTCCGCGACACTCCATCTGCCACGTGAGCCACGCCCCCACCCCTGCCGCGGCCCCGAACGCGGCCCCCGCCACCGCTGCCTCGGCCCCCCGCCTGCCTGCGGCCACGCTGCCCGACGGCCGCGAGCTCGTGATGCGGGTCATGCCGATGCCGGCCGACGCGAACGCCAACGGCGACATCTTCGGCGGCTGGATCCTGGCGCAGCTGGACCTGGCCGGCGCCGTGCTGCCGGCGCGCATCGCACGCGGCCGCATCGCCACGGTGGCCGTCAACGAGGTGCTCTTCAAGCAGCCCGTGTCGGTGGGCGACCTGCTGAGCTTCTACGCCAAGGTCGTTCGCGTGGGCAACACCTCCGTCACGGTGCATGTGGAGGTCTACGCCGAGCGCAACCCGGCCGACCCGCAGGTGGTGCGCGTGACGGAAGCGCAGGTCACCTACGTGGCGATCGACCGGCAGGGGCGACCCCGTCCGATTCCGCACGCATGAGGAGGATGCTGGATGTTCAAGACGCTGCGGGTGCCCGAGCGCGCCTTCGCCCTGCTGATGTGGGTGGTCTCGCTGGCCTTCGCCGGCTTCCTCATCGGCCTGGGCGGACGCATCGTGGGCGACCTGCCCAGGCTCGACGCGGCGCAGCCGCTGGAGAGCTTTGCCGATGCCTCGCGCCTGGCCGCCGCGCGCACCGAGATCGCTGGCCTGGAGAAGCGCACCCGCGATGATGCGGCCCGCGTCGAGCGGGCCGGGCTCGAGCACGAGGCGGCGGACAACGCCTACCGGTCGGCGCGCTCGGCTTACCAGAACTGGGTCGCCGCGCGGGTGGCCACGGTCGATCCGCGCCAGGATGGGGAGGTGCTGCGGCGCACGCGGGAGCTCGATGCGCTGCAGGCTCGAGAGCGGGAGGCCGCAGAGGCGCTGGAGGCGGCGCGGCGCGACGCGCAGGCGACCCGGCAGACCCTCGAGGCGCGCAGGCTCGCCGCGCAAGAGGTGCTGGACGCCGCGCGCCAGGCCCATGAACGCGCCGAGTTCTGGCGCGAGCTGCGTGTCTTCGGGCTGCGCCTGGCGCTCACCCTGCCGCTGCTGGTGGTCGCCGGATGGCTGGTGGCGCGCAAGCGCGGCAGCGAGTACTGGCCGCTCATGCGGGGCTTCGTGGTCTTCGCCGCCTTCGCCTTCTTCGTGGAGCTCGTGCCCTACCTGCCCAGCTACGGGGGCTACGTGCGCTACGGCGTGGGCATCCTGCTCACGGCGCTGGCCGGGCACTACGCCATCCGCGGCATGCGGCGCTACCTCGAGCGACGGCAGGAGGTGCAGCAGCGCGACGAGGCCGAGCGGCGCAGCAGCCTGACACCCGACGAGGCCCTGAAGAAGATGGGCGCGGGCGTGTGCCCGGGATGCGAGCGCGCGATCCTCGGCACGGGCGAACTCAAGCCCGACTTCTGCGTGCACTGCGGGCTGCGCCTGTTCGATGCCTGCGGCGCCTGCGGGACACGCAGGAACGTGTTCTTCCGCTACTGCCCGCAGTGCGGCACCGGCGCGGCCCGGGATCAGTCGACGAAGAAGTCCGGAATGAACTGCTTCGTGCCCGGCACCACCGAGTAGCGGTCCAGGTCGGTGATGCCGGCCTCGGCGAGCACCTCGTCGTCGATGAAGAAGCGCCCGGTGGTGCTGCGTGCATCGCGCGTGAGGATGTGCCACGCGGCGTCGGCCAGGATCTCGGGCTTGCGGCACAGCCGCGTGTCCACGCCCGGGATCATCTGCAGCGCGGCGGTGGCGATGGCCGTGCGCGGCCACAGACTGTTGACGGCGATCCCCAGTGGGCGGAACTCACCCGCGTGGCCCAGCGTGCACTCGCTCATGCCGTACTTGGCCATCGTGTAGGCCACGTGGCTCTTGAACCAGTGCTCGCGCATCGACAGCGGCGGGCTCATGTTGAGCACGTGCGGGTTGCGCCCGGCGCGCGCGCTGGCCGTCAGCGCCGGCAGGCAGGCCTGGGTGCACAGGTAGGTGCCGCGCACGTTCACGCCGAACATCAGGTCGAAGCGCTTCATCGGCGTGGCCGGCGTCGGGGTGAGGCTGATGGCGCTGGCGTTGTTGACGAGGATGTCGATGCCACCGAAGCGCTCCAGCGCCTGCTGCACCGCCACCAGCACCTGTGCCTCCTCGCGGATGTCGCATTGAACCGGCAGGGCCTGCCCGCCCGCGGCCTCGATCTCGGCAGCGGCCGTGTGCAGGGTGCCGGGCAGCTTCGGGTTGGGCTCGACCGTCTTGGCCAGCAGCACCACGTTGGCGCCGTCGGCGGCGGCGCGCCGGCCGATGGCCAGCCCGATGCCGCGGCTGGCACCCGTGATGAGGAGGGTCTTGCCCTTGAGGGTCGGGGTGGAGTCGGTCATCGGGATCTTTCTTGCGGGGGGAAGAGGGAAGCGGCCGGGCTACCCAGCCAGGCGCCGAGGTGCTCGGCCATGGCACGCGCGCAATACGCGTAGACCGGCCCGCCGGGGTGGAAGCCGTCGTCGGCCATCACGCCTGCATCCAGCGGCATCGTCATCGGCACCACCGAGACGTCGGCGCGTGTGCGCGCCCACTGCTCGAGGGCGCGGTTGTGGCGCTGCGCGTCGCGCCCCATGACCGCGCGCAGGGGCTGGGGCAGCGCCGGAAAGCGGTGGATCGGCGGTACCGGTGCAAACGCCACGTGGCGCGCGCCCGCGGCATTGCGCAGGCCGTTGGCAAGAGCCTCCCGCGCCACCACCGCACGACCCGAGGCGACCTGCTCGACCACGTCGTTCACGCCCGTGACGACGATGGCGAGATCGGCCTGCGGCCAGGCCTCGCCGCGCAGACGCGCCAGCAGCCCCGCCGTACTCAGGCCCGAGGCCGCCACGAGCTGCCAGTGGACCGTGGCGCCGACCGCGCGCGCCAGCTGCGCCGCCAGCGGCGCGGCCAGCGCATCGCGCTGGTGCGCCACGCCCACGCCAGCGGCAGACGAATCTCCTGCCACGAGCAGGCGCAGCAGCGGCCCGCTGCCGACCTCGCCTGCACGCTCGCCCGCCGCCTCGGGCAGCCGCGGCGTGCGTGCGCGCGTGCGCAACGCCTGCACGGCCAGCACCGGGCTCAACGCGAGCTTGAGGGCGAGCGACATGGGCCCGGCCGGCAGGCGCCCCGTCAGAACTTCGAGAAGTCGGGCTTGCGCTTCTCGAGGAAAGCCTGCAACGCCTCACGCACCTCGGGGCTGCGCAGCCGCGCGGAGAACACCGCACCCTCGGTGCGGATGGCCTCCATCACGAGCGCGCGCTGGTGGTCGCGCATCAGCTTCTTGGAGTCGCGCACGGCCCCGGGCGGCAGCGCGTTGAAGCGCAGCGCCACGCGCCGGGCGTGGGGCAGCACCTCGCTGGCGGGCAGCACCGCGTTGGCCAGCCCGCAGTCCACCGCTTCCTGAGCGGTGAAGGGATCACCCAGCAGCAGCTTCTCGGCCGCGCGGCGCTGGCCCATGAGCTGCGGCACCAGCAGGCTGGAGGCGAACTCCGGCACCAGGCCCAGCGAGACGAAGGGCATCGCCAGGCGGGCCTCGTCGCTGACGTAGACGAAGTCGCAGTGCAGCAGCATCGTCGCACCCACGCCGATCGCCGCCCCGGTCACGGCGGCCACCACGGGCTTGCCGCAGTTGGTCAGCGCGTTCAGGAAGCGAAAGACGGGCGAGTCCTGCGCGTCGCTGCCCTGGCCGGGCGGGCGCGACAGGAAATCCTCGATGTCGTTGCCCGAGGTGAAGATGCCGGGCTGGCCGCACAGCAGCACGGCGCGCACGGCCGCGTCGGCGTCAGCGGCGTGCAGCGCCTCGGCCGCGGCCGTGTACATCTCGCGCGTGAAGGCGTTCTTCTTCTCCGGGCGGGCGATCTCGATGGTGAGGACGCCGTCGAGCAGGGCGGTGCGAATCGTCATGCCGGCCTCACACGCGCTCGAAGATGCCGGCCGCACCCTGGCCCATGCCCACGCACATCGTCACCATGCCGTACTTCAGCTGATGGCGGTGCAGCGCGTGCACGACGGTGGCCGAGCGGATCGCGCCCGTGGCGCCCAGCGGGTGCCCGAGGGCGATCGCGCCGCCCATCGGGTTCACGCGGGCGGCATCGAGCCCCACCGAGTCGATCACGGCCAGCGCCTGCGCCGCAAACGCCTCGTTGAGCTCGATCCAGCCGATATCGGCCAGCGTCAGGCCCCCGGCCTTGAGTGCCGCCGGGATGGCCTCGATCGGGCCGATGCCCATGATCTCGGGCGGCACGCCGCGCACCGAGAAGCTCACGAAGCGTGCCAAGGGCTTGAGACCGAAGGTCTTCACCGCACGTTCGCTCGCCAGGATCAGCGCCCCGGCGCCGTCGCTCGTCTGCGAGCTGTTGCCCGCCGTCACCGAGCCCTTGGCCGCGAACACGGGCTTCAGCCGCGCCAGGCCCTCGAGCGAGGTGTCCGGCCGCGGGCCCTCGTCGACGTCCACCGTACGCGTCTTCGTGGTGACCTCGCCCGTGGCCAGGTCGGGCAGGCGGTCGAACACCGTCACCGGCGTCATCTCGTCGCGAAACTGGCCCGCGGCAATCGCCGCCAGCGCCTTCTGGTGGGAGGCCAGCGCGAAGGCGTCCTGCCGCTCACGCGAGACCTTCCACTGCGTGGCCACCTTCTCCGCCGTCAGGCCCATGCCGTAGGCGATGCCCACGTTCTCGTCGCGCGCGAAGATCTCCGGGTTGAAGGAGGGCTTGTTGCCGCTCATCGGCACCATGCTCATGCTCTCGGCACCACCGGCGATCATCACGTCGGCCTCGCCCACGCGGATGCGGTCGGCGGCCATCTGCACGGCCGTGAGGCCCGAGGCGCAGAAGCGGTTGATGGTGACGCCGCCCACCGTGTGCGGCAGCCCGGCCAGCACCATCGCCACGCGGGCCATGTTCACGCCCTGCTCGGCCTCTGGGAAGCTGCAGCCCACCACGGCGTCCTCGATGGCCTTGGGGTCCAGCGTGGGCACCTGCGCGAGGGCGCTTCTCACGGCGGCCACGAGGAGATCGTCCGGGCGCGTGTGGCGGAAGTAGCCGCGGCCCGACTTGCCGATCGGGGTGCGGGTGGCGGCGACGATGTAGGCGTCTTGCACTTGCTTGCTCATGTTCGGGTCTCCCGCCTTCAGTTGCGCACCGGCTTGCCGGTGGAGAGCATGCCCATGATCCGCTCCTGGGTCTTGGGATGGGTGAGCAGGCTGCAGAAGTGCTTGCGCTCCAGCGCCATCAGGTACTCCTCGTTGACGACCGAGCCCGCATCCACCGCCCCGCCGCACACCACGTCTGCGATGAGCGACGCCAGGTGGAAGTCGTGGGCGCTGATGAAGCCGCCGTCGCGCATGTTGGCCAGCTGCGCCTGGATCGTGGCGATGCCGCTGCGCCCGGCCACGCGGATCTGCGCACGCGGCGGGGCTCGCCAGCCGCTGTCGGCCATCGAGCGCACCTGCGCCGTGGCCACGTGCAGCAGTTCGTCCTTGTGCGGCACGATCACGTCGGACTCCAGCAGGTAGCCCAGCTCGCGCGACTCGATCGCGCTCGTGCCCACCTTGGCCATGGCCGCGCTCGTGAAGCCCTCGGTGACGAACTTGAGCACGTCGGCGTTGGCCTTGCCGGCCGAGGCCATCTCGCTGGCCCGGCGCGCGACGTAGGCCAGACCACCCGCCCCCGGCACCAGCCCCACGCCCACCTCGACGAAGCCCATGTAGGACTCCATCGCCGCCACACGGCGCGCGCTGTAGATGGCGAGCTCGCAGCCCCCGCCCAGCGCGATGCCCCGGATGGCGCTGACCACCGGCACCTGTGCGTAGCGCATGCGCAGCATGAAGTCCTGGAAGCGCTTGAGCTCGGGCGCAATGCCCTTGGCGCCGGACTTCATGAAGACCGGCATCAGCGCCTCCAGGTTCGCCCCGGCGGAGAAGACGTCATCGGGCGACCAGATCACGAGCCCGGCATAGCCCCCTTCGGCGATCTCGAGCGCCTTCATCAGGCCCTCGCCCACCGTGGGGCTGATGAGGTGCAGCTTGGCCGTGATGCTCGCGATCACGACCTCGCCGTCGAGCGTCCAGACGCGGATCTCGTCGTTGCGGAAGAGCTCGGTGCCGCTGGACAGCGCATCGACTGCTCCCGCGCCGGCCACGTTCTCGCGGAAGGCCTGGCGGCGGTAGACGGGAAGCTCCGACAGCGGCACCCAGGCCTGGCGCGCCGGGCTCCACGAGCCTTCGGGCACATGCACACCGCCGCGCTCGGCCACCGGCCCCTCGAACACCCATTTCGGCAGCGGCGCCGCGCACAGCGCCTTGCCGGCCTCGATGTCAGCCTGTACCCACTCGGCCACCTGCTTCCACCCCGCCTGCTGCCACAGCTCGAAGGGACCCTGCTTCAGGCCGAAGCCCCAGCGCATCGCGAAGTCCACGTCGCGCGCGCAGTCGGCGATCGACTCCAGGTGCACGGCCGCGTAGTGAAAGCCGTTGCGCAGGATCGCCCACAGGAACTGCGCCTGCGGGCTCGTGCTCTCGCGCAGCAGCTTGAGCCGCTCGGCCGGCGGCTTCTTGAGCATGCGCTCGACGATCGGCTCGGCCTTGCCGCCTGCCGCCACGTACTCGCCCGTGGCCGCATCCAGCCGCAGGATGTCCTTGCCCACCTTCTTGTAGAAGCCCGCGCCCGTCTTCTGGCCCAGCGCCCCCTTCTCCAGCAGGCCCGCCAGCACCGGCGGCGTGCCGTAACTGCCGCCAAAGGGGTCCCCCGCGCCGCTGCCCTCGCCCAGCGTGTCCTGCAGCGTCTTGATGACGTGGGCCATCGTGTCCAGGCCCACCACGTCGGCCGTGCGGAAGGTGCCCGAGGAGGCCCGGCCGAGCTTCTTGCCCGTCAGGTCGTCCACCACGTCGTAGGAAAGACCGAAGGCCTGCGCCTCCTTCATCGTGGCAAGCATGCCGGCGATGCCCACGCGGTTGGCGATGAAGTTGGGCGTGTCCTTCGCCCGCACCACGCTCTTGCCTAGCGTCGTGGTGACGAAGGTCTCCAGCTCGCCGAGCACCCGCGGCTCGGTGGCCGGCGTGGCGATCAGCTCCACCAGCGCCATGTAGCGCGGCGGGTTGAAGAAGTGGATGCCGCAAAAGCGCGGCCGCACCGCCTCGGGCAGGGCCTGGCTGAGCTTCGTGATCGACAGCCCCGAGGTGTTGCTCGCCACGATCGCGTGCGGCGCCAGCGACCCCGCAACGCGCGCATAGAGGTCGAGCTTCCAGTCCATGCGCTCGGCGATCGCCTCGATCACCAGATCGCACTCGGCCAGCCGCCCCAGGTGCTCGTCGTAGTTCGCCGCCTCGATGCGCGCGGCGTGCTCGGCCACCCCCAGCGGTGCGGGCTTGAGCTTCTTCAGGTTATCGATCGCGCGCGTGACGACCCCGTTCTTCGGGCCTTCCTTCGCAGGCAGGTCGAAGAGGATCACCGGCACGTTGCAGTTGACGAGATGGGCGGCGATCTGCGCGCCCATCACCCCGGCGCCCAGGACGGCGACCTGGCGGACGTGGAATCTCGGGTTCATGGCCTCACTCCACCCGGATCCAGGTCTGGTTGCGGTAGAACGGCCCGATGAACCCCCGTACCTCCAGCGCCTGGCCCCCGTCCTTGGGCGTCAGCCGCACCTTGTAGACCTTGCCGTTGTTCGGGTCGAGGATCGTGCCGCCATCCCAGTGGCTGCCATCGCGCTTGACGCCCTCGAGGATGGTCATCCCGAGCACCTTCTGGTCCTTGCGTGCGCCCTCGCACTTCTCGCACTTCGAGTCCTGCTTGGCCGGGTCGGTGATGCGCTCGATGCGGCCTGTCAGCACGCCGCCCGTCTCCACGATGCGCACGTGAGACTTCTCCTGCTTGGTCTCGTCGTCGATCGTCTTCCACAGCCCGGCAGGCGTGGCCTGCGCGAAGGCCAGTGGTGCGGCGGCCAGCACCATCGCCGCCACCGCGGCCTGTGCCGCCAGGCCGATGCGAACGCTGCGCGTCCCGAGGGTCGTCGTATTCATCCGGGTCTCCTGTGATTCAGATTGGGGGATCAGGCGGCCGCCAGGGGCCGCCCGGGAGTCAGGTTTCAGAACAGCGCCTCGTCCATGGCCATCAGCGGCGCCACGCCACTGCGCGCGCTGCGGATCAGCCCCGCCGTCTCCGGCAGCAGCTTGGCAAAGTAGAAGCGCGCCGTGTGCAGCTTGGCAGCATAGAACGGGTCGCCCAAGCCTTGCTTGTCCAGTGCCACCTTGGCCATGCGGGCCCAGAAGTAGGCGTAGACGAGGTGGCCGCACACGCGCAGGTAGTCCACCGCCGCGCCTCCGACCTCGTCAGCGTTGCCGAAGGCCTTCATGCCGAGCTCCGTCGTGAGCTTGGTGACCTTGTCGCCCAGGTCGGCCAGCGGGTTGACGAACTCCTGCATCGCCTCGTTGACGCCCTCCTGCTCGATGAAGTCGGCCACGAGCTGGCCGAACTTCTTGAGCTTCTTGCCGTTGTCGCCCAGCACCTTGCGGCCCAGCAGGTCCAGCG
>JBBAPJ010000045.1:0-17852 GCA_040400855.1 Rubrivivax sp.
GTGCTCTGGCCGATGTACACGCCCATGCTGATGACCGAGTTCTCCTCGACGATCACGCCCTCCACGATCTCCGAGCGCGCACCGATGAAACAGTTGTCCTCGATGATCGTCGGATTGGCCTGCAGCGGCTCGAGCACGCCCCCGATGCCCACCCCGCCCGACAGGTGCACGTTGCGGCCGATCTGCGCGCACGAGCCCACGGTGGCCCAGGTATCCACCATCGTGCCTTCGTCGACGTAGGCGCCGATGTTCACGTAGGACGGCATGAGCACGACGTTGCGCGCCTGGAAGCTGCCGCGCCGTGCCACCGCAGGCGGCACCACGCGCACGCCACTGGCGCGCAGCTGGGCCTCGTCAGCCTGCGCGAACTTGGTGGCCACCTTGTCGAAAAAGCCGAGCTCGCCCGCGCGCATCAGGCGGTTGTCGCTGAGGCGAAAACTCAGCAGCACGGCCTTCTTCACCCACTGGTTGACGCTCCACTGGCCCACCCCGTGGCGCTCGGCCACGCGCAGCCGCCCGCCGTCGAGCTCGTCGATCACATGCTCCACGGCCTCGCGTACTTCGGGGGCGTTGACCGCGGAGATCTCCGAGCGGTTGTCCCAGGCGAGTTCGATGATGGACTGCAACGACGACGTCATGAGGATGCCTTGGCGAGGGAAGGGGAGGTGGGGCGCAAGTGCGCGACGATGCGGGAGGCAGCCTCCACGCACTCGTCGACGCCCGCCACGAGCGCGAGCCGCAGACGACCGGCACCCGGGTTGGCTCCGTGAGCCGGGCGGGCGAGGAAGCTGCCCGGCAGCACGGCCACATTGTATTGAGCCAGCAGGGACAGCGCGGCCGCGACGTCGTCGCCAGGCCCGCCGCTGGCCGACGGCGGCAGTGCGCACCAGAGGTAGAAGCCGGCGTCGGGCAGCCTCACGTCCATCACCTCGGCCAGCATGGGCGTGACGCGCGCGAACTTCTGGCGGTACAGCTCGCGGTTGGCCGCCACGTGCGCCTCGTCGCTCCAGGCTGCGATGCTGGCGCGCTGCACCACCGTGCTCATGGCACTGCCGTGGTAGGTGCGGTAGAGCAGGAACTTCCTCAGGATGCGCGCATCGCCCGCCACGAAGCCCGAGCGCAGGCCGGGCACGTTGCTGCGCTTGGACAGGCTCGTGAACACGACCAGGCGCTCGAAGTTCGACAGGCCCAGCTCGCGCGCCGCCTGCAACGCCCCCAGCGGGGGCTCGTCGCGGAAGTAGATCTCCGAGTAGCACTCGTCGCTGGCGATGACGAAGCCGTGGCGCGCGCTGAGCTCGAAGAGCTGCCGCCATTCGTCCAGAGGCATCACCGCGCCGGTCGGGTTGCCCGGCGAGCACACGTACAGCAGCTGCGTGCGTGCCCAGGTGGCTGCGTCGATGTCGTCCCAGCGCGAGGCGAAGTTGCGTGTCGGGTCGCTGTTGGCGAAGGCCGTGCCGGCGCCGGCCAGCAGGGCTGCGCCCTCGTAGATCTGGTAGAAAGGATTCGGGCAGACGACCGTGGCTCCCGGACGGCTCGCGTCCACCACGACCTGTGCCAAGGCGAAGAGCGCCTCGCGCGAGCCGTTGACGGGCAGCAGCTGCGCGGCCGGGTCGAGCACCACCCCGTAACGGCGCTCGACCCACGCCGCCGCCGCCTCGCGCAGAGCCGGCTCGCCGGCGGTGGCCGGGTAGGTGGCCAGGCCGGGCAGGGCCGCCACCAGCGCTTCCTCGATGAAGCGTGGCGTGGGGTGGCGGGGCTCGCCGATGCCCAGGCTGATCGCGCGCAGCCCGGCTGGAGGTCGAATCGTCGCCGTCAGCTCGCGCAGCCGCTCGAAAGGGTAGGGGTGCAGGCGGTCGAGCAACGGATTCATGGCCCGATTATCATGGGCCGAGCCTGCCGATCGCCCGCCACCCACCGCCCGACGTCGATGTCCATTCCGGCCCGCTTTGCACTGGCCACCGCGTTGCCCCTTGCCGTGGCGTGGGGCCTGTGGCATGCGCCGCGCACCGGCTGGTTCGTGATGCTGGGCGTGCAGCTTGCGATCGCCGCACTCGAGTTCCTGCCCGCCCTGCGCCGCTCGGCGCCGGCCGAGCCGCCCACGGCCTGGCACCGTGCCGTGCTGCGGCTGCACGTGCCGCTGCAGGCTGGCTTGCTGGCGCTCGGGCTGCTGGTGGTCCTGCGCCCGGCGCACGGCCTCGAGACGGCCCTACTGGCGGGGCTGGCAGTGGGCGGGGTCAGCGGGGCCCTGGGCATCACCTTCGCGCACGAACTGGGCCACTCGCGTTCACGCGTGGACCGCTTGCTGGCCTGGCTGCTGATGGGCAGCGTCCTCTACGCCCACTTCATGGTGGAGCACTACCGCGGCCACCACCCGCGAGCTGCCACCGACGCCGACCCCGCCAGCGCCCGGCGCGGCGAGAGCGTGTGGCGCTTCCTGCCGCGCACGCTGGCCGACGGCTGGCGCAGCGCCTGGTCCCTGGAGGCCGCGCAGCTGCAGCGGCTCGGGCGGGGCTGGCTGCGCAGCCCGCTGGCCTGGGCCAGCGTGGCGCAACTGGCCTGGCTGGCCGCCCTTGCGTTCGCGGGCGGGCCCAAGGCGCTCGTCTTCTGGCTGGCCCAGGCCGCCTACGCGGTGTTGCTGCTGGAGACCATCAACTACATCGAGCACTACGGCCTGCGCCGCACGCACACCGATGGCCGGCTGGAGCCGTTCTCCGTGGGCCATGCCTGGAACGCCGACCACGCCCTGTCCAACGCGCTGCTGGTGAACCTGCAGCGCCACAGCGACCACCACATGCACGCCTGGAAGCCCTTTGCGACGCTCGAGCCCCTGCCGGGGCCGCAGCTGCCCACGGGTTACTCGGGCTGTGTCTTCCTGGCCTGGGCGAGCCCGCTGTGGATGCGGGTGATGGAGCCGCGGCTCACAGCCGCCCTTTGCAGCCCGGCGCCCCGCAACGGCAGCTGAGCCGGCCCTCGTGGTGGGTCTCGCCGTAGTCCACCGTGATTTCCTCGCCGCGTGCGATGGCGCGCAGCGCGTAGAACTCCACCCGGCCCTGGCGGATGCACAGCCGTGCGTTCGGGGAGCAGGAGTGGTTGGTGTAGCGCATCGGGTCACCTGAGCGGGAGAAGTCGATCGCCTTTCGCGCCGACAGCTCGACGATCATGATCCGCTCGTGGCGGGTGGCTCGAATGCGGGCCTCGGCCACGCTGATGCTCTCGCCACGGATCTCGCCGATCTTGCGTCGTGCCGCGATGGCCTCCTCGGCAAACGCGCCGAGCCCGTCGATGCGGCTCGGCCCGACCTGCACGGCGTACTTCTGGTACGCCGGGCGCGTGGTCGGTGCCGAAGCCGAGCTCAACCGGCCTGGCCCGGCAGCGCTACGGGCGCGGCGGGCTTCCAGCCGCGCTTGCGGTGTTCGACGGTGACGAAAGTGCGGATGCCGCCGCGCACGAACCAGTCGGCATGGATGCGCATGAACCGCGGCGCAATCGCCTGCACCAGGTCGCTCATGATCGTGTTCGTCACCTTCTCGTGAAAGGCGCCCTCGTTGCGGTAGCTCCAGAAGTACTGCTTGAGGCTCTTGGTCTCCACGCACCAGCGGTCGGCCACGATCTCGATCGTGAACCTGGCGAAGTCGGGCTGGCCGGTGAGGGGGCACAGGCACGTGAACTCCGGCACATCGAACCGGATCACGTAGTCCCGCTCGGGCGCGGGGTTCGGGAAGACGTCGAGCTGACGGCTCGGGGCGCTGGGCGGGACGTCGGGCTTGGCGCGTTGGCGCCGGGTCGAAGCAGGCATCTGGCGGGCGGGTCGGAAAAACCCCGAATGCTATCATCGTCGCGCAGCAATGCACCTGAGCTTGACGCGAAAAGTCAATCAAATCAATGAGTTAGAAGAGGTCGCCGGACACCCCGCCAGCGCCCGTTGCCCATGCGCCTGAACCAGATCAAGCTCTCCGGCTTCAAGTCTTTCGCCGAGCCGACCACCTTTCAGCTGCCGGGCCGGCGCGTGGGGGTGGTGGGCCCCAATGGCTGCGGCAAGTCCAACATCATGGACGCCGTGCGCTGGGTGCTGGGCGAAAGCAAGGCCAGCGAGCTGCGCGGCGAGTCGATGCAGGACGTGATCTTCAATGGCTCGGGCCAGCGCAAGCCGGCCAGCCGCGCCAGCGTCGAGCTCGTCTTCGACAACGCCGACGGCCGCGCCGGCGGGCCCTGGAGCGCGTTCCAGGAGGTTGCGGTGCGAAGGGTGCTCACCCGCGACGGCACGAGCAGCTATTTCATCAACAACCAGAGCGTGCGCCGCCGCGACGTGCAGGACGTCTTCCTCGGCACCGGTCTCGGCCCGCGCGCCTACGCCATCATCGGCCAGGGCACGATCAGCCGCATCATCGAATCGCGTCCCGAGGAGCTGCGCCTGTTCCTCGAGGAGGCGGCGGGCGTCTCCAAGTACAAGGAGCGCCGGCGCGAGACGGAGAGCCGCCTGCGGGACACGCGCGAGAACCTCACGCGCGTGGAGGACATCCTGCGCGAGCTCGACGCGAACCTGGGCAAGCTCGAGCGCCAGGCCGAGGTGGCGGCACACTACACCGCGCTGCAGGAGCAGGCCACGCTCAAGCAGCACCAGCTGTGGTTCCTGCGCCACCGCGACGCCGCCGACGAGGAGGCACGCGTGCAGCGCGCCGCCGAGCAGGCCGCCACGGCGCTGGAAGCCCGCACCGCCGAGCTGCGCCATGGCGAGTCGGAGCTCGAGAAGGTGCGGCAGGCCCACTACGCGGCCGGTGACCGGCTGCACCTGGCCCAGGGTGCGCAGGCCGAGGCGGCGCTCGACGTGAGCCGCCTGGAAGAGCGCATCCGCTACGTGGTGGACAGCCGCGAGCGCGTGCAGCAGCGCATCGCCGAACTGCGTGCCAGCAACGCCCAGTGGGCGCAGCGCCAGGACGAGGCGCGGGCGGGACTCGAGGACGTGGCGCAGCGCATCGAGCAGGCGCAGGAGCACGAGGAGCTGCTGGCGGCTCAGGCCGAGGAGCTCGGCGCGGCCCTGCCGGTGCAGGACGATGCACTGCGGCGCGCGCAGTCTGCGGTCAGCGAGCAGCGCCTGCAGGCCGCGCAGGTCCAGCAGCAGATCCAGCTGCTGGCGGCGCGCAGCCGCAGCCTCGACGAGCAGGAGCGCCAGCTGCAGGTCCGGCGCGAGCGGCTCCTGGCCGAGCGGCAGGGGCTGGCGGCACCCGACGCCGCGGGCCTGGAGCGGTTGCGGGGCGCCTTCGAGGCGGCGCAGGCGGCAAGCGAGACGGCCGACGCCCGGCTGCACGCCCTGCAGGAAGAAGTGCCGGCCCTGGACGAGCGGCGCCGCGCACAGCAGGCGCAGGCCAACCAGGAGGGCGCGCGTCAGGCCGAGGTCGCGGCGCGGCTGGGCGCGCTGCGCGCCCTGCAGGAAAAGGTGCAGACCGAAGGCAGGTTGCAACCCTGGCTGGCGCGCCATGGGCTGCAGGGGCTTGCAGGCCTGTGGACGCGGCTGCATGTCGAGCCGGGCTGGGAGGCTGCGCTGGAGTCGGCGCTGCGCGAGCGGCTGCACGCGCTCGAGATCTCGCGCCTCGAGACGGTGCGGGCCTTCGCCGCCGATGCGCCGCCGGCACGCTTGGCTTTCTATCACGCGCCATCGGCTGCCACGCCCGCACCGCAGCGGGGGCTGCCGCGCCTGGCCGACAAGCTGCGCCTGGGCGATGCGGCGCTGAGCGCCTTGCTCACCGACTGGCTGGAGGGGGTCTACACCGCCCCCACCCTCGAGGAGGCGCTCGCCCAGCGCGGCTCTCTGGCTCACGGCGAGTCCATCCTCACGCCCGACGGGCATGCCGTCTCGCTCCACGCGGTGGCCTTCTACGCGCCCGACTCCGAGCAGGCGGGCCTGCTGGCGCGCGCCCAGGAGATCGAGAACCTGGATCGCCAGTTGCGTGCGCAGGCGCTGCTGGCGGAGGACGCACGCGCGGCGCTGGTGCGGCTGGATGCCGCCTTCACCGAAGCCTCGCAACAGCTCGCGCAGGCCCGGCGCGAGTCGGCCGACGCGCAGGCGCGCGCCCACCAATTGCAGGTCGAGCTGCTGCGTCTGACTCAGCAGGCCGAAGCGGCGCAGTCACGACGCGCCCAGCTCGGCCAGGACCTCGACGAGATCGACGCGCAGCTGGCTGCGGGGCAGGTGCGCCGGGAAGAAGAGCAGGCGCGCTTCGACGAGCTGGACATCCAGCTCGGCACCGAGCAGGAGCGCCTGGCGGAGCTGGAGGAGCTCGCCCTCGAGGCCGAGCGGCAGCTCGCCGAGGCGCGCCAGCAGCACCGTTCGCGCGAGCGCGAGGCCCAGGAGGCTGCCTACGAGGTGCGCGCGCTGCGTGCCCGCGGCGACGAACTGCAGCGCGTGATCGCCACCGCCGAGGAGCAGGCGCGCCAGGCGACGCAGGCCGGCGCGCAGCTCGAGATGGAGCTCGGCACCCTGGACGACGCGGCGGCGCAGGCCGGCTTGCAGGAGGCGCTGGCGCTGCGCCTGGAGCGCGAGCGCGCCCTGGCAGCGGTACGCAGCGAATACGACGACCTCAGCGCGAAGCTGCGCGCTGCCGAGGAGCAGCGTCTGGTACTGGAGCGCAGCCTGGACCCCCTGCGCGAGCGCATCCAGTCGCTGCAGCTGCAGCTGCAGGCGGCCCAGCTGGGTGGGGCCCAGTACCTGGAGCAGCTCACGGCGGCGCAGGTGGACCTGCAGGCGCTGGCCGCGGGCATCGAGCAGGGCGGCGTCCGGGCGACCGGCCTGCAGGCCGAGATCGACCGCCTGCAGCGCGAGGTGGCCGCGCTCGGGCCGGTGAACCTGGCTGCGCTGCAGGAGCTCGCGCAGGCGCGCGAGCGCAAGGGTTTCCTCGACGCCCAGCAGGCCGACCTGGTGGAGGCCATCACCACGCTGGAGAACGCAATCCGCCGCATCGACCTGGAGACGCGCGACTTGCTGCGCCAGACCTTCGACCAGGTCAACGAGCACTTCGGCCGGCTCTTCCCCACGCTCTTCGGAGGCGGTTCGGCGCGCCTGGTGATGACGGGCGACGAGATCCTGGATGCGGGCGTGCAGGTGATGGCGCAGCCCCCGGGCAAGCGCAACTCGACGATCCACCTCCTGTCCGGCGGCGAGAAGGCGCTCACCGCGATCGCCCTCGTCTTTGCGATCTTCCATCTCAACCCGGCCCCTTTCTGCCTGCTCGACGAGGTGGATGCGCCGCTGGACGACGCCAACACCGAGCGCTACGCGCGCCTGGTCACCGAGATGAGCCAGGGCACGCAGTTCCTGTTCATCAGCCACAACCGCATCGCCATGGAGATGGCCGAGCAGCTGATTGGCGTGACCATGCAGGAGCAGGGCGTCTCGCGCATCGTGGCGGTGGACATGCAGGCCGCGGTCGGCCTGGCAGAGGCCGCCTGAGGCTGTCGGGGAGCGTGCGGTGACGATGACCAGCGCCCTGCTCGTGCTCGCCGCGCTGCTGCTCGTGGCGCTTCTCTTGCACGGTTGGTGGAGCGTGCGGCGCGTGAAGCCGCGCCAGCCCGCGCCCGGCGCCGAAGGCGGACGCGTCGAGCCCGCGCTGGGCACGCAGGAGCCTGGCCTGGCGCAGCCGGGGTCTGCCGAGCCGCAGGTGTCGCAGGCCGGGTCACCGGTCGTGCTGCCGGCGGCCCGCCCCGCGGCCTGCCTGGATGCGCTGATCGATGCCATCGTTGCGCTCACCGTGGAGGCTCCGGTGGCCGGCGAGCTGGCGCTGGCGCACATGCCGGCCAGCCGGCGCGCCGGCAGCAAGCCTATGCACGTCGAGGGGCTGGAGTCGCTCAGTGGCCAATGGGAAGTGCCCCTTGCAGGCCGGCTGTACACGGAGTTCCAGGCCGGCGTGCAGCTGGCCAATCGCGGAGGCGCGCTCAACGAGATCGAGTACTCGGAGTTCGTGCAGAAGGTGCAGGCCTTCGCCGAAGGCGTGGGCGCGATGGCGGACTTCCCCGACATGCTCGAAGTCGTGGCGCGTGCGCGCGAGCTCGACGAGTTCGCCAGCCCGCTGGACGCGCAGATCACGCTGACCTTGCGTGCGCGGGCGGTTCCCTGGTCGGTGGGCTACCTGGTGCAGTGCGCGGCGCGCCACGGTTTCGTGCCGGGCGTGCTGCCGGGCCGGCTCGTCGTGCCGGCCGCCGAGGAGGGCGCGCCGCCCGTGCTCGTGCTGGGCTTCGATCCGCAGGCCGCGCTGGCCGACGAGCCGCAGGCCTCCGCCCTGCGCGAGGTGGTGCTGAGCCTGGACGTGCCGCAGACACCCCAGGCGAGCGAGCCCTATCCTCAGTGGTACGAGGTGGGCACGGCCCTGGCTGCCGAGCTCGAGGCCTCGCCCGTGGACGATGCGGGGCGGCCCGTGACGCTGGGCGATTTCGATGCCATCGGTCGTCAGCTCGAGCAGCTGTACCGGGCCCTCGAGGCCCGCGATCTGGCCGCCGGCAGCGCCGCGGCGCGCCGCCTGTTCAGCGGATGAGCGATCCCGTCGGAGCCTCCGCCGACGCGCCGGCGCAGCGCGCGCAGCGGCTGCGCGCCTGGCTGCACCATCACGCACATCTGTACTACGTGCTCGATCGGCCCGAGGTGCCCGATGCCGAGTACGACAGGGTCTTCCAGGCCCTCCAGGCACTCGAGCGCGATCACCCCGAACTCGTGGCGCCCGACTCACCCACCCAGCGCGTGGGCGGGCGTGCGCTGGAGGGCTTCGCACCCGTGCGCCATGCGGTGCCGATGCTCAGCATCCGCACCGAGACCGACACGACCGAGGCAGGCGCGCTCGCCTTCGACGCCCGCGTGCGCCGGGAACTCGGCCTGTCCGAGCAGGACCCGCCGGTGGAGTACGCGGCGGAGTTGAAGTTCGACGGGCTGGCCATCAGCCTGCACTACGAGGCGGGGGTGCTCGTGCAGGCGGCCACCCGCGGAGACGGCGAGACTGGCGAGGACGTGACGTCCAACATCCGCACGATCGGCCAGATCCCGCTGCGGCTGCAGGGCGAGCCCCCTTCCTGGCCGCCGCTGCTGGAGGTGCGCGGCGAGGTCTACATGCGCCGCGACGACTTCGATCGGCTGAACGAACGCCAGCGGCAGGCTGGCGACAAGACCTTCGTCAACCCGCGCAACGCCGCCGCGGGCGCCGTGCGCCAGCTCGACCCCGCGGTGGCCGCCACGCGCCCGCTGAGCTTCTTTGCCTACGGCTTCGGGCAGGTGTCGGGCTGGGAGCTGCCGGCCACCCATTCCGGGGCGCTGGATGCTCTGTCGGCCTTCGGCCTTCCCGTGTGCGCGGACCGCGCAGTCCTGCTCGGTGGCGCTGGCCTTGTCGATTTCCATCGCCGCATGGGCGTGCGGCGCGACGCACTGCCCTTCGACATCGACGGCGTCGTCTACAAGGTCAACCGGCTGGAGCTGCAGCGCCAGCTGGGGTTCCTGACCCGCGAGCCGCGCTGGGCGGTGGCGCACAAGTACCCGGCGCAGGAGCAGGCCACCCGGCTCAATGGCATCGAGGTGCAGGTGGGCCGCACCGGCAAGCTCACGCCGGTGGCCAAGCTCGAGCCCGTCTTCGTTGGCGGGACCACCGTGAGCAACGCCACCCTGCACAACCTCTTCGAACTGCGCCGCAAGGGCGTGCGCGTGGGCGACCCCGTCATCGTGCGCCGGGCCGGGGACGTGATCCCGGAAGTCGTCGGGCGCATGCCGGGCGGGCGCGAGGCCTATGTGCCGAACTTCCGCATGCCGGGCCGGTGCCCGGTGTGCGGCGCGCCCGTGCGACGCGAGAAGGGCAGCCTCGAGCACCGCTGCACCGGGGGCCTGACCTGCGCCGCGCAGCGCAAGCAGGCGCTGCTGCACTTTGCGAGCCGGCGCGCCATGGACATCGAGGGGTTGGGCGACAAGCTCGTCGACCAGCTGGTGGATGCCGGCCTGGTGCGCACGCTGCCCGAGCTCTACACGCTGGGCGTGGCCAAGCTTGCCGCGCTGGAGCGCATGGCCGACAAGAGTGCGGCCAACCTGGAGCGCGCGCTGGCGGGCAGCAAGCGCACGACGCTGGCGCGCTTCGTCTACGCGCTGGGGATCCGGCACGTCGGCGAAGCCACCGCGCGCGACCTGGCACGCCACTTCGGCTCGATCGACCGGCTCATGGCCGCGAGCCTGGACCAACTGCTTGCGGTGCCTGACGTCGGCCCGATCGTGGCGCGCAGCATCCGCGAGTTCTTCGACCAGCCTCACCACGTCGAAGTGGTCGAGCAGCTGCGCGCGGTGGGCATCGGCTGGGACGAGCACGCGGGGGCGGCCGCCGCTGCGCCGGGGCCACTGGCCGGCCGCACGCTGGTGCTGACCGGCACGCTGCCTTCGCTCACGCGCGACGCCGCACAAGCCTGGATCGAGTCGGCCGGAGGCAAGGTGGCCGGCTCGGTCTCGAAGAAGACCTGGGCCGTGGTCGCTGGCGCCGAAGCGGGCTCGAAGCTCGACAAGGCGCGCGAGCTGGGTGTCAACGTCCTGGACGAGGCACAGCTCAGGGAGCTGCTGACCAGCGTGCCTGCGCCCGGCAGCTGAGGGTCGTCGGCGTCTTCCCGCCTACCCATGTCGGCGGCCCGAGGGGCTCGCGCGTTGAAGGGTCAGGCGCCGGGCCGATCCGGATGCCGGTGCTGCGGCCCGACGGCCTGCGGAGGTTTCCATGCGTCACGACCCGCCCCAGCCCTGCCCCGAACCGCGCAGGGGTGTGCACGCAAAGACGGTCGCAGCAGGGATGCTGGCGCTGCTGGCCCTGGCCCATCTGTCGGTCGCCGCGACGCCGTCGGCCTGGCCATCCAGCCCCGCACCCGGCCGGGCAGGGGAGAACAGCCTGCCGGGCGACTTCGACGCACCCGGCCCGCCTCCGGGGGTCTCCCTCCCCACGCCCGCACCGGCGATGCCCGGCCGTGCGGGCCGGCTGGTGGACTTCCAGGGAACCGTATGGCTCTTCGACCTGGCCCAAGGGCGATGGGAAGAAGGGCTGCGCAACCGTGCGCTGACCAGCGGCGATCGGGTGTCCACGGGCGCAGACGGCCGTGCCGAGGTGCGTATCGGCTCCACCGAGTTGCGCCTGGGTCCACGTGCCGAGCTCGAGTTCGTCGAGGTGACCGAGGACCGTCTCGTCTGGCGACTGGCCACGGGCAGCCTGGCGTGGCGCGTGCGGCGCCCCGAGATCGCGCGTGAGACCGAGGTGCGGGCGCCAGGGGTGCGGATGTGGGCCGAAGGCCCGGGGCACTTCCGCCTGGACGTCGACGACGCCGTGGTGTGGGCCAGTGCGTGGCGCGGCAGCCTGCGCGTGGACAGTGGCGACCAGCTGGTGAAGGTCGGGGTCGGCAGGCGTGCCGAGTTCATGCGGCCGGGGCCGGGCCCTGGAGCGGCTGTCACCTGGTCGGCACCGACCCGTGACGCCTTCTCCGACTGGGTGGCGCGCGACGAGCTGCGGGACGCGCAGCAGGCAGCCAGCGCGGCCTACGTCAGCCCCGAGATGACCGGCGTGGAGGACCTCGACCGCCATGGCCGCTGGGAACGCCACCCCGAGTTCGGCATGGTCTGGACGCCGCTCGTGGTCGGCGCCGGCTGGGAGCCGTTCCGGGACGGCCGCTGGGTGTGGCACGTGCGCTGGGGATGGACCTGGGTCGATGCCGCGCCCTGGGGCTTCGCGCCCTTCCACTACGGCCGCTGGGTGAGGTGGGGCGGCCGCTGGTGCTGGGCCCCGGGGCCCTACGTGGCGCGCCCGTCCTTCTCCCCTGCGTTGGTGGCCTGGCTTGGATCGCCCGCGCCGGGCGTGTCCGTGAGCGTGACGCTACATGGCCGGCACTGGGCGCCGCTGCCGCCCCGCCACGTGCCGGCGCCGCCGCGTGGTGAGTTCCATGACCCTCGCCGGCGGGCTCCCGAGCCGCACGGGCGCGCACCGCTGCCGGAGCACCACTGGCGCACGCCGGTACCCGATGACCGTGCCCACCCGGTGCGGCCGCCGCGCTCGGCGTTGCCGGTCGAGCCCGTGCAGTCGGCCCAACCCGTGCAACCGGCACCCGCAAGGCAGTCGGTGCCTCCTGCACAGCCGGTGCAGCCGGGACCAGCTCCCGCGCCAGCCCGCGACCCGTCACTGGTAGCGGTGCCCACGCGCCCGTCGTCGCCCGAGGTGGCAGACAGGCCGCGGCGCATCGCTCCCTCAGAGCGGGCCCAGCGCGGAGACGGCGCCGACGACGCGCAGCGTCATCGGGGTGGCGAGCGCGGCCCGCGCGAGGAGAGACAGGACTCGGCCTCGGCCAACCCGCCTGCGGTGCGTGCAAAGGTGCCGGAGACACCGCGCGACCGGCCGCGAGACCGGCAGCAGACGATGTAGAGGCGTAGCGCCCGCAGGGGCGGGGCATGGCGACCGGGCTTGCAGCCGGCCCGGCCGGCCCGCCCGCGGCTAGCGCAGCATCGGCCGCAGCACCGGCCAGACGTTGTCCAGCATTCTCGGCTGGGCGGCCTCGCTCGGGTGGATCCGGTCGGCCTGGAAGAGCGCGGTGGGGTCCGGCGCATCGGCCACGCCGCGCAGGAAGAAGGGCACGAGGTCGGCACGCTGGGCCTTGGCCACTTCCGCGTAGAGGGCGGCGAAGCTGTCGGCGTAGGTCCGCCCGTAGTTGGGCGGCATCTGCATGCCCAGCAGGAGCACGCGCGCACCGGCGGCCTGTCCACGTCGGACCATGTCCTGCAGGTTGTCCCGCGTCATCGACAGCGGCAGCCCCCTCAAGGCGTCGTTGCCGCCAAGTTCCACGACCAGCACCTTCGGCCGATGCTGCTCGAGCAGGGCAGGCAGCCGCGAGCGGCCGCCCGAGCTCGTCTCGCCGCTGATGCTGGCGTTGACGACGCGCCAGCGCAGGCGTTCACGCTGCACGCGCTGCTCCAGCAGCGCCACCCAGCCGCGGCCCCGCGGCAGCCCGTACTCGGCCGACAAGCTGTCGCCGACGATCAGCATCACCGGCTCACCCGCCCCGGAAGGCCCCTGGGCGCGGGCGGGCGTGAGCGCCGTGAACGCCAGCAACCCCAGCGCGGCGCTACAGTGCAGGGCCCATTCGCGCCGAGTCCACCCGCGCCGCCTCGTGCGCATCGCCACCATGTCTGCTGAAACCCCCATCGTCGAAGTCCGGCACGTCAGCAAGGAAGTGGTCGACTCCACCGGCACCCTGCGCATTCTCCACGACATCGATTTCAGCCTCGCGTCGCGCGAGTCGGCGGCCATCGTGGGCGCATCAGGATCGGGCAAGAGCACGCTGCTGTCGATCATCGCCGGGCTGGACACCCCCACGGCCGGCACGGTGCTCATCGGCGGCGAGGACCTGTTCTCGCGCGACGAGGATGCCCGTGCGGCCTTGCGCGCGCAGCGCCTGGGCTTCGTCTTCCAGAGCTTCCAGCTCCTGGGCAACCTCACGGCGCTGGAAAACGTGATGCTGCCGCTGGAGCTGCTGGGCCGCGGCGATGCGCGTGCGCTGGCGCGCGAGATGCTCGAGCGGGTGGGCCTGGGCGAGCGGCTGCGTCACTATCCGAAGGTGCTCTCCGGAGGCGAGCAGCAGCGCGTGGCACTGGCGCGGGCCTTCGTCGTGCGACCGTCCGTGCTGCTGGCCGACGAGCCCACTGGCAGCCTGGACTTCGCCACGGGCGAGAAGGTGATGGCGCTGATGTTCGAGCTCAACCGGGAAGCCGGGACGACCCTCGTGCTCGTCACGCACGACCGCTCCATCGCCGCCCGGTGCGACCGCCAATTGCGCATCGAGGCCGGCCGGCTCCTGCCCTGAGGCGCCGGCCGAGCCGGCTCAGTTCGTCGTGAACTTGTAGTCGGTCTTGGCGGTCTTGCGCAGGTCTTCCTGGAACTTCTGCATCTTCTGCTGTTCCAGCCGCTGCTTGACCTGGTCCTTCACTTCGTCGAAGCCCGGGAACGGGGCTTCGCGCGTGTCGTCCAGGCGGATCACGTGCCAGCCGAACTGCGTCTTGACCGGTGTCTCGGTCATCTGGCCCTTCTTGAGCTTCTTCAGGGCCTCGCTGAACTCCGGCACATAGGCATCGGGCTTGGCGAAGTCGAGGTCGCCGCCCCGCTCGGCCGAGCCCGGGTCCTTCGAGCTCTTCTTGGCCAGGTCCTCGAACTTCGCGCCGCCCTTGACCTGCGCGATCAGCGCCTTGGCCTCGGCCTCGTTCTCCACCAGGATGTGGCTGGCGCGCAGTTCGGTGCCGGTGTTGCCGGCCTTGACCTTGTCGTACTCCGCCTTGGCCTCGGCGTCCGTGACCGGGTTCTTCTTGCGGAAGTCCTCGAAGAGATCGCGGATCAGGATCGACTGGCGCGCAAGCTCCATCTGCGAGCGGTAATCCGCCGTGGCAGCCAGGCCGCGCTTCTCGGCTTCCTGCACGAAGATCTCGCGCAGCACGACTTCGTCGCGTGCGCGCGCTTCCAGGTCGGGAGGCACCTGCTGGCCGCCGCGTGCCACCTGCTTCATCAGCATGTCGACGCGCGCCTTGGGCACGGGCTTGCCATTGACGACGGCCACGTTCTGGGCCTGGGCGGCCAGCGGCAGCGCCAGGGCCACGGTCGCCGCGGCGGTCACGATCGTGCGCAGTCCGGGAAGGGAATACTTCATGGGGGGAGACTCTTGCGGGGAAGGCCGGCCACGCAGGCCGGTGGTCGGTGAGGGGGTCAGCGCTCGTCGGGGGCGCGCGCCTCGATGGCGAGCGCGTGGATTCCGACAGCCATGAGCGGTGCGAGGGCATCATAAACCAGCCGGTGGCGCGCGATCCGGGGCAGACCCTCGAACCGCGCGCTGCGCAGGCGCACCGTGTAGTGTCCGCCTTCACGCGCGCCGGCATGCCCGGCGTGGTGCGCGCTGTCGTCCTCCACCCTGAGCTCCAGCGGCGCAAGGGCCTCGCGCAGGCGCGACTCGATGGCCGCAGCGCTGGCGCGCGGGCCGGGCGGCAAGGCCGCCGGATCGGATTGCGCGGTGCTCATGGCCGGGGTTCGAAATCGATGGCCGCCGAATTGATGCAGAAGCGCTCGCCCGCCGGTCCCGGCCCGTCGTCGAAGACATGCCCGAGGTGCGAGCCGCAGCGCTGGCAGCGCACCTCCACGCGCACCATGCCGTGGCTGGTGTCGACCAGCCGCTCCACGCGGGGCTGCTCGATGGGCTCGCTGAAGCTCGGCCAGCCGCAGCCGGCATCGAACTTCGTGCCGGCCTCGAAAAGCGGCTCGCCGCAGCCCACGCACCGGTAGCGACCGGCCTCGAAGTGGTCCCACCAGCGGCCCGTGAAGGCGCGCTCGGTGGCGGCGTGGCGCGTCACCTGGTACTGCATCGGGTCGAGCTCGGCGCGCCACTGCGCGTCGCTCTTGCGCACCTCGTAGCGCGGGTCGTCGTGGGGATGGGGCTGCGGCTGGGCAGCAGGGGCGCGGCGAAAGGGGTTCATGGCCGGGGAGGATAGCGCCAGCGGCGTTTGCGAGCAGAATGCGCGCCTTCGCCGGGAGATGACCATGTTCGGAAGGATGCAAGACCAGCCGCTTCTGATTTCCTCGCTGATCGAGTTCGCCGCGCAGCACCACGGCGACACCGAGATCGTGTCGCGTCGCGTCGAGGGCGACCTGCACCGCACCACCTATCGCCAGGCCGCAGCACGCTCCCGACGCGTGGCGCACGCGCTGGATCGGCTCGGCCTGGCCTTCTCCGACCGCGTGGCCACGCTGGCCTGGAACGGCTACCGCCATTTCGAGCTCTACTTCGGCGTCTCCGGCAGCGGCCGCGTCCTGCACACGATCAACCCCAGGCTGGCGCCCGACCAGGTGGCGTGGATCGCCAACCACGCCGAAGACCAGGTGCTGTGCTTCGACCTCACTTTCCTGCCGGTGATCCGGGCCATCTGGTCGAAGTGCGAGACGGTGCGCCACTGGATCGCGCTGTGTGAGGCCGATGCGCTGCCCGCCGACACCGGCATTCCGGGCCTGCGGTCCTACGAGGAGTGGATCGCCGGGGAGTCTGAAGCCTACGCCTGGCCGAGCTTCGACGAGCGCAGCGCCGCGGCGCTGTGCTACACGAGCGGCACCACCGGTAACCCCAAGGGTGCGCTGTACAGCCACCGCTCGACGCTGCTGCACGCCTATGCAGCCGCACTTCCCGACACGCTGTGCATGTCCGCGCGCGACACCATCCTGCCGGTGGTGCCGATGTTCCACGTCAATGCCTGGGGGCTGCCCTACTGCGGCGCGATGACGGGGGCCAAGCTCGTGTTCCCCGGGGCGGCACTGGACGGCAAGTCCGTCTACGACCTCATCGAGGGCGAGGGTGTGACGATGGCCGCGGGCGTGCCCACCGTGTGGCTGGGGCTGCTCAACCACATGGCGCAGGGCGGCTTGCGCTTTGCCACGCTCAAGCGCACCGTCATCGGCGGCTCGGCCTGCCCGCCGGCGATGATCCGCGCCTTCAAGGACCAGTACGGCGTGACCGTGCTGCACGCCTGGGGCATGACGGAGATGTCGCCACTGGGCACCGTGTGCAACCTCAAGCTGCACCAGACCTCCTGGCCCGAGGAGCGCCAGATGGAGGTGCTGGTCAAGCAGGGCAGGGCGGTGTACGGGGTGGAGATGAAGATCGTCGACCCGCAGGGGCGCGAACTGCCCTGGGACGGCCGCAGCAGCGGCGACCTGCTCGTGCGCGGGCCTTGGGTCATCAGCGGCTACTTCAAGGGCGAGGGCGGCGACCCGTTGGTGGACGGCTGGTTCCCCACTGGCGACGTGGCCGCGATCGACCCGGATGGCTTCATGCAGATCACCGACCGCAGCAAGGACGTGATCAAGTCTGGCGGCGAGTGGATCAGCTCCATCGACGTGGAGAACGTGGCCATGGCGCACCCGGGCGTGGCGATGGCCGCCTGCATCGGCGTGCCGCACCCGAAGTGGGACGAGCGCCCGCTGCTGGTGGTCGTCAGGAAGCCCGGGGCGGAGGTTTCACGCGAGGAATTGCTTGCGTTCTATGCCGGCAAGGTCGCGAAGTGGCAGGTTCCCGACGATGTCGCCTTCGTCGAGGCGATTCCGCTGGGCGCCACGGGCAAGATGCAGAAGATGAAGCTGCGCGAGCAATTCCGGGACCACCGGCTGCCGGCGGCCTGAGGCGCCCGGTGAGGCCCGCCACCGGGCAGGGTTTAGTGGTAGTCCCTGCCCATCCGGGCGGCACGGTTCGTATAGGCTCGCGCCCGCGCCGGTGAAAGCCGGCCCTCCACCCACTCTCCACCCGTCTCCAGGAGTTCCCCTCATGCAACGTTCCCACACGAAGTCGCGTCGTCAACTGCTGAGCGCATCCGTCGCGCTCGCCCTGGCCGGCAGCACGGGGGCGGTCCTCGCGCAGGCGGCGCAGAAGGCGGCGGCGCCTGCGGCCAAGGCCGCACCCGCGGCGGCCAAGCCCCTGGCGGGCCAGGTCGTCAAGATCGTGCGCATCGACCCGCTGTCCGGTCTACTGGGACCCGTGGGCGTCAACCAGAGCAAGAGCTACCAGTTCTTTGCCGAGAAGTACAGCGCCATCAACCCGGCTGGCGTGAAGTTCGAGGTGAGCTTCATCGACAACAAGCTCAGCCCCACCGAGAGCCTGAACGCACTGAAGGCTGCGCTCGATCAGGGGATCCGCTACATCGCCCAGGGCAACGGCTCGTCGGTGGCGCTGGCGCTGATCGACGCCATCAACAAGCACAACGAGCGCAACCCCGGCAAGGAGGTGCTCTTCCTCAACGACTCGGCCGTCGATCCCGACCTGACGAACAGCAAGTGCAGCTTCTGGCACTTCCGCTTCGA
>JBBAPJ010000046.1:0-11813 GCA_040400855.1 Rubrivivax sp.
CGATCGAGCTGCTGATGCCGGTGGTGCAGCCGGCCGAGCTGTGGCAGGAGACGGGACGCTTCGGCAAGATGGGCCCGGAGCTCATGCGCGTGAAGGATCGTCACGAGCGTGACTACATCATCCAGCCCACGAGCGAGGAAGTCATCACCGACATCGCGCGCCAGGAGCTGCGCAGCTACCGTCAGCTGCCGAAGAATTTCTATCACATCCAGACGAAATTCCGAGACGAGCGGCGGCCGCGCTTCGGGCTGATGCGCGGGCGCGAGTTCACGATGAAGGACGCCTACTCTTTCGACCGTGACGAGGCGAGTGCCCGGCGCAGCTACGAGGCGATGTCGGACGCCTACCGGGCGATCTTCGACCGCTTCGGGCTGCAGTACCGGGCGGTGGCGGCCGACACCGGCGCCATCGGCGGCGACCTGTCGCAGGAGTTCCAGGTGATCGCCGACACGGGCGAGGACGCGGTGGTCTACTGCCCGACCTCCGACTACGCCGCCAACATCGAGCTGGCCGAGGCGGTGGCGCTGCTGGGTGCGCGCGGCGTCCCCGCGGCTGCGCTCGTCAACACGCCCACGCCGGGTTGCAGCACCTGCGAGCAGGTGGCGGGGCTCCTGGGCGTGCCGCTGGCGCAGACGGTGAAGTCGCTCGTCCTGGCCACCGACGAGACGGACGAGGCCGGGGCCGTGGTGCGCACGACGGTGTGGCTGCTGCTCGTGCGCGGCGACCACTCCCTCAACGAGGTCAAGGCGGGAAAGGTTCCTGGCCTCAAGGGGGGCTTCCGGTTCGCGACGGTGGCCGAGATCGACGCCCACTTCGGCTGCAAGCCCGGCTACCTCGGGCCAGTGGGCACCCGAGCGCCGGTGAAGGTGGTGGCCGACCGCACGGTGGCGAACATGCACGACTTCATCTGCGGCGCCAACCTCGAGGGTCACCACTACACCGGGGTCAACTGGGGCCGGGACCTGCCCGAGCCCGACCTCGTGGCCGACATCCGCAACGTCGTGGAGGGCGATCCCTCGCCGGATGGCCAGGGGGTGCTCGCGATCCAGCGCGGCATCGAGGTGGGGCACGTCTTCTACCTGGGCACCAAGTACAGCCAGGCGATGGGTGCGACCTACCTCGACGAGAGCGGCAAGCCCCGCCTGATGGAGATGGGCTGCTACGGCATCGGTGTGACGCGGCTGCTGGGTGCGGCCATCGAGCAGAACCACGACGAGCGCGGGATCATCTGGCCGGTGTCGATGGCACCCTTCCAGGTCGTGATCTGTCCGATCGGCTACGACCGCAACGCCGAGGTGCGCGCGGCTGCCGAGCAGCTACACGACGAGTTGGCCGCGCAGGGCGTGGACGTCATCCTGGACGACCGCGGCGAGCGACCGGGCGCGATGTTCGCCGACTGGGAGCTGATCGGCGTGCCGCTTCGGCTGGTGCTGTCCGAGCGCGGGCTGAAGGATGGCATGGTCGAGCTGCAGGGCCGACGTGACCCGGCAGCCTCTCGCGTGAGCCAGGCGAGCGCCGTGGCCCAGGCCGTGGAGCGCCTGAAGACGAAGCAGTGACGGCGCCAGCCCGCCTGGTGCTGCCCGATGCGCTGCGTGCGCTGGCGCTGGGAGGCGTTCTGCTCGTCAACACCCTGGGCTATGCGAGCATGCCCTGGGGACCCCTGCTGGGCGAGATCGAGCCTGCCGGCGATGTGGTCGCGCTGACGCTCCAGGCGGCATTGGCGGCGGTGGTCCAGGGCAAGGCCTATCCGGCGCTGGCCTTCCTCTTCGGCATGTCACTTGCGTGGTCCGTGCAGGACCGGCAGCTGGCATCGCGCCAGCGTGCAGGCCGGCGCCTGCGCTGGCTGCTCGCGCTGGGCATCGTGCACGGGCTCTTCCTGTACGGAGGAGACATCCTGACGGTTTACGCGCTGTGTGGGCTGCTCGTGCTGCCAGCGGTTCATGTGCCGTGGACGCGCCTGCGCAAGCGGCTGCGGCAGGCCCTGTGGTGGGCAGGGATCGGCTTCACCGTCTCGGTGGCCCTGGCGGCGATCCCGACCCTGCTGGCCGGGGCCGTTGCGGAGATCCCGCCGGACGAGACGCTGGCGGCCGCTTCGCACTTCGGGGCCTTCATGGCGCTGAACGCCCGTGCCTACGTGTCGGCCAATACCTGGGGCCTGCTCTACATGCTGCCGCTGGTGCAGCTGTTCATGCTTGCCGGTGTCGCCGCAGCCCGACTGCGGTGGCTCTCCCATGCGCGCTGGCAGTGCGGGCGCGAGCGGATGGTGCGCCGATGGTGGCAGCCGCTCGTGGCGTGCAACGTGCTCTACGGCCTGGCCCTGGCGGGCCTGGCCTTCGCGGGGCGGCCCTGGCAGCTGGTGCTCGAGATGATGGGGCCGCTCGTGTGCGTGCCGCTGTCGGTCGTCCTGCTGGCGCACCTGGCCAACGGCTGGGCCCGTGGCCGGCGGGCCTGGGCGGTCGCGATCGCCCCGCTGGGCCGTTGCAGCCTCAGCGTGTACCTCGCGAATTCGGTCCTGTGCATGGCGCTGCTGAGCGGCGTGGGCCTGGGATGGCAGCCGGGCACGGTCGCCACGGCCGCACTCGCCGGGCTGATCTGGACGGGCGCCCTGCTGCTGGCCCGCCGGTCGACGCGCCGCTGGCCGCTCGAGGCCTGGCTGGGGCGCCGCTCGTGAGCGCCGGGCCAACCCGACGCCGCTGCGTGCTCGGCAGCCTGGGCGCAGCGCTGGTGCCGCTGCCGGCACACGGCGGCGCACAGGTGGAGGAGCCGCTGGCCGACTCGGTGCGCACGGCGCTGTCCGCGGCGATCGCCGACGCGGCGCCGCCGCGCCTGGTCTTCGAGCAGCCGCAGCAGCGCGCCGCCTACCTCGGCTGGCTCGACGAGATGAGCCGCCGCCTGGTGCGCTTCAAGGCCGAGGCGCACACGCGCACGGAGTTCCTCGAGGCGGTGTGGTACGAGAGCCGGCGTGCGGGGCTGGAAGAGGCACTCGTGCTCGGGCTGATCCAGGTCGAGAGCGGCTTTCGCAAGTACGCGATCAGCCGCGCCGGAGCGCGCGGCTACATGCAGGTGATGCCCTTCTGGGCGCGCACCATCGGTGATGGCGACGCAAGCCGGCTCTTCCACCTCCAGACCAACCTGCGCTTCGGCTGCGTGATCCTGCGCCACTACCTGGGCGTGGAGCGGGGCGACCTCTTCATGGCGCTGGGCCGCTACAACGGCAGCCGCGGGCGTGCGGAGTACCCTGAGCTCGTCTTCGGCGCGCGCCGGCGCTGGGAGTTCAGGAGCTGACGCGCAGGCCCTGCCAGGCGCGCGCCTGCGCGCCCGTCACCTGCAGCAGGGCGAGTACACGCTCGACCGTGTCATCCACCATCTCGTCGATGGAGGCTGGGCGGTGATAGAAGGCCGGCAGGGGCGGGAAGACGATGCCACCCATTTCGGTGACGGCCGTCATGTTGCGCAGGTGCGCGAGGTTGAAGGGCGTCTCGCGCACCATCAGCACGAGGCGGCGCCGCTCCTTGAGCATGACGTCGGCCGCGCGCGTGAGCAGGTTGTCCGACAGGCCGTGCGCGACCGACGCGAGCGTCTTCATCGAGCACGGCGCGATCACCATCGCCGAGGCGTCGAAGCTGCCGCTGGCCACGCAGGCGCCGACATCCCCTGGGGCGTAGGAGAAGTCGGCCTCCGCCTCCAGGGCCTTGCGATCCAGGCCCAGCTCGTGGTGTGCGCTGAGCACCCCGGCCGGGCTCGTCACGAGGTGGGTCTGCAGCCCCAGCTTGCGTGCACGGCGCAGCAGGCGCAGGCCATAGACCGCACCCGAGGCTCCGGTGATGCCGACGACCAGGCGCTGCGCAGTCATGTGTGTCGGTGGACCTTCGCCGGCGCGGCCGCGCTCGGCAAGTCGGGTTCAGGCCGGTTCGCCGCCCAGCAGCTGCTGCAGCTCGCCGCTCTGGTACATCTCCATCATGATGTCCGAGCCACCGACGAACTCGCCGTTGACGTAGAGCTGCGGAATCGTGGGCCAGTTGGCGTACTCCTTGACGCCCTGTCGGATCGCCTCGTCCTCGAGCACGTTCACGGTGTGCAGCTGCTTGACGCCGCAGGCCTTGAGGACCTGCACCGCGCGCCCGGAGAAGCCGCACATCGGGAACTGGGCCGTGCCCTTCATGAAGAGCACGACCGGGTGGCCCTTGACCAGCTGGTCGATTTCTTGCTGGATGTCGCTCATGGTGCTGGGAGGCGGGTACGCCCGCCGGGATGGAAGATTCGGATTCGAACGAGCATACGCCAAAGCCCAATGGCCGCACTGACGGCGGTCATGCCGGGCGCGAGGCTGGCCATCGGCCACCCGTGCAGCGGGGCAACCCGGCCAGGTCCGCGCGCGTGGCGATGTCGACAAAGCCACGCTCGACGAGCATCTGTCGCACCGCTGGCGCCTGGTCGCGGCCATGCTCGAGCAGCAGCCACGCTCCGGGCTCCAGGTGGGAGGGGGCGGCCTGGATGATCTCGCGCAGCGCGGCCAGCCCGTCCGCTCCGGGCGACAGGGCCAGCAGTGGCTCGCTGCCCAGGGACTGCAGGTGCGGGTCGTCGGCGTCCACATAGGGGGGGTTGGAGACGACGCAGTCGAAGCGCCGCGAGGCCAGCGGGGCGAACCAGCGGCCCTGCAGGCACTCCAGTGTCAGGCGCAGTCGTGCCGCGTTGTCGCGCGCCACGGACAGTGCTGCCGGGTCCACATCGACGGCCGTGACCTGCATCAGCGGGCGCCGGTGGCGCAGGGCCAGCGCGATGGCACCGCTTCCGGTGCCGAGGTCGGCCACCCGTGCCGGGACGGAAGGCTCGAAGAGCTCCAGCACCCAGTCCACGAGCCCCTCGGTCTCGGGCCGGGGCACGAGCACGTCCGGGCGCACCTTGAGCATCAGGCCGTGGAACTCGCGCTCGCCCACCAGGTAGGCCACCGGCACGCCGCGCGCCCGCCGCTGCAGCAAGGCGGCCATCTCGGCGGCCGCCGCCAGTTCCACCGGTTCGTCGTCATGGGCGATCAGCCAGGCGCGCGTGCGGCCCAGTACGTGGCCGAGCAGCACCTGCGCGTCCAGGCGTCCGATGCCTGCCGCGCGCGCCACCTCGAGCAGCGAGGCCACGGTGTGGGCAGGCATGTTCATCCTGCGCCCTCCAGCGCTGCGAGCTGCTCGGCGGCGCGAGCGGCCTGCAGCGCCGCCAACACCTCGTCCAGATCACCATCCATCACCTGGCCGAGCTTGTAGAGGGTGAGGTTGATGCGGTGGTCGGTGAGCCGGCCCTGCGGGAAGTTGTAGGTGCGGATGCGGTCGGAGCGGTCGCCGCTGCCCACCAGGCTCTTGCGCGTGGCGGCCTCGCGCGCGGCGCGCTCGCTGCGCTCCTTGTCGCGCAGCCGCGCAGCGAGCACCGCCATCGCCTTGGCCTTGTTGCGGTGCTGCGAGCGGTCGTCCTGGCACTCGGCCACGAGCCCCGTGGGCAGGTGGGTGATGCGGATTGCGCTGTCGGTCTTGTTCACGTGCTGGCCGCCTGCCCCGCTGGCGCGGAAGGTGTCGATGCGCAGCTCGGCCGGGTTGAGCGCGACCTCTGCCGCCTCGTCGGGCTCGGGCATCACCGCCACCGTGCAGGCACTCGTGTGGATGCGGCCCTGGCTCTCGGTGGCCGGCACGCGCTGCACGCGGTGGCCGCCCGACTCGAAGCGCAGCGCGCCGTAGGCCTGCTCGCCCTCGATGCGCAGCACGAGCTCCTTGAAGCCGCCGAGCTCGGCGGCGCTCTCGCTCATCACCTCGGTTCGCCAGCCGCGCCGCTCGCAGTAGCGCAGGTACATGCGCGCCAGGTCGCCGGCAAAGAGCGCCGACTCGTCGCCCCCCGTGCCGGCGCGGATCTCGAGGAAGGCCGGGCGCTCGTCGTCGGGGTCGCGCGGCAGCAGGGCGGTCTGGATCTGCGCACCCAGCTCCTGCAGGTCGGCCTGCGCCGAGGCGATCTCCTCGCGCGCCATCTGCGCCATCTCGGCATCCTCGAGCAGGCCCTGTGCGACGTCGATGTCCTCCTCGCGCTGGCGGTAGCGTCGGTACAGCGTCACCAGGCGCTGCGCCTCGGACTGCTCCCGCGACAGCGTGCGCCACCGTGTGACGTCGCTGGCCACGGCCAGGTCGGACAGGGCCTCGTCGAGCTCGGCCAGGCGCAGCTCCAGGCGTTCGAGGCGTTGACGCAGCGAATCTTTCATGGGCAGGCAGAGCGTGGGCTGGAGGGGCGGCCGGGGGCGTGACCCGGCTGCCTCTGCAAGCGTGTGCGCTAGCGGTCCTCGCCGCCGCCGGAGCGGGACGCACCGCGCAGGAAGAGCCTGGAGACCGTGTCGGTCAGGGCCTCGCGCTGCGCGCCTTCGACGGCATGCAGTTCCGCCATCGTGCCGTGCAGCATCTTGTGCGTGAGCCCGCGCGAAAGGGACTCGAGCACGGCCTCCACCGGCTCGCCGCGCGCGAGCATGCGCTGCGCGCGCGCGATTTCGGCGTGTCGCCAGTCCTCGGCCTGGCGGTTCAGCGCCTGGATCAGGGGCACCGCGGCACGCTGGTCGAGCCAGTGCGTGAAGCTGCGCACGCCCGCATCCACGATCGCCTCGGCGCGCTGCACGGCGGCCTGGCGCTTCTCGCCTGCCGTCTGCACCAGGCCGGCGAGGTCGTCCACGGTGTAGAGGTAGACGTCGTCGAGCTGGGCCACCTCGGGCTCGATGTCGCGCGGCACGGCCAGGTCCACCATGAAGATGGGCCGGCGCCGCCGCGCCTTCAGCGCGCGCTCCACGGCGCCCAGGCCGATCAGAGGCAGCGTGCTGGCCGTGCAGGACACGACGGCGTCGAACTCGTGCAGGCGAGCCGGCAGGTCCGCCAGGCGCAGGGCCTGGCCACCGAAGCGCGCGGCCAGCGCCTCGCCGCGCTCGAGCGTGCGGTTGGCCACCGCCATGGCCGCAGGCTCGCGTGCGGCGAAGTGCGTGGCCACGAGCTCGATCATCTCGCCCGCGCCCACGAAGAGCACGCGGATGCGGCGCAGGTCCTCGAAGAGCTGGCTGGCCAGGCGCACCGCCGCGGCGGCCATGCTCACCGAGTGCTCGCCGATCTCGGTGGAGCTGCGCACCTCCTTGGCCACCGAAAAGGAGCGCTGGAAGAGCTGGTGCAGCGTCGTGCCCAGGGTGCCGACCTCCTCGGCCTCGCGCACCGCCTGCTTGATCTGGCCCAGGATCTGCGGCTCGCCCAGCACCATCGAGTCCAGGCCGGAGGCCACGCGGAAGGCGTGCCGTGCGGCGGCGCGGTCCTGCATCACGTAGGCGTGCGACTGCAGTTCGCCTGCCGGGACGCTGGCATGGCCGGCCAGGAACTCCACCGCCTCGGGCACCAGCTGCGCGCCGGGCACGGGCGAGGCCAGGTAGAGCTCGGTGCGGTTGCAGGTGGACACGAGCGCGGCCTCTGGCTCGGCGCGCGCCAGGCGCTCGCGCAGGCGCAGCAGCGCCGGCCCGATCTGGCCGGGCGCAAAGGCCAGGCGCCCGCGCAGGTCCAGCGGCGCGGTGGTGTGGTTCAAGCCCAGCGCGAACACAGCCATGGGGCGATTGTAAGATTGGTGCCCCTTCGCCCCGGCGCTGCGTTTGCGCGTCGCCGCCTGCTGCCGTGGGACCCCTCGACGCGCTCTGGCACCTGCTGAACTTCGCCGCACCCGCGATAGGGGTGGGCGCGATCGCGGCGCTCGCAGCCAAGCTTGTGTGGCGTCGGGAACTGCATCGCGCAAGCGGGCTGCGTCTGGCGGTGTGGGCGGCGCTGGCCGGCCTGGCGGCCCTCGTGGCTGGACTGCTCGTCTTCGGCCGCGACGGCCGGATGGCCACCTACCTGATGCTGGTCGTGGCCAGCGCCTGTGCACTGTGGTGGGCCGGGTTCGGGCCCGGGCGACGCTGAGCCGGTGCCCCGCCGCAGGCCTCAGCGCTCGCCCAGCAGCACCTCGCCGCGCAGCGAGTGCGGCAGGGCCTGCGTGATGGTCACGTCGATCATCTGCCCGACGAGCCGCGGTTGGCCCTTGAAGTTCACGATGCGGTTGCAGGCGGTGCGGCCCATCAGCTCGGCGGGGTCCTTGCGCGAGGGGCCTTCCACGAGGATGCGCTGCACCGTGCCCACGCGCGAGGCGGAGATGCGCTGCACGTTGGCTTCCAGCAGCGCCTGCAGCCGCCGCAGTCGTTCGAGCTTGACGGCTTGAGGTGTGTCGTCAGCCAGGCTGGCCGCTGGCGTGCCTGGGCGCGGGCTGAAGACGAAGCTGAAGCTGGCGTCGAAACCGACCTCCTCGACGAGGGCCATCATGCGCTGGAAGTCTTCCTCGGTCTCGCCGGGAAAGCCCACGATGAAGTCGCTCGACAGGCTGATGTCCGGGCGTACCTTGCGCAGCGCCCGGATCGTGCTCTTGTACTGCAGCGTGGTGTAGCCGCGCTTCATAGCGGCCAGGATGCGGTCGCTGCCGTGCTGCACCGGCAGGTGCAGGTGGCTCACGAGCTTGGGGATGCGCGCATAGGCCTGCACCAGGCGCGGCGTGAACTCGTTGGGGTGGCTGGTCGTGTAGCGGATGCGCTCGATGCCCGGGATCTCGGCCACCACCTCCAGCAGCAGCGCGAAGTCGGCGGACTCCGCGCCTTCGCCCTCGCCATCCTGCGCGGGGCCGCCGATGCTGCCGCGCCAGGCGTTGACGTTCTGCCCGAGCAGCGTCACCTCCCTGACCCCCTGGCTTGCGAGCTCGGCCACCTCGGCCAGCACGTCGTCGAGCGGACGGCTGACCTCCTCGCCACGCGTGTAGGGCACGACGCAGTACGAGCAGTATTTCGAGCAGCCCTCCATGATCGAGACGAAGGCGCTTGCGCCTTCCACGCGCGCCGGGGGCAGGTGGTCGAACTTCTCGATCTCGGGAAAGCTGATGTCGACCTGCGGCCGCGCGCTCACGCGCCGAGCCTGGATCATCTGCGGCAGGCGGTGCAGCGTCTGTGGGCCGAAGACGAGGTCCACGTAGGGTGCACGCTCAACGATGGCCGCACCCTCCTGGCTGGCCACGCAGCCGCCCACACCGATGAGCACGCCCTTCTTCTTCAGGTGCTTGACACGCCCGAGGTCGCTGAAGACCTTCTCCTGCGCCTTCTCGCGCACCGAGCAGGTGTTGAAGAGGATGAGATCGGCCTGCTCGGCGTCGTCGGTCTTCTCGTAGCCGCCGGCCGCGTGCAGCACATCGGCCATCTTGTCGGAGTCGTACTCGTTCATCTGGCACCCGAAGGTGCGGATGTAGACCTTGCGTGTCGGGATGTCGGTGCTCATCGTCGGGTCCAGGTCTGGGCGGAGGGGTCGAAGCGCCAGGCGCGCGCCTGCTCGGGGGTGGCGGGCCAGGGCTCGCGCGCCCGCTCGGTTGCGTTGAGGATCCACACGTCGAGCACCAGGCCCGAGGTGGGTTCGATCGTGTAGTGCACGAGCAGGCGTTGCCCGGCCAGTGCGGCAGGCAGGCGAAGCAGGTTGTCGTCGGCGCGGATGCGCGCACCCGGCGCAAGCCGCGCCGGCACGCCGTTCAGGCTGGCTTCCGGAGGCGTCGAGATGGACAGTTCACCGCGCAGTGCGGTGGCGGGGAAGGTGCGATGCGGGGGAGACTGTGCGTCCGCCACGGCCGGCTGCATGGCAAGGCATGCAAGGGCAGCCATCAGGGCGGCGCGTGCAGGCCGGCGCCTGGCGCGCGAGTGCGTGCGGTCATCGGCATCCGGGCGCGCAGGTGCGTCCGGATGCTCACAGCAGGTCATGGTGTAGAGCCAGGGGCTGTGGGAACGAAGCTGCCGAGTGTAGCGGGAGGGTCTGCGGGTGCAGCGCGCCCCGGCCGGGCGGGTCGCAGGGCACGAGGGCAGACGTGCCGTCGAGCAGGTCGGCCCAGCCGAGTGTGGCGGGCTCCTGCGGCGTGGGCGGCCAACCCGGCAGGGGCAGCGGCCCCGGCGGCTCGGCGCGCATCGGCGCGAGCAGGTCGCCCAGGCGCAGTACCGTGGAGTCGTGTCGGGGTGCGGCCCATGGGGGGGCGCTGCCGCCAGCCGAGCCGGCTGGCGAGCCGTCCGGGGTGCCCGGATCGATGCTGCCTTCACCCGGGTGTACGGGGTCCGGGTTCGCCCACGCCAGGCCGCGCGCGCCACCGGCATCGGCGGGCCCGCCCTGGGGGCTGGCGTTGGGCGTGACCGCCAGGGTGGCCTGCACCTTCACGCGCACGCCCGCCGCCTCGTAGACGGTGTAGGTGCTGCCGCCCTCCGTGACCTCGCCCGTGGCGGACCAGCCGGTACCTTGCAGCCGCACGGCCCCGCCAGCCAGACCATCGATGACGAGTTCGTTGCCGCCCAGCCCGAGGATGTCCGAGGCGGTGAGCCTGAGGCTGTTGCGGCCCAGGCTGATGCGCTCGATGCTGGTGATGGCGGTGTCAGCAATGGCGGTGAGGTCCAGCTCGACGCTGGAGTTGGCCACGGACAAGGTGTCGGTTCCTGAACCGCCGAACACCAGCTGAGTCCCGTTGACCAGTCTCCTGATGTCGTCGGCCAGCAGCGAGATGGAGTCGCCCCTTGCGGTGCCTTGCAAGGTCACGGAAAGGTTGCCGGCCTGGTCCTGCGCCTCTGCCCGCACGACAAAGGGCCCGTCAACGACGTTGAGGGTGCCGCTCGTCGGGGGGGTCCGCAGCAGGTCCAGCGTCCACTCGCCGCGGTCGGGCACCACCGAGAAGCTCGCAGCCCCGAGTCGCAGCGTCAGCGTCTCTGCCTGCAGGAGATTGGCCTGGCCGCTGATCGTGGTACCCGTGTTCTGGATGAAGGTGGGCAGTGCCGGCGGCGTCACGTCCAGGGTGAAGCGAAACGGCAGCGAAGCCTCCGAAGCGTTGCCGACGTTGTCCGAGGCCCTGACCGTCAGCTGGTGGCGACCCTCGGCCAGGGCTGTGGCGGGGGTGAAGGTGTAGAAGCCCACGGAGGTCTCAACGGCCGTGCCCAGCAAGGTGCCGTCGTCGAAGACCTCCACCAGGCAGCCGGACGGACCGGTGATGCGCAACGTGGGCGTGGCGTCATCGGTGACGCCATCGGCCTCGACGCGCCCGGTCACGGCGACATCGTCTTCCAGCTGGGAAACAACGGGCGTGGCCAGTTGGACCGCGTAGACCTCGAAGGGCGTGCCAGGCCCCGAGCTGGCGTTTCCGGCCCCGTCGGTCGACCGCAGGGCGATCGTGTAAAGGCCGTTGGGAAGGGCCTCGTTGGCCGGAACGGTGGCCGTCCAGACCCCGCTGCCGTTGGCGGTCGTGGAAATGACGACAGTCCGGCTCGGGCCCACGAGCGTGATTTCCACCGTGGAGCCCGGCTCGGCAGTTCCGCTCAGCGCCGAGACGCGGTCAGACGTCCTGTTGTCGCCGACGGTTCCGGTGTCGCTGCGCGTATCCAGCGCACCCCGGGGCGTGATGGGTGACGTGGTGTCGACGACGAAACGCCCTCCCTCGGACAGCACCTGGTTGCCGGCCGCATCCGTGACCAGAACCTGGGAGCTGTAGTTCGCATCCACCAGACGGTCGGACTCGGCAACCTGGACGCTCCAGGCACCTGTCGTGTCCGGCGTCGGGTTGTAGGTCCTTCCGTTCAGGAAGAAGACCACGGAGGCACCCGGCTCGGTGAGGCCACGAATGGTCGGCGTCGTGTCGCGGGTGCGGTTGTCTCCCGGCTTGCCGGTGTCACTGGCGGGGTCGAGCGCAATGACGGCTGCGGCGGGGGCGGTGGCGTCGATCTCGAACTCGGTGAGGGT
>JBBAPJ010000046.1:11913-17827 GCA_040400855.1 Rubrivivax sp.
CCAGGCTCGCCCGTCCCACCCACCGCCACCGTCCCGTTGCTCGGCGCAATGACGGCTGCGGCGGGGGCGGTGGCGTCGATCTCGAACTCGGTGAGGGTGGAGCTGGTGGCGTTGCCGGCGGCGTCGGTGACGACGGCCACGGGTCGGTAGACGCCGTCGGCCAGGGCGTGCTGGGCGGGTATGGCCACGCTCCAGCGCCCGTCGGTGGCGGTGGTGGTGTAGGTGCGGCCCAGCACCGTCACCTCCACCGTCGCACCTGCCTCGGCGGCTCCGCTGAGCACGGGCGTGGCGATACGCGTCTTGCCGTCGCCCAGCTGCCCGGTGTCGCTGGCCGCATCCAGCGCCCCCGTGGCCGCAGCCGGGGCCTGGCGGTCGATGAGCAGCGCCACCCGCGTGACGGCGCTGTCGTTGCCTGCTGCGTCGCTGGCGGTGACCTCGACCTGGCCGGCCGTGCCGTGCGCCAGGGCCACGGTGGGCGTGACGCTCCAGCTGCCCGAGGCCGAGACCTTGGTGCGCAGCACCTCCGCGCTGCCGGGCATCTTCACCGTGATGGTGTCCCCCGGGGAGGCGCCGCTGCCGCTGATCACCGGCAGGGCCACCATCGTGCGTCCGTCGCCTTTGATGCCCGAGTCGCTGGCGGCATCCAGCACCGCTGCCGGCGCGGCGGGCGCCACGGCGTCCACGGTTTCCTTGCCGCTCAGGCCGTTTTGCAAGTCGGTGGCGGTGACGATCGTGCCGTCGGGCAGCGCGTTGGCCAGGCTCAGGCTCCAGTTGCCGTTGGCCCCCACCGCCACCGAGCCCACCTGGGTGGTGGTGCCCGCCGTCAGCACGATCGTGTCACCGGGCTGGCCCGTGCCGGCCACCGTGCGGCCGTTGGTGGGTGCTACCCACGGCACGCGCCCGTTGACGGTGGCCGTGCCCGGTGCGCTGATGTTGCCCGCCACGTCGGTCTGCACCGCCTGCAGCACCGTGGCGTCGGCCAGCGGCGCAGCCAGGCTCAGCCGCCAGGAGCCATCACCATCGACCGTGGCCTCCCCCACGCTCGTGCCGGCCGCGCTGAGCACCACCCGCGCACCGGGCGAGCCCGTGCCCGAGACGAAGCCGTAGCCGTTGGCAGGCGCGATCGACGGCGCCTGCACCTGCGTGTCGATGACCAGCGCCATCACCGACGCCGCGCTCGTGTTGCCTGCCACGTCGGTGGCGCTGACGGCCACCGGCCAACTCCCGTCACCCAACGCCGGCATCACCAGCGTGCGCCCGTCGGGCCGTACGCTGGCCGTGTCCACACGCCACTCGCCGCTCGCATCGCTGGCCTTGACGGTGAACACCGCACTGTTGCCGCCGTCCAGCGCCACCACCACGCGCACCGTGCTGCCAGGCTCGGCCACACCGCGCAGCACCGGGCGCGTGACGTTGGTCAGCAAGTCCCCCACTCGCCCGGAGTCGCTGCCCGGCTCCAGCCCCACCGTCGGGGCGGCGCTGGCCGTATCGATGAGCAGCCCCAGGCGCGTGGGCACGCTGGTGTTGCCCGCCGCATCGCTGGCCGTGACCACCACATCGCCTTGCGTGCCGTGCGCCAGCGCGTTGCCGGCCTTCACGCGCCAGGTGCCGTCAGCGGCCACCCGTGTCCTGAGCACCTCGTCCGTGCCGGGCATGCGCACCGTGATCGCATCGCCCGGCGCGGCGCCGCTGCCCGCGATGACCGGCAGCACGACGCTCGTGCGGCCATCGCCAGCCACGCCAGAGTCGCTTGCGGGCTCCAGCGCCGCCGCAGGTGCGGCCGGGGCCTGCGCATCCACCGCCCCGCTGTCGCTCAGCCCGCTGCTTTGCGCGGTGGCCGTCACGGCCGTGCCGTGCGCCAGCGCGCTGCCGGGTGTGACGCTCCAGCGCCCCTGCCCGTCGGCCACCGCCGTGCCCACCTGCGTGCCCGGCCCGGCCGTCACCACGACCGTCTCGCCAGGCTTGGCGCTGCCCGTGACCACGCGCCCGTTGGTCGGGTCCAGCGTGGGCACGCTGCCATTGACCACCGCCGTGGTGGGCGCGCTCGCGTTGCCCGCCACATCCGTCTGCCGCGCCACCAGCTGCGCCCCATCGGCCAGCCGCGCCGCCAGCCCGATGCGCCAGCTCCCGTCATCGCCCACCTTGGCGCTGCCCAGGAAGTTGCCCCCACCCTCCAGGCTCACCGTCGCCCCAGGCTCGCCCGTCCCACCCACCGCCACCGTCCCGTTGCTCGGCGCAATGACGGGGGGGAGGGCGGACGTGTCGATGACCAGCACGAAGGAACTGGCCGCGCTCAGGTTGCCTGCGGCGTCCACTGCCACCGCGTTTACCGGGTAGCTGCCGTCGACCAAGGCGGCAACTGGGCGTTGTGCCCCATCCGGAACCAGGAGCTGCATATCCACGGTCCACGCGCCGGAGCCGGCGCTGGCCTTCACGGTGTAGAACACGATGGCCCCGTGGCCCAGGTCGAGCGCCACCCTGACCGTGCTGCCGGGCTCGGCCACGCCCGACAGGACAGGCTGCGAGGTGCGCGTACGCTGGTCTCCGGGCACCCCGGTGTCGCTGGCGGTGGACAGCGACGCCGAGGGGGCGCCAGGCCCCACGGAGTCGACGGTGAAACGGTTCACGGTCGCCGAGCTCGACAGGCCCGTGACCGAAGACACGAGCGCCGTCTGCAACTCGTAGGCGCCGTCAGCGTCCAGAAGGTCGGCCGGCAGCAGCTGAGCCACGCCGCCGGCAGCCACCACGGCCGCACTCAGGTTGGCCTGCAGGGTGCGTGTGCTGCCGTCCGGCCGCTTGAGCGTGGAGACGAGCACATCCCCGGCACGCGCCTCGCCTGGCAGCACGGACACCGCCGGCGTGCCGCCGTCGCTGGCACGCTCGGCAGCGCTGATCAACGAGTCCGCACCCGCGGCCTCTGTCAGCGTGGTGCGCAGTTCACCGGGCGCGTTGGTGATGAGCACCAGGTCGAACTCTCCCGTGGCCGGAATATCGGCCACCGGCCCGCTTGCCGTCTCGACCTGGGCCTGCCAGGAGTAGGTCCCTGCCACGAGCGGGGCGGTGGGCGTGCCGGCCACCCCGGTGCCGTCCTGGAAACTCCAGGTCATGCCCTCGACGCTGGCCGTGCCGACCTTCACGAAACTGCCGCCTGCCGGCTTCCGGTAGACGGCGAGCACCTGCCCGCCCACCAGAGCACGCCCCATCACGCCCGTGATGAGCGGGCTCGTGTCGTTCGTGGCTGCTCCGTCGGCCAGCAATCCAAGGCCCGGGCCGGCGTTGTCCAGGGCGCCCGTCACGAGCACGGCACCGGCGCGCACGACACCGCGCCCCGGTGCACTCGTGTTGCCGGCCGCATCCGCGGCCACGGCCACCAGTTCGGTCGCATCCGCCAGCCGGGTTGCCGGCAGCAGGGTCCAGTTACCGTCGGGCCCGATCACGGCGGTGCTGCCGACCACCTGGCCGTCACCCAGCCGGACGGTGACCACGGTTCCCGGCTCAGCCGTTCCGTTGATGACCAGATCGGTGGACGGTCCGACCGCTGGCGCGCCCGGAATCCCCGCGTCAACGACGAAGCTGCGGCCCGCCGGCACGCTGCTTGCTCCTGCAGGGGTGACCACGGTGACCGCAACCTGGTAGCGGCCGTTCTCCGTGAGACTGGCCGCAGACAGGCTCTGCTCGAGACGCCCGACCGAGACGTCGCCAGCCGTCAGGGTGTGACGCAGGGTGACGGCGCTGCCGTCCGGCCGCCCGAGCACGGTATCCACGCGCGACCCGGCCTGCACATTGGCAGGCAAGGAGATGAGCAGGGCCACACCATCGCCGTCGCGCTCGGCGGCGCTGATGTAGCCGTCCGCTGCCTCCGGGATGGACAGGCCCGCCTGATCGGGGGTCACGGAGGCCTGCGCCGGAGCCGAGACGTTGCCGGAGCCATCCGAGGCCACGGCTCGCAAGGTGGCGCTTGCCGGCACGGGGTTGGCTGGCGTCAGGCTCCAGTTGCCCAGTGCGTCCACCGTGGCCTTGCCCAGGGAGGCGCCAGCAGCGTCGAACACCTCCACCACGCTGCCCGGGGTGCCCGTGCCCGTGATGATGCGGCCGTTGCCGGCCTGGATCGTCGGGGCCGAGGGCACGATGTGAGCCGCGGGCTGCTCCAGGGCATCGCGCCCGGTCACCAGCAGTTGCCCGATGAGCGTGGGCTGCGGTTCCCGCGACGTGACGACGAAGCTGCCGTCCACTCCCGCTTGCGTGGACTGGCGGGAACCGTCTGGCATCGTCACCGTCACTGGCGAGCCGGGCAGGGCGCTTCCGAAGACGATCAGGCGCCGGTCAGATGTGAGATCCTGCTGCGTCACGACCACATCGCCCAGGATCTGGCGGTTGAGCGTGCTGTCGACGAGGAAGGTTCGCTCGGCTGTTGCCGGGGCCGCCTTCAGAGCGTTGAGCGCCTGCTGGCGCCCCTGGTCCAGCAGCGCCGCTCCGGCCTCGGTGAGCGTGACGCTTCCGGCAGGCGAGATCTGCAGGCTTCCTTGCAGCTGTGCAAGCGTGTCGGCCATGCGGCCGCCGTTGATCTGGTCCAGGCCAGACAGCTTGGCCAGCACGAGCCCTATCTTTTCGCCCTGCGACAAGCCATCTGCCGCGTTGAAGCTTGCGGCGTTGGTCGGGGTGGGCGTGCCCGTGAGGTCCACGCTCGTCAGGTTGAAAGCCTGTGCCACCGAACGGTTGAGTAGGTCAACGGAGGCCGGGTCGGCTGGCGGCCTGTCGCTGGCGATCCCGGCCAGCCGCACGGCGAGCTCCGTCAGCGGCGTGACGCTCACGCGCAGCAGCGTTGCGCCGCTGGCTGTCGTGCTCGTGGCTGCACTGCCGTCCCCGATCCAGGCCATGGCGCGCAGCGGCGTGTCGAATGAACGGGGTGCGGCACTGACTTCGTCGACGTAGTTCGGGCTCGAGCCGTTGTTGTCCGTCGCCTTCACCAGCACCGGGCCGCGGTAGCCACCCGCACCCGAGATCTCGAGCTGCCAGGTGCCGTCAGCGCTCACGGTGGTCGTCCCCAGCAACTGACCGGCCACATCGAAGGCCTGGAGCGTCACGCCCGCGTTGACGGGGCCGGCCACGATGCTGCCTTGCAGCACCAGCCGGGTGTCCAGTTCGAAGCCAGCGGTGGCCGGCACGCTCACGTTGCCTGCCGTGTCCGTGATCGTGGCTCGTGCCTGCCAGCTTCCGTCCAGGAACACGCCCGCGTTCTTCAGGTCCGCGACATCGATCGCAAAGCTCACCTGGCCCGCTGCCAGGTCGGCTGCCACCAGCGTCACCGAGCGGGTGAGGTTGCCCGCACCCGGTCGCGCGAGGACCAAGTCGAGCCGATCGCCTGCCTGCACGCCCGCAGCAGGTAGCCCCACGACGATGAGCGTGCCGTCGGCGGCCTCGGTCACCGTGATCCCGCCAGCGGCCTCGGACACGGTGATGCCAGCGGGCCCGGCCGGAGCGGTGGTGTCGACCGTGAACGTCAAGCTGGCAGCCGCACCCACGTTGGTGCCACGGGTGACGGTCGTGCGCGCTGACCAGTTTCCGTCGGCTCCTGCCAAGGTGGCCGCTGCGAGCTGCTGGGTCAGGCTGCCTGCTGCGATGTCGGCGGCCGCAAGGGTGGTGCTGAGCGTGACAGTGCTGCCATCCGGGCGCGTCAGGAGCGTGGTCACGACGTCGCCGGCAAGGGCGTTGGCGGGCAAGCCGATGACGAGTGCGGTGCCGTCGGCCGCCTCCTGCCGGTTCAGGCCGCCCACGGTTTCTGCGGCGGCCAGTGCCGGCACACCCGGGGTGCCGGAGCCTGGGTCGGGCTGAGGCGGGCCGGCGTTGCCGCCGCCTCCTCCGCCTCCACCCCCGCCCGCAGCGGCGGCCAGCACGCCTGCAAGCAGCCCCGGCA
>JBBAPJ010000047.1:0-17598 GCA_040400855.1 Rubrivivax sp.
GGAACTCGCCCATGTCGTAGTAGTACATGTAGGGCGAGGGGTTGAGGGAGCGCAGCGCCCGGTACAGCGACAGCGGGCTTTCGGTGTAGCGCTTCTTCAGGCGCTGGCCGACCTGCACCTGCATCATGTCGCCCGCGGCGATGTACTCCTTGGCGCGGGCCACCGCGCGCAGGTAGTCGGCGCGGTCGAACTCGCGCTCCACCGCATAGGAGGGGCCGCGCCGCACGGCCGGGGCCGAGGTGGAAAAGCGCAGCCGGTCCACGAGCTCGCCCAGTCGCCGCTTGGCGCGGAACCAGGCCTCGGGCTGGCCGGGGTCGGCGTAGACGATGAGGTACAGCCGCCCGGAGAGGTTGTCGATGACGGCGAGCTCTTCCGTCTGCAGCAGCAGCACGTCGGGCACGGGCAGGCCGCCGGGCTTGTCGGTGTGTGCCAGGCGCGGCTCGATGTAGCGCACGGCGTCGTAGCCGAAGTAGCCGGCCAGGCCGCCACAGAAACGCGGCAGCCCAGGGCGCAGCGCCACCTTGAAGCGAGCCTGGTAGGCGGCCACGAAGTCCAGCGGGTTGCCCTCGTGCACCTCCACCACCTGGCCGTCGGTGAGGACCTCGGTGCGAAAGCCTCGTGCCTGCAGCCGTGTACGCGCAGGCAGCCCGATGAAGGAGTAGCGGCCGAAACGCTCGCCGCCCACCACCGACTCCAGCAGGAAGCTGTGCGGGCTGCCATTGGCGAGCTTGAGATACAGCGACAGCGGCGTCTCGAGGTCGGCGAAGGCCTCGGCGATCAGCGGGATGCGGTTGTAGCCCTGGGCGGCCAGGCTCTTGAATTCGAGTTCGGTGATCATGTCGGCTCCCCGGGGGGGCAGACCTGCCGGGTCATTCACGCCGTTCAGGCGCGGGCAGGTCTCGTCTGCGGAGGCGGGCGGCGCGGCGGGCGCGTGCCCAGGCGTTCAGGCGGGCGTCGACGAGCGACGCCAGGGCCAGGCTCCCCGGTCGCGGTGGCGACCCGGGCAAGCGGCGACAGGCCTGCAGATTCCGGACATGCGTTCGAGTGTAGCAGCGCCCGCACGGCCCTCGGCCCGATACGGGGCTACAGCGGTCGCGACGAGGCCTGCGCCAGGTAGAACCACTCGTGCCCGGGCCGCGCGGTCGGGTCCGGGAACACGATGTAGCCAGGCTCGGCGGCGCGCACCTCGGTGCCCTCGGCACGCACGGCGATGAGCTCGCCCGCAGCCAGCGGGTCGAAACTCGTCCAGGGGCGTACGAAGCGGTCGCCCTCGGCGTGGCGGTCGATGACCTGCGCCAGGCTCAGGCACTCGAAGGGCGCGGCCGGGGGCGCCAGCGGCAGCTCGGCCAGGCCCAGCAGCGCAATCGTCTGGCGGATCGCATGCCAGGCGACTTCCGGGGCGGCGGGGTCCTCGTGCTGTCCGCACTCGAGCGTGACGGCGTAGCCGCCTTGCGAGCGCATGTATTCGGTCGTGCCCACGCCGTAGGTCGGGTCCTCGATCGCGGCGGCAGCAGCCGCGTCGCCCGCGGCGGCGCGTGCGCGGCGGCGTTCGATCCCGCCGGCGTAGGACGTCATCCAGCCGTCCACGACCCGGTTCGGGCCGACGTGCATCGCCAGCCGGGCCTCCTGCTGCTCGTGTGCAAAGGGCTCGAGCGAGCCGTCGTTGTCGGCCGGGCCGCGCAGCACGAAGGGCCGGCCGGGGCTGCGGAAGGAGTGCAGGTCCAGCAGCACGTCGTGCGCCGCCAGCAGCGGGCACAGCACGTTGGCGATGCGGTCCTCGTACTCGCGCGGCTCGGCCATCGGCTGCAGCCGGCGGTTGAGGTTGCGCTCGCCCGGCCGGCGCGCATGCGCATAAGCCAGCGGGTTGCACACGGGCACGAAGGTGACCTGGCCGCGCACGATCTCGAACTCGCCGCGCGCGAGCTCGGCCACCACGCGCTCGATGCCGCGCGTGCCGCAGGTCTCGTTGCCGTGCACGGCGCCCGTGACGATGAGCCGCGGCCCGGGCTCCAGGCCGCGGAAGCAGTGGGACTGCAGATGGCGGATGGCACCCTGGGGGTGCAAGGCAGGAGCAGATGCGGTCATGGGCAGGAGGAAAGGCGAAGGGGCCCGAAGGCCCCTTCTTCAGCCGGCCCGGGCAGCCGGCAGGGCCGTTGGCGTCAGAAGAACTTGTACTCCACGCCGAACTGGAAGGCGCGCCCGCGCGGGTCGGCCACACGCGGCTCCCACGAACTGCCCGAGCCGGTGTTGGTGTCCTGCGCGTTGGAGAACGGCGGGTCGTTGTCGAACATGTTCTTGATGCCGAACAGCAGCGTCGTGTTGCGGATGCCCCGGTAGGTGAGGCTCGCGCCGAAAGTGCTGTAGGGCTTGACCAATGGGTCCCACCCGGCCGGGAGGTAGCCCCCAGCCACGCCAGGCGGCACGTAGCCCGCGTAGCCGCCGCGGTACAGGTGGTTGACCGTCCCCGTCCAGGCACCCTCGGAGTACGAGACGAAGGCGGTGTGCTTCCAGCGGATGCCCAGGTCGCCTGAGCGGGTGAAGACTCCGACCTCGCTCGCACCGAAGGGCACGCCCGGGACCAGGCGCGACTTCTTCTCGAGCAGGTAGGACACGTCCAGGCCCGCGCTCACGCGCCCGGCGCCCATGCGACCATTGCCGCGCACGCTCACCTCCAGGCCCTTCGTGCGGGTCTCGCCGGCGTTGATCCAGCGCTGGTCGACCTGCACGATGTTGCCCGCGGCGTTGCGGATGAAGCGGTCCTTGAAGAGCGCGTAATTGGCCAGCAGGCCCGTCGCACCGGTGATGCCCAGGGACTGGATCGTGCCATCGCGCTCGATGCTCCAGTAGTCCACTGCCGCGCTGAACTGCGCCACCGGCTGCCACACGAAGCCCAGGGTGGTCATCGTCGCGTTTTCGGGGCCGAGGTTGGGCTTGCCGCCGAAGAGGGTGTTGAAGGTGATGGCGTTGCAGGGGTTGCCGGGGGTGCTGTTGACGATCAGCGAAGGGCACTTCTCGGGGTCCACCACGCCCACGCCCACGTACGGCGACTCGGTGACGCCGTTGTAGAGCTGGTTGAAGGTCGGCACCCTGAAGCCGGTGCTGTACGAGCCGCGCGCCATGAAGCGGTCGTTGGGCGCCCAGCGGACGGTGGCCTTGGGATTGGTGGTGTTGCCAAAGCCGGTGTAGTTGTCCTGCCGGCCGGACAGGTTCACCTCCAGGCCCTTGGCCACCGGGATGATCACCTCGGCGAAGACGGCGCGGATGTCGCGCTTGGCGCCGGCCAGGGCGTTGACGTTGTCGAACGGCGCATTGAAGACCCAGGTGTTGATGTCACTCGTGTTGACGCCCTGGTTTCCGTCGAACTTGTACTTCTCGGTGCGCATGTCCACGCCCACTGCGGCGAGCACCTCGCCGGCCGGCAGCTTGAACAGCGGCCCGGAGGCCACCGCGTCGGTCTGCGTCATCGAGAACTTGCCGCCGTACAGCCGCACGCCGCGCGCCGAGATCGCATCGAGCGCGCTCATCGCCGAGGCCGTCTGTGACTCGCCAGCCAGCAGGAAGGGGTTGAGCACACCCGTGTTGATGAGGTTCGCGAACGGCTTCCAGTAGTGGTAGCCGCTGCCCAGCGTCGACTTGCTCTGGCTCTCGGCAGTGGACATGCCGGCGCGGTAGTCCCAGCCACCGAAGGGCAGAGGCCCCTCCATCGCGATCAGGTAGCGTGAGGTGTCGGTCTGGGTCTGGATCTCGCGCGGGCCGCAGGCCATGCAGCGCCAGCGGAAGGCCAGCGGCAAGCCGCGGTTGACGGCCAGCTCCGGGAAGGCGCCGGTCAGCGCGTTGAAGACCCGGTCGTAGCCCACACCCGTGCTCGGGTAGGCCAGTCCCGCGAAGGGGCTGGGCGTGGTGGTGCCGTTGGGCAGGGTGATCAGCGCCGTGGCCGCACCGCTGGAGATCTGGTTGTGGGAGAACTCCTTGGCCGAGTCCGAGCGGCCCAGAACCGCCTCGCCGATCAGGTTGTGCTGACCGAGCTTGAGCGTGCCACGCAGCACGAGGTTCGTGTTGGTGACGGGCTGCTGGATCACAGCCGCCTTGCCGTTGTCCCAGGCACAGCCGAACTGGGCACCCGCACCGGCGTTCCAGATCTTCTCGTCGTAGGGGCCCATGTCGGGCTGCGAGGCGCAGCCGGCCTGGCCGGGCAAGTCCAGCGTGTTGACGCCGTTGAGCGTGACGCCGCCGAACAGCGGGCCGGTGGCCGGGTTGGTCTGCCCGGGTCGCGTCAGCGCTGTGCGCAGGCCGCCGATGGCAAAGAGCGTGGCGAACGGCGCGCCGCGGGTGTCGGGCGACAGGCCCTTGTCGGCCTGGAAGGTGTTGACGAACTCGCGGTCGGCCCCGCGCAGCTTCGAGTGATCCGAGATCGACAGCGAGGCGAGCACGTTGAAGCCCTGGCGGTCGAGGTCGCCCGCGCCGGCCAGCAGGTTGCCGCGCAGGATGTCGCCACCGCCGGCTTGCGTGAAGTCAGCCGTGGCACGGGCGCGCAGGCCCGTGAAGTTGCGGCGCAGGATGAAGTTGATGACGCCGCCGACGGCGTCCGTTCCGTAGATCGAGGAAGCGCCGTCCTTGAGCACCTCCACCCGCTCGACCGCAGCAAACGGTATCTGGTTGAGGTCGACGATGCCGCCGTTCAGGCCGTGCGCGGCGATACGCCGGCCGTTGAGCAGGACCAGCGTCGCGGCCGCACCCTGGCCGCGCAGGTTGGCCGAGCTCGCGCCGTTGTTGCCGCGGGCCTGTCCGCTGACCACGTCGGCGTTGCTCGCGAGGTTGTCCAGGCCGTTGCCGTTGATGTTGATGAAGGAGATGAGCTGCTCGGCGCTCAGGATGCCCTGCTGCTCCAGCTCCTCGCGCGTGATCACCTGCAGCGGAAGCGCGCCCTCGGTGGCAATGCGCTTGATGCTCGATCCGGTGATCTCCACACGCTGGGGCGCGGCGGTCTGCGAGAGGGCGGACGAGGCGAAGCCTGCCGCCGCGATCGCGACGACGATCGGGGTCAGTTTCATCGGGAACACTCCTTCGGGGGTTTTCCCGAAGTGTCCCGCGCGGGAAAAACCCTCGGCATACCGGGAAACCCTTGCTTGTCGGGTCCGGCCCACATGCCAGCGCGGCTCGGCGCCGCGGCGCCGGGTCAAGGCGATTGCGTGAACAAAGCCCGGGTAACCGTTCGTCCTCGCGCTTGCCACCCACCTGGATCGGGCGCACACTGGTTCGGCACGGATCCCTTGCGGCAGCTGGGCGCGATGCCCCCGCCGGCGAGGGCCGGGTGCGCCAAAGGAGGCTCCATGAACCTGACGATCACCGGCCATCATCTCGAAGTCACTCCCGCGCTGCGCGAGTACGTGCTCAGCAAGCTCGGCAAGGTGACGCGGCACTTCGACCAGGTCGTCGACATCAGCGTGCGGCTGACGGTGGAGAACCTCAAGGAGAAGGAACGGCGGCAGAAGGCAGCCGTGACCGTGCACGTGAAGGGGCGCGACATCGCGATCGAGCAGGCCCACGAGGACCTGTACGCGGCCATCGACCAGCTCGCCGACAAGCTCGACCGCCAGGTCGTGCGCCACAAGGACCGGGTGCAGGACCACCACCACGCCGCCGCCAAGCGCGTGGGCGCCGAACTCGGATGAGGCCGGCACCGCGCAGGCCTGGAGCAGGCGCGGCCAGCTCGGCCTATACTCGGTGTTTTCCCGTGGGCCGTGAGGGACGACCCCGAGAGGTGTCTGTCCAGTGAGGCTGCCCGCCATGAACCGCCTGTCTGCCATCCTGCCTGCCAGCAACGTGCTGGTGAACGTGGACGCTTCGAGCAAGAAGCGAGCGTTCGAACAGGCCGGGCTGCTGTTCGAGAACCAGCACACCATCGCGCGCGGCGTCGTCACGGACAGCCTCTTTGCGCGGGAGCGGCTGGCCTCCACCGGTCTGGGCCATGGTGTGGCCATCCCCCACGGGCGCATCAAGGGCCTGAAGAATCCGCTGGCGGCCGTGCTGCGACTGCAGCAGCCCATTGCCTTCGAGGCTCCCGACGACGAGCCCGTATCGCTGCTCATCTTCCTGCTCGTGCCCGAGGCGGCCACGCAGCGCCACCTCGAGATCCTGTCGGAGATTGCGGAGATGCTGTCGGACCGGGTGCTGCGCGAGCGGCTCAAGACGGAGCCGGATGCCGCGGTGCTGCACCAGCTGATCTCGGACTGGCAGCCGCTTCGATCCGTCGCCTGAGGCCGGCGCGATGAAGCCCACCTCGATCAGCGCCGAAGCCCTCTTCGAAGCGCATCGGGAGGCGCTTCGCTGGGAGTGGGTGGCCGGGCACGCGCACCCGGAGCGACGCTTCGACGACGCGGCCGTGCGCGACGCGCGCTCGGCGGCAGACCTGATCGGGTACCTGAACTACATCCACCCCTACCGCGTGCAGATCGTCGGCCGGCGCGAGGTGCCCTACCTGAGCGAAGGCGAGCCCGAGGACATCGAGCGGCGCGTCTCGCGCATCGTCACGCTCGAGCCGCCGGTGATCATCGTGGCCGACGGCCAGCAGCCGCCGCCGAGGCTGGCCGCCATGTGCGACCGCGCAGAGATCCCGCTCTTCGTCACGCAGGAGTCGGCCGGGCAGGTCATCGACGTGGTGCGCGCCTACCTGGGCCAGCTCTTCGCCGAACGCACGACGCGACACGGCGTGTTCATGGACATCCTGGGCGTGGGCGTGCTCATCACGGGCGAATCGGGGCTGGGCAAGAGCGAGCTCGGGCTCGAGCTCGTCTCGCGCGGCCACGGCCTCGTGGCAGACGACGTGGTGGACCTGTACCGCACCTCGCAGACGGCCATCGACGGCCGCTGCCCGGAGCTCCTCATGAACCTGCTGGAGGTGCGCGGCATCGGGCTGCTGGACATCAAGGCCATCTTCGGCGAGACGGCCGTGCGCCGCAAGATGCGCCTGAAGCTCATCGTGCACCTCGTGCGCAAGGAGACGCTGGAGCGCGACTTCGAGCGACTGCCCTACGAGCCGCTGCACGAGGAGGTGCTGGGCGTGTCCGTTCGCAAGGTGGTGATCGCGGTGGACGCCGGCCGCAACCTGGCCGTGCTGGTGGAAGCCGCGGTGCGCAACACGATCCTGCAACTGCGCGGCATCGACACCTACCGCGACTTCGTCGAGCGCCACCAGCGGGCGCTCCAGCAGCCTCCCGGCCCGGACTGACCGTAGGCCGCCCGGCGCGCCAAGGGCACGCGGTCGTCCGCATGCCTCACCCGCGGCGGTTCGGACAGCTCTCCTTGCTGCAGTGGGCGTACAGCGCCAGCGCATGATCCTGCAGGATGAAGCCCCGAGCGGCTGCCACCTCGCGCTGGCGCCTCTCGATCTCGGCATCGTAGAACTCCTCGACCAGCCCGCATGACAGGCACACGAGGTGGTCGTGGTGCTCGCCGCGGTCGAGTTCGAACACCGCCTTGGCCGACTCGAAATTGCTGCGCCGCAGCAACCCCGCTTGCTCGAACTGCATCAGCACGCGGTAGACGGTGGCCAGGCCGATGTCCGCACCCTCGGCGAGCAGCGCCCGGTAGACATCCTCCGCGGCAAGGTGACGCCGCGCCGAGCGCTCGAAGACCTCCAGGATCTTCAGGCGCGGCAGCGTCGCCTTCAGGCCGCTGCTCTTGAGTTCCTCGGCTCGGTTCATCGGATGTCTCGCGCCCCCCTGCCGCCCGGCCACCGGACAGGCGCCGCGCGGGTACGGCAGCTAGAATGCCCCGATGATATCGACGAAGTCACGACTGGCGCAGACCGTGCTGGCCGTCGGCGCGCTTGCTGCAGGGCTGGCGGGCTGTGCGGCCCGGGAGGCGTCCACCGACAGCTTCTTCGGGCTGGTCACGCCCTACCGGATCGACATCGTCCAGGGCAATGTGGTCACGAAGGAGGCAGTCGCCGCGCTGCGCCTGGGGATGACGCGGACCCAGGTCGCCGACATCCTGGGCTCGCCGATGCTGGCCGACCCCTTTCACCGGGACCGCTGGGACTACATCTTCACGATCCGCCGCCCCGGCACGCCTTCGCAGCGGCTGAGCGTGGTGCTGCGCTTCGACGCCGACCGGCTCAAGTCGGTGGATGCGCCGCCTGACCTGCCGACGGAAAACCAGTTCGTCGCCTCGATCGTCCCGCCGCTGCGCCGCGGCGGCGAGCCCAAGCCGCTGGAGCTCACCGAAGCACAGCGCAAGGCGCTGCCCGCGCCGCGCGCTGCCCAGGCCGCACCCGAGAGCCCTGCCGCGCCCGCGCGCGCCTACCCGCCGCTGGAGCGCCCGTGAGCCAACCGTCGCCGCACGGTGGACTGCGCGTGGCGGTCGCCGGTGCCGGCGGACGGATGGGGCGCATGCTGGTGGAGGCGGTTCTGGCCGCCGACGACATGGTGCTGGCCGGTGCGCTGGATGTCCCCGGCAGTCCCGCCGTCGGGCGCGATGCGGCGGCCTTTGCCGGCCAGGCCAGCGGCGTGGCCGTCAGCAGCGACCTCGAGGCCGGCCTGCGCGGCGCTCAGGTGCTCATCGACTTCACTCGCCCCGAAGGCACGATGGCGCACCTGGAGGCCTGCGCAAGGCTGGGCGTGTGCGCGGTCGTGGGCACCACCGGATTCGATGCCGACCAGAAGGCGCGCATCGGTGCGCTCGCGCAAAGCATGGGGGTGGTGCTCGCCCCGAACATGAGCGTGGGCGTCAACGTGGTGTTCAAGCTCGTCGAGCAAGCTGCGCGCGCCCTGTCCCGAGGCTACGACATCGAGATCATCGAGGCCCACCACCGCCACAAGGTCGACGCACCCAGCGGCACGGCGCTGCGCATGGGCGAGGTGGTGGCGCGCGCACTCGGGCGACAGCTCGCCGACTGCGCGGTGATGGCACGACAAGGCGTGACCGGCGAACGCGACCCCTCGACGATCGGCTTTGCCAGCGTGCGCGGCGGGGATATCGTGGGCGAGCACACCGTGCTCTTCGCCGGAACCGGCGAGCGCATCGAGATCACCCACCGCAGCACGAGTCGCCAGGGGTACGCGCAAGGCAGCCTGCAGGCTGCGCGATTCGTCGCCACGCGTGCAAGCGGCCTGTACGGCATGGAGGACGTGCTCGGGCTGTAGGCCGATGCACGCAGGAGGCGTTCGCCCATGCAAGGACTGTCGGAGTTCTACGCGCGCACGGATGCGGTGGGCGTGACGGTGGCCGCCGTGCTGCTGGCGATGTCGGTGGCGGGCTGGGTCGTGATCGTCTGGAAGGTGGTCGTGCTGCGCCGGGCGCTGGTGGACAGCGCGCGAGCCATCCCCGCCTTCTGGGACGCCGCCTCCTGGGAGCAGGGCCGCTCCCGGCTGGAGGCGCTGGACCGTGAGCGGGTGCTGCTGCCGCTGGTGCTGGCGGCGCGCCAGGATCCCCCGGCCGGAACGCTGCAGGCGCAGGCCGACGTGGCTTCCCAGCTTACGCGCCGGCTGCGCGACGCGCTGCAGACGAGCCTGGCCACCCTGCAGTTCGGCCAGGTGCTGCTGGCCTCGATCGGCAGCACCTCTCCCTTCGTGGGGCTCTTCGGCACGGTCTGGGGCATCTACCAGGCGCTGGCGGCCATCGGTGCGGCCGGGGCCTTCACGATCGACCGGATCTCCGGTCCGGTGGGCGAGGCCCTCGTGATGACCGCTGCCGGGCTGGCGGTGGCGATACCGGCGGTGCTGGCCTACAACCTCTTCGGCAAGTGGGTCGGCGCTTGCGAAGCGCGGCTGGAGGGCTTCGCGCACGACCTGCGCGAGATCGAGCTCGCCGCGCGCCACGGCAGGGAGCTGCCTCGGTGAGCTTCGGACGCCTGGCCTCGCGCAGCGGCCCGCCCCCGATGAGCGACATCAACATGACGCCGCTCATCGACGTGATGCTGGTGCTGCTCGTGATCTTCATCGTCTCCGCGCCGCTGATGGCCACGAGCCTGCGGCTGGACCTCCCGCGCGCCGACGCGGCTGCGCCCAGCGACGCGCTGCAGTCGATCTCCATCGCCATCGACGAGCAGGGCCGCATCTACGTGGGCGACACGCCCGTGGAGGAGGCGGAGCTGGCCGAGCGCGTGCGCCAGGCGGCCCGCGCCAACCCCGCCACCGAGGTGCAGCTGCGCGCCGACAGCCGGGTGCCCTATGGGCGCGTGGCGCAGCTCATCGGCATGGTGCAGGAAGCGGGGCTGCGGCGCATAGGCTTCGTCACCGAGGCGCGGGGCACGGGCGCGAGGCCGGCGCCCTCGAAGTAGCGCCTCCTACAATCGGTGGATGAACGAAAAGTACGTTCCCGCCGAAGTCGAGGCCGCCGCACGCACGCACTGGGACGCGACCGACGCCTACCGCGTCGTCGAGGACAGTTCGCGCCCCAAGTTCTACGCCTGCTCCATGCTGCCCTACCCCAGCGGCAAGCTGCACATGGGGCATGTGCGCAACTACACCATCAACGACATGCTGACCCGTCATCTGCGGATGAAGGGCTGCAACGTGCTCATGCCGATGGGCTGGGACGCCTTCGGGCTGCCGGCGGAAAACGCGGCCATGAAGAACAAGGTGCCGCCGGCCCAGTGGACGTACTCCAACATCGCCCACATGAAGGGCCAGATGCAGGCGATGGGCCTGGCCATCGACTGGTCGCGCGAGGTCACGACCTGCGCACCCGAGTACTACAAGTGGAACCAGTGGCTGTTCCTGAAGATGCTCAAGGCGGGGATCGCCGAGCGGCGCACCCAGGTGGTGAACTGGGACCCGGTGGACCAGACGGTGCTGGCCAACGAGCAGGTGATCGACGGACGCGGCTGGCGCTCGGGCGCGGTGGTGGAAAAGCGCGAGATCCCGGGCTACTACCTGAAGATCACGCAGTACGCGCAGGAACTGCTCGAGCACGTGCAGCACCATCTGCCGGGCTGGCCCGAGCGCGTCAAGCTGATGCAGGAGAACTGGATCGGCCGCAGCGAGGGGGTGCGCTTTGCCTTCCCGCACGACATCCGCGACGAGTCGGGCGCGCCCGTGCAGGACGGGCGGCTGCACGTCTTCACCACGCGCGCCGACACGATCATGGGCGTGACCTTCTGCGCCGTCGCACCCGAGCACCCGCTGGCCACGCACGCGGCGCGCAGCAGGCCCGAGGTCGCCGCCTTCGTGGAGGCCTGCAAGGCCGGCGGCACGACCGAGGCCGAGCTCGCCACGCAGGACAAGAAGGGCGTGCGCACCGGGCTGCAGGTGACGCATCCGCTCACGGGCGAGCCGGTGGACGTGTGGGTGGGCAACTACGTGCTCATGGGCTACGGCGACGGCGCCGTGATGGGCGTGCCCGGGCACGACGAGCGCGACTTCGCCTTTGCGCTGAAGTACGGCATCCCGATCCTGCAGGTGGTGCAGGTCGACGGCGAGCCGCACTACGACTACACGCGCTGGCAGGAGTGGTACGCCGACAAGTCCCGTGGCGTCGTGATCAACTCAGGCTCCTACAGCGGCCTGGCCTACGGTGCCGCGGTGGACGCGATCGCGCACGACCTGTCCGCCCGGGGTCTGGGCGAGAAGAAGACGACCTGGCGCCTGCGAGACTGGGGCATCAGCCGCCAGCGCTACTGGGGCACGCCGATCCCGATCATCCACTGCCCCGAGCACGGGGCGGTGCCGGTGCCCGAGTCAGACCTGCCGGTGGTGCTGCCCGAGGACTGCATCCCCGACGGCAGCGGCAACCCGCTGAACAAGCGCGCCGACTTCCTGGCCTGCAAGTGCCCCGTGTGCGGCGCCGACGCACGGCGCGAGACGGACACGATGGACACCTTCGTGGACTCGTCGTGGTACTACATGCGCTACTGCGACCCCAAGCTCGACGGTGCGATGGTGGGCGACGGCACGCGCTACTGGATGCCGATGGACCAGTACATCGGCGGCATCGAGCATGCGATCCTGCACCTGCTGTACGCGCGCTTCTGGACCAAGGTGATGCGCGACCTCGACCTCGTGCAGGTCGATGAGCCCTTCACGAAGCTGCTCACCCAGGGCATGGTGCTCAACCACATCTACTCGCGCCGCGGCGACAAGGGCGGCATCGAGTACTTCTGGCCGCACGAGGTGGACAACGTCTGCGACGCTTCGGGCAAGGTGGTGGGCGCGCGGCTCAAGGCCGCCAAGGGGGACCTGCCCGCCGGCACGCCGGTGGACTACGAGGGCGTGGGCACGATGTCCAAGTCCAAGAACAATGGCGTGGACCCGCAGGAGCTCATCGACCGCTTCGGCGCGGACACGGCCCGGCTGTTCGTGATGTTCGCCTCCCCGCCGGAGCAGACCCTCGAGTGGAACGATGCCGGCGTGGAGGGCGCGCACCGCTTCCTGCGCCGGCTGTGGGCCTTTGCGGCGCAGCGCGCAGCGCTGCTGCGCGGCGCGGCCGCGGTCGGTGGTGCAACGCTGCGTCCGGCCGCCAAGGACCTGCGCCGCGAGGTGCATCTGGTGCTGCGCCAGGTGAGCTACGACTACGAGCGCATGCAGTACAACACGGTGGTGTCGGGCTGCATGAAGCTGCTCAACGCGCTGGAGGCCTTCGAGGCCGATGGCAGCAGCGGGGATGCCGCCGTGCTCGCCGAAGGGCTGTCGGTGCTGCTGCGCGCGCTCTACCCCGCCTGCCCTCACCTGACCTGGGTGCTGTGGCGAGACATCGGCTTCGGGCAATCGCTGGGCGACTTGCTGGACGCGCCCTGGCCTCAGGTGGACGAGGCGGCGCTCGTGCAGGACGAGGTCGAGCTCGTGCTGCAGGTCAACGGCAAGCACCGTGGCGTGCTGCGGGTGCCGGCACAGGCCGCGCGCGAGCAGATCGAGCACCAGGCTGCGCACAGCCCCGAGGTGCAGCGCTTTGCCGAGGGCCGGCCGATCCGCAAGATCGTGGTCGTTCCGGGGCGGCTCGTGAACGTGGTGGCCTGAGGGCCCCGGGCACCGGTGCCATGCGTCGACGGCACCTGATTGCGCTGGGCGGCTGCAGCAGCCTGCGCGCAGCGGCAGCCCTGGCCGCCACCGCAGCCACGGCTCTCGGGTCGGGCTGCGGGTTCCAGCTGCGCCGCCCCCCCGCCATGGCTTTCACTCGCATCGCGCTGCAGGGTTTCGAGCCCCGCTCGCTGCTGGCCGAGGACCTGCGCCGGGCCTTGCGCGAGGTCGCCGAGGTGGTCGTCTCTGCGCAGCAGGCCCAGGTGGTGCTCGTGGCAATGGAGGACCGCACCGACCGCAGCATCGTCGCCTCCACCGCCACGGGCCAGGTTCGGGAGATCCAGCTGCGGCTGCAATTCGGCTTCCGGGTGGCCACGCCGGCGGGTGCCACGCTCGCGGCGCCTGCACAGCTCGTGCTCGCGCGCGACATGAGCTTCAGCGAGACGGCCGCCCTGGCCAAGGAGCTCGAGGAGGCGCAGCAGCTGCGCGAGATGCGTCTGGACATCGTGGGCCAGGTGCTGCGGCGCCTGGCCAGCGTGCGCCTGCCCGGCGGCTGAGACGCAGGCCACGGGACAGCAGGGGTCGCTCGCCATCACCATGCAGCTTCGCCTCGAGCAGCTCGACGCCCATCTCGCACGCGGGTTGCGGGCGGTCTACACGGTACAGGGCGACGAGCCCCTGCTGGTGCAGGAGGCCTGCGACTCGATCCGTGCGGCGGCGCGCGCGCGCGGGTGCGCCGAGCGCGAGGTCTTCCATGTCTCGGGTGCGCACTTCGACTGGAGCGGGGTGCTGGGCGCCGCCCGGTCGATGAGCCTGTTCGCAAGCGAGCGGCTGGTGGAGCTGCGCATCCCTTCGGGAAAACCGGGCAAGGACGGCTCGCAGGCGCTGCAGCAGCTCGTGGAGTCGGTGCCCGAAGGGGTGTTCGTGCTGGTCGTGCTGCCGCGCCTGGACAGCATGGCGCTCAAGAGCGGCTGGTTCGCCGCCTTGGACGCCGCCGGGGTGGTGCTGCGCGTGGAGCCTGTGGAGCGGCCCGCCCTGCCGGCCTGGATCGCGCAGCGCCTGGCCCGCCAGGGGCAGCGCGTACGCGAAGGCGACGAGGGGCGGCGTACGCTGGGCTTCTTTGCCGACCGGGTGGAGGGCAACCTGCTGGCCGCACACCAGGAGATCAGCAAGCTCGCACTGCTGCATCCGGGCGGGGAGCTGGGCTACGAGGACGTGGAGGCTGCCGTGCTGGACGTGGCGCGCTACGACGTGCGCCAGCTGTGCGAAGCCGTGCTCGAGGGCCAAGGCGGGCGCGCGCTGCGCATCCTGGAGGGCCTGCGGGCCGAGGGGGAGTCCGCCGTGTCCGTGCTGTGGCAGCTGGCCGACGACCTGCGCGCGCTGCGGCGCGTGCGCGCGGCGCTGGATGCCGGACGGCCGTTGCCGCTGGCGATGCAGGAAGCCCGTGTATGGGGTGCACGCCAGCGCACGCTGGAGCGAGCAGTCCCTCGTTTCGGCGCCACCAGCCTGGCGCGCCTGGTGGCGGCGGCCAGCACCTGCGACGGCATCACCAAGGGCCTGCCGCGGCCGCAGTGGCCGGTGGATGCCTGGGATGCGCTCGGGCACCTGGTGCTGCTGACGATCCGCTCCCGCACCGCCGCGCGTGCGACTCGTCAGTAGCCCAGGGATCGCTCCACCCGGTGCCGAACTGGCTCGCCTCGGGCGAGGCGGGCGAGGTTGTCCGCCACCACCGCGGCCGCGCTGCGTCGGTCGGTGAGGGCCGCCACGTGCGGCAGAACGGTGACACCGGGGTGGCGCCAGAACGGGTGGTCCGGCGCAAGGGGCTCGACGTGGAAGACATCGAGCACGGCGTGGGCGAGGTGGCCGGCGTCGAGCGCCGCCAGCAGGTCCGCATCGACCACATGCGCACCGCGGGCAAGGTTGACGAAGGAAGCTGCGGGCGGCAGTGCCGCCAGGAACGTGGCATCGACGAGCCCGCGGGTCTGAGGCGTGAGCGGCAGCAGGTTGAGCACCACCTGGGCCTGCGCGAGTGCGGCGGCCAGGGCACCGCGGCCCGCGATGCGCTGCACGCCGGGCACTGCCTGGCCGGGAGCACGGCTGGCCCAGCCTGACACGCGGTAGCCCAGTGCCGCCAGCGCCCGGGCCACCGCTGCGCCCATCTCCCCCATGCCCAGCACGAGCACACCGATCTCGTCGGCACGGTGCTGCTCGAGCTGCAGCCACCGCGCCTGCGCCTGTTGCCTGGCGTACCGGAAGAAGCCGCGGTGCAGCCCGAGCGTGGCCCAGGTGGCCGTCTCGACCATCGCCCGCGTCATCGCGGGATCCACCATGCGAGCCAGAGGGACGCCCTCGGGCAGTGTGGGGTCGTCGAGCAGCCGGTCCACGCCGGCCCACAGCGACTGGATCAGGCGCAGGCCCTGAAGCCCGCGCAGCGCGCCCGGGGGCGGATTGGCCACCACCGCCACGTCCACCACGTCGGTTCCGCGGTGCGGGGGCAGCCAGTGGATGTCGGGACAGGCGGCGCCCAGCGCGTCCTGCCAGGCCTGGCGCTCGGCATCGTCCCACTGGCCCGTCAGCCAAGCGCGCAGCCGGGGCGCGCCGGCGGCTGGCGAGGATGCGGGCGAGGGCACCGGGCGCCCCTGGCTCACGCCGAGCGTGCCAGGGCGAGCGCCTGTGCGAGCGCGCGCTGGACAGCAAGAGCGCGCACCTGCGCGCGGTCGCCCGGGAGCTGCAGAAGCTTGGCACCCGTCTCGAAGGCTGCGCCGGCGGACCCGCCACGCCGGCTCCAGGCCAGCCAGACGGTACCCACCGGCTTGCCAGGCACCGCCCCGCCCGGGCCGGCGATGCCGGTCACGGCCACCGAGAGGTCGGCGCGCGAGCGTGCGAGCGCACCTTCGGCCATCGCACGCGCCACCGGCTCGCTCACCGCCCCGTGGGCCTGCAGCAGCGCCTGGCCCACGCCCAGCAGCTCGGCCTTGGCGTCGTTGCTGTAGGTGACGAAGCCGCGCTCGAACCAGTGGCTCGAGCCGGGCATCGCCGTGCAGGTCGCCGCGATCAGGCCACCGGTGCAGCTCTCGGCGGCCACCAGCATCCAGCGGCGGCCCAGCAGGGCCTCGGCCAGGGCCTGCACATCGGCCTGACAGCCATCAGGCAGCTGCAGCGTCGCGGCGGAGGAGGCAGTCATGGGGCGATTGTCGGGGCATGACGCAAGACGGGGAAGAAGCGGCAGCGCGCGGGGGCTTTGGCGGGCCCTGCGGACCGACCCTCAGGCTGCGAAGTGGTCGAAGCCGGCCAGGGGCCCGAGCAGAACCTCGTCACCCCGCCCATCGAGCACGCGCAGGCCGCGGCCCTGCACGATCCGGCCCACCGGCGTCACGGGCACGCCGGCATGGACGGACGCCGCCAGCACCGCCGGCTGCGCCTGCTCGGGTGCGGTGAAGAGGAGCTCGTAGTCGTCCCCGCCGGCCAGCAGGCAGCTGCGCTGCATCGACTCGGGCTGCGCCACCAGGTGCGCGCTTCGCGGCAGAGCGTCCAGCTGCACCAGCGCCCCCGCCCGCGAACGCTCCAGGATATGTCCGAGGTCGCCCAGCAGGCCGTCGCTCAGGTCGATCGCGCTCGTGGCCACGCCGCGCAGCGCCAGACCCAGCGCCACGCGCGGCTCGGGCTGCTCCATGGCGCGCCGGGTGGCCTCGAAGGCCGCCGCATCGAGCCCGACCGTGCCACGGAAGGCTTCCAGCGCGAGCCGGGCATCGCCCAGCGTGCCGCTGACCCACAGGGTGTCGCCCGCGCGCGCACCGCTGCGCAGCAGCGCCGCGCCCGGCGGGACCTCTCCGAATACGGTCACGGTCAGCGCCAGCGGCCCTGCCGTCGTGTCACCCCCCACCAGGGCAATGCCCTCGCGCCGTGCGAGCGCCCGCATCCCGCGGGCCAGCCCCTCCAGGAAGGCCTCGTCCACGCGCGGCATCGACAGCGCCAGCGTGAAAGCCAGCGGCCGGGCCCCGCAGGCCGCCAGGTCGCTCAGGTTGACGGCCAGCGCCTTGTGCCCGAGGCGCTCGGGCGACACGGTGGACAGGAAGTGCCTCCCCTCCACCAGCGTGTCGGTGGAGACGGCCAGCTGCTGCCCGGCCGCCGGCGCGAGCAGCGCGCAGTCGTCACCCACGCCGAGCACGACCCCGGGGCGGGTCTCGGGAGGCCAGCTGAAGTAGCGGCCGATGAGTTCGAATTCGCCAAGCGCCATCGTGATTACCTGCGCTGCGCGCAAAGCAGCCTGCACCGGATTATCCGGGCCACCCCCCTGCCTACAATCCCACGCCCATGAGCACCGCCGAAGACAAGCGCGCCGAACTGCGCCGCGCCGCCCTCGAGTACCACGCCTTCCCGACGCCGGGCAAGGTTGCGATCGCACCCACCAAGCAGCTGACGAACCAGCGCGACCTGGCACTGGCCTATTCGCCCGGGGTGGCGGCGGCCTGCGAGGAGATCGTCTCCGATCCGGCGAACGCCTACCGCTACACCGCGCGCGGCAACCTCGTGGCCGTGGTCACCAATGGCACTGCGGTGCTGGGCCTCGGGGACATCGGGCCGCTGGCAGCCAAGCCGGTGATGGAGGGCAAGGGCGTGCTCTTCAAGAAGTTCGCCGGCATCG
>JBBAPJ010000048.1:0-17598 GCA_040400855.1 Rubrivivax sp.
GCTCGTAGTCGAAGGGCGCGATGTCGCGCGCGCCGCCCGTCTGGCCCTCGATCACATGCAGGTAGGCCAGCTGCAGCGATGCGATGCGCGCCACCGCCCGGCCGTACAGGGCCTGCGGGTCGCTGTCCTGCCCGGCGTCGTTGCCCGGGTTCACGGGCGACAGGCGCACCCCCGTGCGCCCGGCCCCCGCGGCCGCGGCCACCGCCTGCACCACCTCGGCGAACAGGCGCGTGCGGTTCTCGATCGAGCCGCCCCACTCGTCGTCGCGGTCGTTGATGCTGTCGCGCAGGAACTGGTCGATCAGGTAGCCGTTGGCCGCGTGCACCTCCACGCCGTCGAAGCCCGCGTCGAGCGCGCAGCGTGCCGCGTGCGCGTAGGCCGCGACGATGCCCGGGATCTCGTCGGCGCGCAGCGCGCGCGGCGCCGAGCACGGCACGAAGGCCCCGCGCACCCAGGTTTTGCTCTGCGCGGCGCGCGCGGTGGAGGAAACCGGCGCCACGCCGCCGGGCTGCACGTCCACGTGCGAGATGCGCCCCACGTGCCACAGCTGGCACACGATGCGGGCACCGCGCGCGTGCACCGCGGCGGTCACGGGCTTCCACGCCGCCACCTGCTCGGCGCTGTGGATGCCGGGCGTGTCGCCGTAGCCCTGGCCCTCGGGGCAGACTTGCGTGGCCTCGCTCACGATCAGGCCCGCGCCCGTGGCGGGGTCGGCGCGCTGCGCGTAGTAGGTGGCCATCAGCGGCGTGGGCACGCCGCCCGGGGCGCGGTTGCGCGTGAGCGGGGCCATGACGATGCGGGTGGCCACGTCGATGTCCCCCACGCGCAGGGGGTCGAAGAGGGAGGCGTTCATGCCTGCAGCTTAGCGGCTGCCGCGCGTGAGCGGCCCGAGCAGCTCGAGCACGCGCTCCTCCCACAGGCTGAAGGCCGAGTGCCGGCCCGGGTGCTGGTCGGGCTCGGCCGAGGTGCCGCCCATGGCGTAGACCACGCCACCGCCGCCCTCGGGGTCGAAGACAAAGCCCGAGAGCAGCCCCCAGGCCATGCCCAGGTGGCCGGCGCCGGAGAGCCCCCCGGGCTCGCCGGCAAAGCGCTGCATCCCCAGGCCCCACTGCCGGAACAGGCCGTGCAGGGTGTCGCCGTTGGCGCGGCCCGGGCGGTCGTCGTGGCGCCACTGCGGCTCGAGCATCGCGCGCAGGGTCTCCTCGCGCAGGATGCGCACGCCGTCGAGTGCACCTCCGGCCAGCAGCGCGCGCATCAGCCGGCCCAGGCCCGGCACGCTCACCCGCATCGACCCCTGCGGGCCGAAGAGCGCCGCGTTGCGGCCGGGCGCGTAGTCGGCCAGCGGCCACATCGGCGCGGTGCGCACGCCCGTGCGGTCCGGTCCTTGCGGCATCCAGCCGCCCTGCGCGTCGCGCCGGTAGAGCGTGGCCAGATCCGCCTCCTGCCCCGGCGCCAGATCGCGCGCAGGCAGGAACCCGCCGGCAATGCCCAGCGGGCCGAGCACGCTTGCGCGTACCTGCTCGTCGAAGCAGCGCCCGGTGAGCCGCTCCACGACGGTGCCGAGCACCACCTGGTTGGTGTTGGCGTACTGGAACCAGCCCGAGGCCGGCCCGCGGTCGGGCTCGGGTGCCCACCAGGCCCGCGCCTGCGCGCCGGCCAAGGCGTCCTCGAGCGACTGGCCGGGCGCCACGGGCAGGAGGTCATCCGGGTCGCGCAGCGACGAGGTGTGGCTCATCAGCATGCGCACCGTGATGGGCGCGTGCGGGTGCGCGGGGTGGCGCAGCGCAAAGCCCAGCGCCTGGCTCACGTCCGCGTCCAGCGCCAGCCGACCGGCCTCGACGAGCTGCATCACGGCAATGGCCGTCACGAGCTTGGACACCGACGCGATGCGGTAGAGCGTGCGGCCATCGGCGGGCAGCTGCTGCTCGACGCTGCGCCAGCCGAAGTGCGCCTCGTGCACGACGGCGCCCTGGCGGATGGCGAGCACGGACAGGCTCGCCAGCGGCCGGTGCGGGTCCTCCACGAGCGTGCGCAGCGCTTCGTCGATCGCCGCGAGGTCGAGCGCGGGATCGGCCGCGGGGGTTGCACTCGCCGCAGCAGGGGTGCCAGCCGCCGCGGCGGCCTGGGGCAGTGACGGGGCGGGCGGGTGCTTCATGTCAGGGCCGGTGTGCGCGGCAGTGTAGGCCGGCGCCCACGCAGTCGCCTACATTCCCGGACATGCTCGCCTACCGCCACGCCTTTCACGCCGGCAACCACGGCGACGTGCTCAAGCACGCCGTGCTCGTGCACGCGCTCGAGTACCTGAACCTCAAGGACAAGGGCTGGCGCTTCGTCGACACGCACGCCGGCGCGGGCGAGTACGCGTTGCACGGGGCACTGGCGCGCAAGAAGGCCGAGTCGCAGCAGGGTGTGGCGCGGGTGTGGGGCCGCAAGGATGCGCCTCCGCTGGTGGCCCGCTACCTCGCGCGCCTGGCCGAGGCGAACCGCTCGGGCACGCTTCGCAGCTACCCCGGGTCGCCCGCCTTCGCGCAGGCGCTGATGCGGCGCCAGGACGACCTGCGCCTGTTCGAGCTGCATCCGAGCGACGTGCGGCTGCTGGCCACGCGGCTGAGCAGGAAAAGCGGCGTGGAGGTGGCGCGTGCCGACGGCTTCGAGGCGCTCAAGGCCGTGCTGCCCCCGCCCACGCGGCGCGCCCTCGTGCTGATCGACCCGAGCTACGAGCTCGAGCGCGACTACGCGCGCGTGGTGGCGACGATGCGCGATGCGCTCGCGCGCTTTGCCGAGGGTGTCTACGTCGTGTGGTACCCGCAGGTCGGGCGCGTGGCCGCGCGCGAGCTGCCCCGGCGGCTGCAGGCCATCGCGCCCAAGGGCTGGCTGCACGCGCGGCTGACGGTGCAGCAACCCGACGCGCGGGGCTTCGGCATGGCCGGCAGCGGCGTCTTCGTGTTCAACCCGCCGCACACGCTGCACGCGGCGCTCGCGCAGGCGCTGCCGTGGCTGCACGAGAACCTGCGGCAGTTCGACGGGGGAAGCTGGCTGCTGGACCAGCGCGCGGTGTGAAGACGACCTGACCCCGATCCCAGGGCAGGCACGCTCAGGCCCGCAGCCGCAGCACCTGCCCGAAAGGCGCCGGCGGCGGCGCAGCCTGCGCTCCCGTCTCCGGCACCGCCCACAGAACCGGGCAGGCAGGCCGCTCGCGCGCCGGCCCGTCCAGGTCGGTGAGCACGACGATCAGGTCGGGCCGGTGCCGCGCGGCCTCCTGCAGCAGCGGCGTGAAGTCGGTGCCCCCGCCGCCGCGCGCGGGCAGCCGGCCGAAGTCGCCCCGGCCGGGCTCGAAGTGGCACACCTCGCGCACCGCGTCGTCGCCCACTACCAGCGTCCAGGGCGCCTCCAGCCGCCGCGTAAGCGACACGATCTCGCGCGCGAAGCGCGCCAGCAGCGCCTCGTCGACCGAGCCCGACACATCGACCGCCACCACCAGACGCGGCACGCGGCGCGAGGCCGTGGTGCCCGGCTCCCAGGGCATGCGGCCGGCGCCGCCGGCGCCCGCGCGGCCGCGGTTGGCCAGCCAGGCGCGGCTCGGGCGCGACCAGTTCAGCGCCACGCGGCGCGACAGCGCGCGCCCGAGGTGCGCGCGCAGCACGTGCTCCCAGGGCGTGCGCGTGCGCGGCAGGTCGGCCAGCAGCACGCGCACGAGCGCCTGCGCGCCGTCGTCGGCCTGGCCGCGCAGCAGCCGCTCGCACCAGTCGCGCGCGAGCTGCGCCTCCTGCTCGGGGCGCGGCGCGCGCTCGCCCGCGCCGGGCTCGAGCAGGTCGGCCGCCTGGCCCTGGCCGAGCCGGCGCAGGCGTGCGGCGCGCCGGCCGTCGCGGCCCTGCGCATCGCGGTCGTCGCAGGCCGCGTAGAGCCGCTCCACGTCCCAGCGCGCAAGCGCCGCCTCCTCGGGCTCGGTGCGCTCGAGCACCTGGTCCAGCAGCGTGGGCAGGTCGGCCACGCCCGCGGGGCGGTCGAGCCAGCGCAGGTGGGCCAGCGCGCTTTGCACCACCGCGTCGGCGCACAGGTTCCACAGCTGCGCGTCCACCTGGCCCACCCGGGCGCGCAGCGCCTGGCGTCGCGGCACATGGCGCAGGGCCACGTGCAGCACGGCGTGCGCCACCCAGCCGGCCTGCTCGCGCAGGGGCAGCGCGGCAAAGGCCGGGGTGTAGAAGAGCGTGTGGCCGTCGGTCGTGACGGCGGCGCCCGCCCGGGACTCGTCACCCCCTGTGCTGCAGCCGGTGTCCCCGGGCGGGGCCTGGCTTGCGGCGAGGTCGCGGTGTGCAGCCCACAGCGCCAGCGCGCCGCTGCCCGGTGCGTGCTCGACCAGGTGCTGCACCGCTCGCACGCCGCGGTGCTCGAGCTGAGGGGTCATGCGCCCCGCAGCTCCTGCACGTGCGCCCGGTAGACGGGGCTGTCGAGCATCGCGCGCTCCAGCCCGCTGGCCAGCGCCCGCTGCGCAAGCAGCTCCACCGCCAGCGTGCGCACCTCGCGCAGTGGCAGCGGCTGGCTCGCGCGGATGTCGCCGAGCTGCCCGACGATGGCCAGCGCGCGCGCCATCGCATCGTGCGTGGTGGCCGCGCCCAGCAACCCGTAGACGAGGCCGTACAGGCCCTCGAGCGTGCGCGGCAGCAGCGCCGCGGTGGCCGCGCCGGGCTCGGCGGCCATGAGCGCCAGCACGTCGGCGCCGGCGCGCAGCTCGCGCAGCACGCCGAAGAACTCGGCCGCGTTGGCCGCGCCGATGCGCCCGCGCACCAGCACCTGCCGCGCCTCGTCGGAAAGCGGCGCCTGCAGCACGCGCGACACATCCTCCCAGCCGCGCGGGCTCGCGCCCACGAGGTGGTCGCCCTCGAGCTGCGCGGCCGTGTCGTCCAGCCGGTCCGGGCGCACCTTGAGGTAGGCCATCACCTCCGGCGCGAGGCCGCGCTCGATCGCGTAGGCAAGGAAGGCCTCGACCGAGGCCTGCACGTGCAGGTGGAACATGCGGTCGGCCAGCGCCGTGCCCATGTCGTGGCTGACCGCGCCGTGAAAGCTCGCGTTGCCCGCGGCCACCACCATCCAGCCTTCGGGCAGCCGGTAGTTGCCCGCGCGCCGGTCCAGGATGAGCGAGTAGGCCGACACCTGCAGCCGCGGGTCGGCGGCGGTGAGCTCGTCCAGGAACAGGATGCCCGCGGGCTCCTCGGGGCCGGGCAGGAACTCCGGCGGGAACCACACCGTTCGGCCCTGGCGCTCGTCGGCATAGATGGCGCCGCGGATGTCCACCGGCTCGAGCGTGGTCAGCCGCAGGTCCGTGAGCGGCACGCCGTGGTGCGCGGCCACCTGGTGCACGATCGAGCTCTTGCCCACGCCGCGGCTGCCCCACAGCATCGTGGCGCGCAGGCGCAGCGCCGGGTGCGCGAACTGCTCGAGCAGCGCAGCCTTGGCGGTGGTGATGGAAACCGGCGGGACGTTCACGCACGCTCCTCGTTCAGGGGCCGCTCCCGTACCGGCCAGGCGTCGTCAGCCAGGCGGGCGGGCCAGCGCGGCAGGGCGATGCGCGGCATCTCGCGGCGCACGAAAAAGAGCCCCATCAGCAGCGGCGGCGCGACGTTGGCCAGCAGCGCCAGCACTGAGCTGCCGCCGTTGCGGCGCGCCCACAACGCCACCGCCACCACGCCCAGCCCCACGAGCCAGGGCGTGAGGCCGCGCCCGACCACCGCCCAGCGCGCCGCGCGGTGGCGCGCGTGGTACCGCGCCGGCGGCTCGGCCAGTGTGGCGGCCACATGGGCCAGGGCAAGTGCGAAGTGTGCACTCGCCTCGCGGCTGCGCCTGGGTTCCTCGCCGCGCACGGTCACACGCGCGACCCAGCCTCGGCTGAGTTCGGTCAACGGCTCCCAGGCGCGGCCGAGCACGGCCAGCAGGTCGGGCGGCAGGCGCAGGGGCGCCGCCTGCGGGCGCAGCAGCTCGATCTCGGCCGGATAGCCCCCGACGCCCGACAGGCTCATGCGCAGCGTGAGGCCGCCCAGTTGCGCCTGCGCGGCCTTGAGCACGAGCCCCGGCTCGGCGCGGCCGGGCTCGCCGCGGCGGACCAGACGCTGCGTGAGCGCGCCCAGGGTCCCCACCCCGGCCGGGGCGGGCACCTGCACGAAGAGCCGGCCAGGCGGCACGCCCCGCATCGCGTCGAGCAGCGCGGCCAGCTCGGCGGGCGACCCATCCGGGCAGCGACCCTCGAGCCGGGCCGCCGGGCCCTGCGGCCAGGCGAGCTCGCGCCACAGGGCGAGCTCGCCTGGCTCGCAGGCATCCAGCCCCCAGCGCTCCGTGAGCGGCTGTGCGGCAAGCTCGGGCGGCAGCTGCGCCAGGCCATCGGGCGCCACCTGGCGCGCGCGAAAGGCCACGCAGCGCGCGGCCCGGTCGCTGGCGGCCAGGTCCGGCGCCAGGCCCGCGCGCACGAAAGGCTCGACGAGGGCCAGGATCTCGTGATGCGTGAGCGGAGCCAGGCCCGAGGAGGCAGCGGCGGCCGGATCGGGCGCGGGCACGCGCACGGCGGTGGGGGTCATCGCCGCCAAGCCTATCGCCTCACCCGATGCCGCGCGCGCGGTCGGCGTGAAAGCACGCGCGCCACTCGGTGAAGCGGCCCGCATCCAGCGCCTGGCGCACCTCGCGCATCAGGTTCACGTAGTAGTGCAGGTTGTGGATGCTGGCCAGCATCGGCCCGAGCATCTCGCCGCAGCGGTCCAGATGGTGCAGGTAGGCGCGGCTGAAGCCGCCCGAGACGCGCCCCTGCGCGTCGGTGTGGCCGGCGCAGGTGTAGCAGCTGCAGCTCTCGTCCAGGGGCCGCAGGTCGGCCTTGTGGCGCGCGTTGCGGATCTTCAGGTCGCCAAAGCGCGTGAAGAGGTGGCCGTTGCGCGCGTTGCGCGTGGGCATGACGCAGTCGAACATGTCCACGCCCTGCGCCACGCCTTCCACCAGATCCTCGGGCGTGCCCACGCCCATCAGGTAGCGGGGCTTGTCCGCCGGCAGCCGGTGCGGCGTGTGGGCCAGGATGCGCAGCATGTCCTCCTTGGGCTCGCCCACGCTCACGCCGCCCACGGCGTAGCCGGGCAGGTCCAGCTCCACCAGCCGCGCGAGCGACTCCTCGCGCAGCGGCTCGAACATGCCGCCTTGCACGATGCCGAAGAGCGCGTTGCGGTTGGACAGCCGCTCGAACTCGTCGCGGCTGCGCCGTGCCCAGCGCAGCGAGAGCTCCATCGAGGCGCGCGCCTGCGCCTCGGTGGTGAGCGTGCCCTTCGTCTCGTAGGGCGTGCACTCGTCGAACTGCATGACGATGTCCGAGTCGAGCACCGTCTGGATCTGCATGCTCACCTCGGGCGTGAGGAAGAGCCGGTCGCCGTTGACGGGCGAGGCAAAGGCCACGCCCTCCTCGGAGATCTTGCGCATCTCCCCGAGCGACCAGACCTGGAAGCCGCCCGAGTCGGTGAGGATGGGCGCGTCCCAGCCCTCGAAGCGGTGCAGCCCGCCGAAGGTGCGCATCACGTCCAGCCCCGGGCGCATCCACAGGTGGAAGGTGTTGCCCAGGATGATCTGCGCGCCCATCTCCTGCAGCGAGCGCGGCATCACGCCCTTGACGGTGCCGTAGGTGCCCACGGGCATGAAGACGGGGGTCTGCACCACGCCGTGGTTGAGGGTGAGGCGGCCGCGGCGCGCGCGGCCCTCGGTGCCGAGGAGTTCGAAGCGAAGCATGGGAGCGATTGTCGCGGCCCGGGCTCAGCGGTTGCGGCAGGTGTCGGTGGCCATCAAGAAGGCCGCCACAGGGAGGTTCAAGAGACCGTAGGAGCCCCCAGGGGGCAGGCAGTCGGGCTTGACGGTGCGCGCCACCGACTCGGCCAGCCGCTCGCTGGCGCTCACTGGGGCATCGCCGGCCGTCTGCCCGGCGGCTTCGGCCATCTGCTGCACGGCGCTGCGGCTGATGCGGCTGGCTTCGCGCACGACGCTGCGATCCAGGCGCAGCGGGGCGCTGGCCGCGCGCGCTGGCGCGGGCGTCTGCGGGCCGCCCGTGATGGCAACCGCAGCGGGCTGGGACTCGGCGGCGGCGGACCCAGACACGCCCGCCGGCGCCGGCCGCGCCAGCGTGACCCGCGCCTCGTCCGCTGCCGCGTCGCTGGCCGTGTCGGGCCCGGGCGGGGCAGCGCCGGCCGGCAAGGACGGCCGGGAAGGCGTCGGGAGCATGGGCGGTCGGCCCTCGGGGGCCGCAGCGGCAAAGCCGGGCCGCGCCAGGGTCGGGGCCGGCGCCCAGCCCGGCGCCCAGGCATACACCACCGCAGTTCCCGAGCCCGGCGCGGTCGCAGAGGGGCCACGCCCCGGCAGCAGGAAGGCCCCCAGCATCGTCATCGTCAGCCCGGCGGCCAGGCAGGCGCTTGCCACGCGAGGGGCGGCGAGTCGGCGCATTTTCAAATGCGAATGATTCTTATTTGCTATGATGGCCCATCGTCCCGTTCGACCTTGCAGCCGCCATGCTCCCTTTTCACGCCCGCCTGGCCATCGCGTTCGTGGCTCTGACCGCCTGGCTGGCGGGAAGTTCAGCAGCCGCCCAGCCGGCCCAGGCGGTCACGCTCAACGTCTACTCCGCCCGCCACTACCCGAGCGACGAGGCCTTGTACCAGGGCTTCACGCAGGCCACGGGCATCCGCGTGCAGCGCGTGGAGTCCGACGACGCGGGCATCCTCGCGCGGCTCAAGACCGAGGGCCGCGCCTCGCCAGCCGATGTCGTGCTGCTCGTGGACGCCTCGCGGCTGTGGCGCGCCGAGGCCGACAGCCTCTTCCTGCCGGTGAGGTCCACCCTGCTGGAAGGCGCCATCCCGGCCGCGCTGCGCGCCCGGCCCGAGGCCGACGGCCGCATCGCGTGGTGGGGGCTGTCCACGCGCGCACGCGTCATCGTCTACGACAAGGCTCGCATCAAGCGCGCGGACGTGGACCGCTACGAGAAGCTCGCCGATGCGCGGCTCAAGGGCAGGCTGTGCATACGCTCGGGCTCGCACCCCTACAACCTGAGCCTCTTCGGCGCGATGGTCGAGCACCTGGGCGAGGAAGCCACCGAGGCCTGGCTCCAGGGCGTGGTGGCCAACCTGGCGCGCGCCCCCAAGGGCGGCGACACCGACCAGATCCGCTCGGTGGCCGCCGGCGAGTGCGCGGTGGCCTTGACCAACAGCTACTACCTCGCGCGCCTGATGCGATCCACCCGGCCCGAGGACCAGGCCGTGGTGGCGCGACTGGGCGTGGTGTTCCCGAACCAGGCAGACCGCGGCACACACGTGAACGTCGCCGGCGGCGCAGTCGCGCGCTCCTCGAGGAACGTGCCCGCTGCGATCCGCTTCCTCGAGTACCTGGCCAGCCCCGCGGCCCAGGCGCACTTCGCCGACGGCAACAACGAGTGGCCGGTGGTGCGCGGCGTGACCTTCGACAACCCCGCGCTCAAGGCCATGACCGGCGGCAGCTTCAAGCCCGAGAGCCTGCCCGCGCACCGCGTGGGCATGAACCAGGTCAAGGTGCAGCAGATGCTCGACCGCGTGGGCTTCAAGTGAGCCCGCGCCCGGCCGGCCCGACTCAGGCGCAGGCGTCGCGCGCCAGCAGCATCGAGTCGCCGTAGCTGAAGAAGCGGTAGCGCTGCGCCACCGCGTGCCGGTACAGCGCCATCGCGCGCGCGTGGCCGGCAAAGGCGCTCACGAGCATCATGAGGGTGCTGCGCGGCAGGTGAAAGTTCGTCACGAGCCGGTCCACCACGCGAAAGGCAAAGCCCGGCGTGATGAAGATGTCGGTGTCGCCGGTGGCCGGGCGCAACTCGCCGCCAAGCGCTGCCGACTCCAGCGCGCGCACGCTCGTCGTGCCCACCGCCACCACACGGCCACCGGCACGGCGCGTCTCGTGCACGGCCTGCACGGTGGCCTCGCCCACCTCGTACCACTCGCGGTGCATGCGGTGCTCGGCGATGCGCTCGGCGCGCATGGGCTGGAAGGTGCCCGCCCCCACGTGCAGCGTCACGCGCGCCTGGCGCACCCCGCGCGCGTGCAAGGCGCCCAGCACCGCCTCGTCGAAGTGCAGCGCCGCCGTCGGGGCGGCCACGGCGCCTGGCCGCGCGGCAAACACGGTCTGGTACCGCCGCTCGTCCTCCTCGTCGTCGGCGTGCGTGATGTAAGGCGGCAACGGCACGTGGCCGAAGGCCTGCAGCAGCGCCAGCGGCTCGGCCGGAAAGGCCAGGTGAAAGAGACTGTCGTCGGGCCCCGCCCGGCCCAGCACGCGCGCCTCGAAGCCTTGCGACGCTGGCGCGGCGCGGGCCGCTGCGCCCGACTGCGCGCCAGTGCCCAGGCGGATCAGGCTGCCCGGGCGCGGCGACTTGCTCGCGCGCAGGTGCGCCCACACCGCATGCGGGCAGCCTGGCTCGGGCGGCAGGACGCGCTCGACGAGCACCTCCACCGCGCCGCCGCTGTCCTTGTGCCCGAACAGGCGCGCCTTGATCACGCGCGTGTCGTTGAAGACGAGCAGGTCGCCCGGCTCGAGCAGCGAGGGCAGGTCGCGAAAGACCCGGTCCGCCGGCGGCTCGGTGCGGCCGTCCAGCAGCCGCGAGGCGCTGCGTTCGGCGGCGGGGTGCTGCGCGATGAGCTCGGCCGGGAGCTCGAAGTCGAAGTCGGCGGGGGTGTAGGCCTGGGAGAACGCGGCCGCAGCGGAGGGGGCAGTCATGGCGGGCAGGCTGTACCGGCCTGCAAGGGGGGATGCGGGAGGAGGCGAGAATTCTTCCATGGCCGAACCCACCGCGCGCGAGGGCGCCCACAAGCCCGTGTCGGCGCCGCAGCGCGCGATGCGCAAGCTTGGCCTGGTGCGCGACATCGACCTGGCCCTGCACCTGCCGCTGCGCTACGAGGACGAAACCGTGCTGCGCACGGTGGGCTCGCTGCGCGAGGGCGACACGGCCCAGGCCGAAGGCGTCGTGCAGGAGTGTCGCGTGGAGTTCCGGCCGCGCCGGCAGCTCGTGGCGCGGCTGCACGACGGCACGGGCGAACTCGTGCTGCGCTTCCTGAACTTCTACCCCTCGCACCAGAAGGCGCTGGCCGTGGGCCGGCGCGTGCGCGTGCGCGGCGAGGTTCGCGGGGGCTTTCTCGGGCGCGAGATGGTGCACCCGGCCTTCAAGGCCGTGGAGCCTGGCGAGCCCCTGCCGGCTGCGCTCACCCCGGTCTACCCCACGAGCGCGCAGCTGCCCCAGGCCTACCTGCGCAAGGCCATCGCCTCGGCGCTGCAGCGCGCGCCCCTGCACGAGCTGCTGCCCCCCGAGGTGCTGCCCGCGGGGCTGCCCGAGCTGCAGCAGGCGGTTCGGCTGCTGCACCAGCCTCCTGCCAGCACGCCGGCCGCCGAGCTCGAGGACCGCTCGCATCCAGCCTGGCAGCGCCTGAAGTTCGAGGAGCTGCTGGCCCAGCAGCTGGCCCAGGCACACAGCGTGGCCGAGCGCGCGCGGCTGCGCGCGCCGGCGCTGGCCGCCGACGCGCGCGCCGGCAGCCTGCACGCCCGGCTGCTGGCCACGCTGCCCTTTGCGCTCACGCCCGCACAGGCTCGCGTGTGCCGTGAGATCGACGCCGACCTCGCGCGCGCGCTGCCGATGCACCGGCTGCTGCAAGGCGACGTCGGGTCGGGCAAGACGGTGGTGGCGGCACTCGCCGCCGCGCGCGCGGTGGACGCGGGCTGGCAGGCCGCGCTGATGGCCCCCACCGAGATCCTGGCCGAGCAGCACTTTCGCAAGCTCGTGCAGTGGCTCGAGCCGCTGGGCGTGGGCATCGCCTGGCTCAGCGGCAGCCGCAAGGGCCGAGCCCGCGCAGCCCAGCTCGAGCAGGTGGCCAGCGGCGCGGCAGCGCTCGTCGTGGGCACGCACGCGGTGATCCAGGACGACGTGGCCTTCGCCCGGCTCGGGCTGGCCATCGTCGACGAGCAGCACCGCTTCGGGGTGGCGCAGCGGCTGCAGCTGCGCGCCAAGCTCGGCCCGGACGAGGCGCGCGAGGAGGACGGCGCAGCCGCCCACCGCACGGCCGGCCCGCCTGCGCGGCCCGGCCCGACCCCCATGACCGGTGGTTCGGCTGCGCTCGAGCCGCACCTGCTGATGATGAGCGCCACGCCCATCCCGCGCACGCTGGCGATGACCTACTACGCCGACCTGGACGTGAGCACGATCGACGAGCTGCCGCCCGGGCGCAGCCCGGTGCTCACGCGGCTGTTTGCCGACTCGCGCCGGGCCGAGGTGGTGGCGCGCATCGGCGAGGAGGTGGCACGCGGGCGCCAGGTCTACTGGGTGTGCCCGCTCGTGGAGGAGTCCGAGCACCTGGACCTGCAAAACGCCACCGCCACCCACGCCGAGCTCAGCGCAGCCCTTCCGGCCACGATGGTGGGGCTGCTGCATGGCCGCATGGCAGGCGCCGAGAAAGCGGCCGTGATGTCGCTCTTCTCAGGCGGCCAGATGGCCGTGCTCGTGGCCACCACCGTCATCGAGGTGGGCGTGGACGTGCCCAACGCCAGCCTGATGGTGATCGAGCACGCGGAGCGATTCGGCCTGGCGCAGCTGCACCAGCTGCGCGGGCGCGTAGGCCGCGGCCGTGCCGCCAGCGTGTGCGTGCTGCTCTACACCGCGCCTCTGTCGGACACGGCCAAGGCGCGCCTGAAGGCAATGGCCGAGACGAACGACGGCTTCGAGATCGCGCGGCGCGATCTGGACATCCGCGGCCCGGGGGAGTTCCTGGGCGCGCGCCAGAGCGGGGATGCGCTGCTGCGCTTTGCCGACCTGCAGGCCGACGGCGCGCTGCTGCAGCACGCCCGGCGTGTGGCGCCACGCCTGCTGGCCGAGCAGCCCGAGGTGGCTGCAGCGCACGTGGCGCGCTGGCTGGCCAGCCGCTCAGAGTTCCTGAAGGCTTGAGGGTCTGGGGGCCTGAAGCAGGCCAGTCGCACCTGCGCTCAGTTGCGCGGTGGCAGCATCGGAGGCGCCGACAGCAGCACCGCCCACAGCCGCACGGCTGCCGCCATCGAATCGGGCTTGCCCGCTGCCTCGAGCTGCCTGGCCAGTGCCTGCACCGTGGCACGCGCGTCGTCGCGTCGGCCCGCGCTGAATTGCGCGATCGCCAGGTTCAGCCGCACTTCGCTGTCGCGCCGCAGCCCGCCCCGGGCCACGGCCTGCTCCAGCAGCTCGAGCCCCGGGCGCACGCGCTCCGCTGGTGCCCCGATCGGCGCGGCGCCGACCATGGCCCAGCCGAGGTCGGCCAGCCGCGTGCCATCGCTGGCCTGCCGCGCGGCGGCCTCGTTGGCGGCACGGTCGCGCTCGTCGCTGGCCAGGGCGCGCTGCACCGCCTCACGCACGCGCGACAGGTCATCGGCCCGGGTGCCGGGCAGCACGCCGGCCTTCTGCACCTCCTCCAGCACCGCGGCGGCCTCGCCCGGGTAGCCGATGCGCAGCGCGCGCTCGGCCATCTCCAGCGCCAGCCCGGGCGTGTTGAGCGCGCCGATCACGCGCAGCATCCGGTACATCGACACGAGCGCACGCTCGGTCAGCTCGGGCGCCTGCGAGGCCGAGGCAGCAAGCTCGGCGAAGTACTCCGGGCGCGGGTAGGCCCGTGCCAGGCTCTCCAGCGTGGCGCCGGCCTCAGCCGGCTCGTTGCGGCGCTGCAGCGCCCACAGCACGCGCAGGTGCGACTCGGGCATGCGCACCCCCGCCCGCTCGGCCGCCGCGCGCCGGGCCTTCCAGCCCTGCAGTGCGCCGCGCTCGTCGCCGCTGAAGCGCAGCGCCTCCAGCCGCAGCAGCTGCACGATGTCTTCCGTGCCGCCCTTTTCGGCGTAGCGCTGCGACCAGCTGAGCACGCGCGCATAGTCCTTGTCGCGCAGCGCCAGGTCGACGAGGGTCTTCATCAGTTCGAGCTCGTCGGCGGCAGACACCTCGCCCGTGGCCAGCGCCGCCTCCAGCGCCCGCACGCTCACGCCGAAGCGCTGCTGGCGCAGCGCGATGGCCGCACGCATGCGCTCCAGCGATGCGCGCTCGAAGGGCGTGACATTGGGGATCGCCTCAGCCGCCTCCAGGCGGTAGGCCGCGTCGTCGAACTTCTCCTCCCGAAAGAGCACGCGCGCAGCCTCGATGATGTCGTTGAGCTCCTTGCGCAGCACGCGCATGCCCGCGTCGGGCGCACCCGCGGCCGCGGGTGCGCCAGGAGCGGGCGCAGGCGCAGGCGCCGCGGCCTGCGCCTGGGCTGCACTGGCGGCGGCCAGCGCCAGCACGGCCACCCCCAGCGTGCGCAGCCGCAGGCTGCGTGGGGTGCGGGCTCGCGCCGGGAAGAAGGAATTCGAGTCAGGCATGGTGGGCAACCTCTGCGCGCCCGGCAGTTACAGGGGCAGCGCGGCCGGGAGCATAACGGCCCGAGGAGCCGGTCGCGCAGGCGCTGCGCCACAATCCCGCCATGACCCTCACCGAACTGCGCTACATCGTGGCGGTGGCGCGCGAGCGCCACTTCGGGCGCGCGGCCGAGGCCTGCTTCGTCTCGCAGCCCACGCTCAGCGTGGCCGTCAAGAAGCTCGAGGAAGAGCTCGACGTGAAGATCTTCGAGCGCGGCGGCAACGAGGTCAGCGTCACGCCGCTGGGCGAGGCGATCGTGCGCCAGGCGCAGCAGGTGATCGAGCAGGCCGCCGCCATCAAGGAGATCGCCAAGAGCGGCAAGGATCCGCTGTCCGGGCCGCTCAAGCTCGGCATCATCTACACGATCGGTCCGTACCTGCTGCCCGAGCTCGTGCGCCACGCCATCGAGCGCACGCCGCAGATGCCGCTGATGCTGCAGGAGAACTTCACCGTCAAGCTGCTGGAGATGCTGCGAACCGGCGAGCTCGACTGCGCGATCATGGCCGAGCCCTTCCCCGACGCCGGGCTGGCGGTGGCGCCGCTCTACGACGAGCCCTTCATGGTGGCGGTGCCGCGCGCGCACGCGCTGGCCCGGCGCAAGCAGGTGAGCTCCGAGGAGCTCAAGCGCGAGACGATGCTGCTGCTCGGGACCGGGCACTGCTTTCGCGACCAGGTGCTCGAGGTGTGCCCGGAGTTCGCGCGCTTTTCCAGCGACGCCGACGGCATCCGAAAGAGCTTCGAGGGCAGTTCGCTGGAGACCATCAAGCACATGGTGGCCTCGGGCATGGGTGTGACGGTGGTGCCGCAGCTGTCGGTGCCGCGCGGTGCGCATCCGCACGTGGCCTACCTGAAGTTCACGCCGCCCGTGCCCACGCGTCGCGTCGTGCTGGCCTGGCGGCGCAGCTTCACCCGCTACGAGGCGATTGCGGAGTTGCGCAACGCCGTCTACGCCTGCGAGCTGCCCGGCACCAAGCGCCTGACCTGATGGAAGGCTGCACCCCCGCGCACGGCCTGCGCCTGGCGCCGCTGGAAGCGCCGGCCGATGTCGAAGCCTGCGTGGCCATCATGCGCGCGAGCGACCCGTGGCTGCGCCTGGGCATCGGCGAGGATGCGTGCCGGCGCACCATCACCCATCCCGATCGCCAGGCCCACGCCGCCTGGCAGGGCGAGGCCCTGGTGGGCTTCGTCGTGCTCGCCTTCCAGGGGCCCTTGAGCGGCTACGTGCAGTTGCTCGGCGTGGCCGCAGCCGCGCGCGGACAGGGCGTGGGCCGCGCGCTCATGGCGCTGGCCGAGCGCATCGCCTTTGCGCGCGGGCCCAACCTGTTCCTGTGCGTGTCGGACTTCAACGCCGGCGCGCGCCGCTTCTATGCGCGCCTGGGCTTCCAGGAGGTGGGGCGGCTCGCCGACTTCCTCGTGCAGGGCGAAGACGAGTGGCTGCTGCGCAAGACGCGCGGGCCGCTCCTGGGCAGTCGATCAGCCGTACCACCAGGCAGCCGATAATCGAGGGTTTCCCCCTCGCTGCGCGCGCCTCGCCGCAGCGCCCCCCATGACCGCCGCCATCCCGCAGCAGGTGCAGCGCCGCCGCACCTTCGCCATCATCAGCCACCCCGACGCGGGCAAGACGACGCTCACGGAAAAGCTGCTGCTTTTCTCCGGCGCGATCCAGATCGCGGGCTCGGTCAAGGCACGCAAGGCCTCGCGCCACGCCACCAGCGACTGGATGGAGATCGAGAAGCAGCGCGGCATCTCGGTGGCCTCCTCCGTCATGCAGATGGAGTACCGCGACTGCGTCATCAACCTGCTGGACACCCCGGGCCACCAGGACTTCTCGGAAGACACCTACCGCGTGCTCACGGCAGTCGACGCCGCGCTCATGGTGATCGACGCGGCCAACGGCGTGGAGCCGCAGACGCGCCGGCTGCTGCAGGTCTGCCGCGCGCGCAACACCCCGATCCTCACCTTCGTCAACAAGATGGACCGCGAGGTGAAAGCGCCGCTGGACCTCTTCGACGAGATCGAGCGCGAGCTCGGCATGGCGGTCGTGCCCTTCACCTGGCCCGTGGGCATGGCCAAGTTCTTCGGCGGCGTGCTCGACCTGCGGCGCGACCAGATGCGCGTCTTCTCCCCGGGCGAGGACCGCATGCGCGAAGGCGACGAGATCATCGAGGGCCTGGCCAACCCCGAACTCGAGCGGCGCTTCGGCCCGGCCTGGGAGCAGGCCGCCGGCGAGGTCGAGCTCGTGCGCGAAGCCGCACCGGGCTTCGACGAGGCCGAGTTCCTCGCCGGGCGCCAGACGCCCATGTTCTTCGGCTCGGCCATCAACAACTTCGGCGTGCGCGAGGTGCTCGACGCCCTCGTGGACCTGGCCCCCCCGCCCGGGCCGAAGCCCGCGCTGCAGCGCACGGTGCAGCCCACCGAGCCCAAGTTCAGCGGCGTGGTCTTCAAGATCCAGGCCAACATGGACCCCGCGCACCGCGACCGCATCGCCTTCGTGCGCGTGGCCAGCGGCCACTTCGAGCGCGGCATGCGGCTGAAGGTCACGCGCTCGGGCAAGGAGCTGCGCCCCAACACGGTGGTGAGCTTCCTCAGCCAGCGCCGCGAGCTGCTGGAGGAGGCGTATGCCGGCGACATCATCGGCATCCCCAACCACGGCGTGCTGCAGCTGGGCGACACGCTCACCGAGGGCGAGGCGCTGCAGTTCACGGGCCTGCCCTTCTTCGCCCCGGAGATGTTCCGCTCGGTGGAGGTGGCCGACCCGCTGCGCACCAAGCAGCTGCGCGCGGGCCTGACGCAACTGGGCGAGGAAGGCGCGATCCAGGTCTTCCGGCCCGTGGCGGGCAGTGTGCTGTTGCTCGGAGCGGTGGGACAGCTGCAGTTCGAGGTCGTCGCGCACCGGCTGGAGCACGAGTACGGCGTGAAGGCGCGCGTGATGCCCGCGCGCTACAACGTCGCGCGCTGGGTCACGGCCGAGACGGGCGAGGGGGCGGCGGCCGACGAGCGCGAACTCAAGCGCTTCATCGACGGCAACGCGCACCGCGTGGCGCTGGACGCGGTGGATGCGCCTTGCGTGCTGCTGGAGTACGCGGGCGAGCTGCGCGCGATGCAGGAGAACTGGCCCAAGATCCGCTTCCACGCGCTGCGCGAGCACGCGGGGCTCGTGTTCCAGAAGCGGCTGGAGGGGTAGG
>JBBAPJ010000049.1:0-8482 GCA_040400855.1 Rubrivivax sp.
TAGATCTTGGCCGGCAGCGGCGTGGTGTTGCTGAACTCCAGCGTCACGTAACCCTCCCACTCCGGCTCGAAGGGCGTGACGTTGACGATGATCCCGCAGCGCGCATAGGTGCTCTTGCCCAGGCAGATCGTCAGCACGTTGCGCGGGATGCGGAAGTACTCCACCGTGCGTGCCAGCGCGAAGGAGTTGGGCGGGATGATGCAGACGTCGCTCTCGATGTCCACGAAGCTGCGCTCGTCGAAGGCCTTGGGGTCGACGACGGTGCTGTAGACGTTGGTGAAGACCTTGAACTCCGGCGCGCAGCGGATGTCGTAGCCGTAGCTGCTGGTGCCGTAGCTGACGATGCGGTGGCCGTCGGGCGCGGTGCGCACCTGCCCGGGCTCGAAAGGCTCGATCATCCCGTGCTGCTCCGCCATGCGGCGGATCCACTTGTCGCTCTTGATGCTCATGGCGCGGAAGTCCGGTCGGTGCTGGCCCGCATTGGCGGGCGGGAAGCTCAAGCGTAGCATCGAGCCTTTTCGGCCCGAGGAGCCCTTGCCCATGGCCACGCCCTTTCGCCCCGCCTTCACGCTGCTTGCCGGCTACGCCGAGTACCACCGGGACAGGCGAAACATCCAGACCCACCTGGTGGGCGTGCCGCTGATCGTCTTCGCGATCGGGGTGCTGTTGTCGCGCCCGGTGTTCGAGCTCGGTGGCCTGGCGCTCACGCCGGCGTGGGTGATGTTCGCGCTCACGGCCGCCTGGTACCTCACGCGCGGCGAGCTGGCGCTCGGGGTGGCCGTCACGGCCATGGTGGGCGTGCTCATCGCGCTGGCCCACCAGCTGACGCTGCCGGGCACCGCGGTGTGGCTCAGCTGGGGCGTGGGTCTGTTCGTCGTGGGCTGGATCATCCAGTTCGTCGGCCATTACTACGAGGGCCGCAAGCCGGCCTTTGCCGACGACATCGTGGGCCTGCTGGTCGGGCCGATGTTCGTCGCGCTCGAGCTGCTGGCGCTCTTCGGCCTCTTCAAGCCGCTGATGGCCCGCATCGAGGCCCACGCCGGGCCGACGCGGCTGCGCGACCTGGCGCACCCGGCCGCCTGAGCAGGCGCCTGGCGGCGCCCGTACGTGCCCGAACTCGGTCCCTCCCCCATCGCGTCCCGTGATCGCCAGATCACGGTCGACGAAGCGCGCCGGGCGATCGCGGCCACGCTGGTGCCGGTCGAAGGCCACGAGACGCTGCCGCTGCGCCTGGCCGCAGGCCGCGTGCTGGCCGCTGACGTCGCCTCGCCCATCGACGTGCCCGCACACGACAACTCGGCGATGGATGGCTATGCCTTCGACGGCGCAGCCCTCGGCCTGGCACCCACGCAGCTGAGCCCGGTGGCCACCGTCTACGCCGGTGCGCCCTATGAGGGGCGGCTCGCATCCGGCCAGTGCGTGCGCATCATGACCGGCGCCGTGATGCCCGAGGGGCTGGACACCGTGGTGCCGCTGGAGCTCTGCCAGGAGGCCAACGGGCAGGTGGTGATCGCACCCGGCACGCTCCAGCGCGGCGAGAACCGGCGCCGCCGCGGCGAGGACCTCGCAGCCGGCCGCACGGCGCTGGCGGCCGGACGCGTGCTGCGCCCGGCCGATCTCGGGCTGCTCGCCTCACTGGGGCTCACCACCGTCACCGTGCGCCGGCGGCTGCGCGTGGCGCTCTTCTCCACCGGCGACGAGGTGCAGGAGCCGGGCGAGCCGCTGCGCGCGGGCTGCATCTACGACAGCAACCGCACGAGCCTGGCTGCGGCCCTGCAGCGCCTGGGCATGGAGGTGCTCGACCTCGGCCTCGTGCGCGACGACCCCGATGCGCTGCAGGCCACACTGGAGCAGGCGCTGCGCGAGGCCGATGCCGTGGTGACCAGTGGCGGCGTGAGCGCGGGCGACGCCGATTACACGCGCGAGGTGCTCTCGCGCATGGGCGAGGTGGCGTTCTGGAAGGTCGCGATGCGCCCTGGGCGGCCCTTTGCCTTCGGCGCGCTCGAGGCGGCGGGCCGGCGCACCTGGCTCTTTGCGCTGCCGGGCAACCCGGTGGCCGCGCTGGTCACCTTCTACGCCTTCGCACGCGAGGGCCTGCTGCGCCTGGCCGGGGGCGCGCCCGAGCCGCTGCCTGTGCTGCAGGTGCGCTGCGAGACGGCGATCCGCAAGCGCCCCGGGCGCACCGAGTTCCAGCGCGGCATCGTCGGCCCCGGCGCCGACGGCGCCTGGCAGGTTCGCCTCACCGGTTCGCAGGGCGCGGGCGTGCTGCGCAGCATGAGCGAGGCCAACTGCCTCGTGGTGCTGGGCCACGACCAGGGCCCGGTGGCCGCCGGCGAGCCGGTGGCCGTGTGGCTCTTCGACGGGCTCGTCTGAGGCCTGGCGCGGACGCCAGATCCTCCGCGTCGGGATTCAGGGTCCCGGCCCCGCCTCCACCGATGCATCCGCATCGAAGCGCTCGAAGCCCGTGTAGCACAGGAAGTGCCGGTTCAGCGCCCGGCCGAAGAGCGTCATGCCCAGGCGTTCGGCCATCTCGTGGCCCATGGCGGTGACGCCGTTGCGCGAGACGATGATGGGCACGCCGATCTGCGCCGACTTCAGCACCATCTCGCTGGTGAGCCGCCCCGTGGTGTAGAAGACCTTGTCGTGCGCGCTCACGTCGTGCATGGCCATCCAGCCGGCGATCGTGTCGATGGCGTTGTGGCGGCCCACGTCCTCCACGAACATCAGCAGCTCCTCTGCGCGGAAGAGCGCGCAACCGTGCACCGAGCCGGCGCGGCGGTGGATGCTGTCCTGCCCGCGGATGACCTCGAGCATGCGGTAGAGCGTGGTCTGTGACAGGCGGGCCACGTCGGCTCCGGGCAGGCTCAGCCCCTCGAGGCCGGCCATCACGTCGCCGAACACCGTGCCCTGGCCGCAGCCGGTGGTGATCACCCGGCGCGCGGTGCGGTCCTCGTAGTCGGCCAGGCCCGCGCGCGTCTGCACCGCAGCGGCGTTCACCTCCCAGTCCACCGTCACCGAATCGAGCGCCGCGGCGTCGGGCACGAGGCGCTGGTTGAGCAGGTAGCCCAACACCAGCAGCTCGGGCATCTGCCCGAGGGTCATCAGCGTGACGAGTTCACGCTTGTCGACGAAGACCGTCAGCGGCCGCTCCACCGGTACCTGGATCGTGCGCCGCTGGCCATGTTCGTCCAGGGTGGCGATGTCGCGCAGCAACGCCCCGCGTGCCTGGGTGAGCGCGGGCTTCACACGCCCCGCCACAGCACCACGGCCAGCGCGCACACGAGCAGCGTGCAGCCTGCGGCCACGAGGTCGTCGAAGAGGATGCCAAAGCCGTGGCGGGAAGCCAGCGGCTCGCCCGGGCGCGGCTTGAAGAGCCGGTCGGCCCAGCCCACGGGCCCGGGCTTGGCCGCATCGAAGAAGCGAAACAGCGCGAAGGCCCCCGCCTGCGCCCAGGCGCCCACGGGCATCAGCACCCACAGCACGAGCCAGAAAGCCACGACCTCGTCCCAGACGATGCAGCCCGGGTCACCCAGGCCGAGTTCGCGCGCGGTGCGCGTGCAGGCCCACTGGCCGAGCCACCAGGCCGCGGCGATCAGCAGGGCCCAGCCGGTGTCGTCGAGCCACGGCGCGAGCACGAGGAAGGACACCCACGCCCACAGCGTGCCCACGGTTCCCGGCGCCCAGGGCGACAGCCCGCTGCCGAAGCCCAGGGCCAGCAGGCGCGCCGGGTGGCGCACCATCCAGCGCGCCGTCGCAACCTCGCTCACGCCAGCCAATCCTTCAGCACCTCGGCCACCGAAGCCTTCGGCTGGCGGCTCGCCGGCGGGCGCTGCGCCGTGCCCAGCGCCACCCAGCCCACGAGCGTCTCGCCCGGCTCGCAGAAGGCCTGCGCGATCTCGCGGTCGCGCACCTTCGCGCCCGAGAGCATCTTGCCGGCAAAGCCCAGTGCGTGCGCGGCGTGCAGGAAGTTCGCCAGGGCGCCGCCCACTGCCACCCACTGCTCGTGCGCCGGCACCACCGGGTGACCCATGTCGATGCGCGCCACGAGCGCCACCGTCACCGGGGCGCGCAGCGCGCGCTCGCGCTCCACCGCCAGGCTCGCCTCGTCCTTGCCGGCCTCGCGCGCGGCGCGGCAGAAGAGCTCGGCCAGGCGCTCGCGTGCCGCGCCGCGCACGACCTTGAAGCGAAAGGGCACGAGCTCGGCGTGGTCCGGCGCGTGCAGCGCCGCCTCGGCCATCCAGGTCAGCGCTGCGTCGTCGGGCCCGGGCTCGCCCAGGTGCTTGATGCCCAGCGAGTGGCGGCCGATCAGCATGGCCAGTGCGTCGGGTGCGCTCATGCGGGGATTGTGCCGGGCACGTGCCAGGGCGCGGTGCGGCCGTTCAGAAGACGAGGGTGCGCCAGCGCAGGTCTGCTGCGCGGGCCATGAACTGCACCGCGCCCCCGGCGCCGCTGCACTCGGGGATGAGGCCCTCGAGCACCAGGCCGTGGGCACGCAGCGCGTCGGTGCAGGCATACAGCCGGGCCCCGAAGCCCGCCGCCTCGCGCATCGAGTCGAGCACGGTCTTCGGGTGCGAAGCGTTCGGCAGGAGCGCCTGTGCCACGCCCGGGGCCAGCAGCCGCACGCTTGCGGCCGTGAAGTACATCTCCACCGGCACGTCCATCGCGCCCGCCGCGGCGGCGTGGAAGAAGGGCGTGGCCAGGCGCTGCGGCGCCTCGGGGTCGGCGGCCCACAGCAGGATCGCGATGCCGGCCACGGGCTGCTCGACAAAGCCGCTCATGAGGACTCGTCCAGCCGGTTGAGCCAGGCATGGTGCGCCATCGCCTCGCGCACGGCCTCGGCGCCGTGCACGAGCACCTCGCGGTCGCGCGCGAAGTCCGCCAGCGCCACGCGCGCCAGCCACCCTTGCCCGTAGGGATCCCGATGAACGAGTTCCGGCTCGTCGGCCAGGCGCGGGTTCACCGCCACGACCGTTCCGGTGACCGGCGACTTCACCGAGACGATCGACTTGGCCAGCTCCACCACCGCCACCGACCGACCCTGCTCCACCACCTGGCCCACCCCCTTGGGGCGGCACATGTAGAGCTCACCGGCCAGCTGGATGCCCAGCGCGGTGATGCCCACCGTGGCCGAGCCGTCGTCCTCCAGCCGCGCCCACACCTGGTGCTCGACCGCGTAGTGCAGCGCCTGCGGGAAGGCCAGGCCGTTGACGATCACGTCCATCGAGGCAGCCGGGCCTGGCGGCCCGCGAAATGGCGGAGGGGAATGGGAGTCGAACCCACCCAGCGGCGCGTGGCGCCACCCACCGGGTTTGAAGCCCGGCCGACCCACCAGGATCGTTTCCCCTCCGCAGACCCTTGCATCTCCGTCATGCCGCAGCCGCCTGCCCGAACAGCGCCGAGTCGGTACGCAGGCGGTGCGTGTCACCCACCCGCCGCAGGAGCCCGACCCGGTCGAAGTACTCCAGGATCTGGATCGCGCGCTTGCGGCCCAGCCGCGTCGCATCCCGGAAGAGCGCCGCCGTGACCGCACCACCCTGCGTGGCCGCAACCTCGCGCGCCAGCCGTGCCAGTTCCTGCATCGTCTGTTCGGAGTAGACCAGATCGCGCACGACCTGGTGCACCTCTCCCCTTTGCGCCAGCCGCGCGATCGTCACGCGCATGAGCGGCTCGCTCTCGCCCGTGTCGCGGGCGAGGTCGCGCGCCCACGCGCCCTCGAAGCCGGCGCGGGCCAGGTGCGGCGCGATCTTCTGCGCGATGCGCTCGTCCACGGCCGACAGCCGCACGCCGTGCTCGGGCAGGTGCAGGCAGGCACCGCGCTGCTGCAGCAGGCCGCCTTCCAGCAGCTGCGCCAGCAACGCGCGCCACAGCGGCTCGGGCAGGCGGGGCAACGCCAGCCGGCGCAGCCGCGCCGCATCCGGCCCGAGCTCCTCGGGCTGGCGCTGGTGGAAGGCCCCCAGCACCGCCAACGCCTGCGCCCGTGCCGCCTCGGCCTGGGCCGCACCGAGCGCCTGCGCGGGCTCGCCCTCGATCACGGCCACCAGCGCACCCTCGGGCGGCGCCACGCTGCCCATCCGGCCCTCCGCGGCACGCCATCTCAGCAGGTCCAGCCCGAAAGGCGTCACCGCCACGAGAGCCTGCAGCCGCGCCGCCGCGTCGCCGTGCTCCCACGCCGCAAGCTCGGCCAGGCGCTGGGGTGTGCGCCGGTAGCGGGCGGGCGCGTGCGGGTCGAGCACGGTGCCGCCGGCCAGCGTGCGGCTGGCCGATGCGTCGCGCAGCACCACGCGGTCGCCGTGCCAGGCGCCGATGGGCGTGCGCAGCACGAGTTGCACCCGCGCGTTCGCACCGGGCGCCAGGCTCTCGCCTTCGTCGAGCAGCGCCACCGTGCCGAGCGTGGCCTGCGAGCCCACGTGCACGTGCACGGGTGTGCCCGAGCGCAGCGCCCGTGCCTCGCCCGACCACAGCACGAGCCGCGCATCGAGCCGGTCGGTGGCCAGCGCCGCCGAGGGCGCCACGAGCCACTGGCCGCGGCGGATCTCGTCCTTGCCCACGGCGGCCAGCGCCAGCGCGCAGCGCACCCCCGCGCCGGCACGGGTCACCGCACGGTTCTGGGCGTGCACGCCGCGCACGCGTATGCGCCGCGCAGCACCCGACCCGGGTGCGAGCACGAGCTCGTCCCCGATTCCCACCTCGCCCGCGTGCACGGTGCCCGTCACCACCGTGCCCGTTCCCTCGACCGTGAAGACACGGTCCACCGCCAGGCGGAAGGCCTGCTGCGCATCCACCCGCCGACCCGCCCCTCGCGCCACTTCGAGGAGCCGTGTACGCAGGGCCTCGATGCCCTCGCCGGTGGCGGCCGACACCGTGTGCACGGGCGCCCCCGCCAGGCCCGTGGGCGCGAGCAGCGCCCCGGCCTCGGCTGCCACGGCCTGCGCGCGCGCGGCATCGGCGCGGTCCGCCTTGGTCACGACCACCGTGGCGCCGGGCACGCCCAGCAGCGCGAGCACCGCCAGGTGCTCGCGCGTCTGCGGCATCACGCCGTCGTCGGCCGCCACGAGCAGCAGCGCGTGGTCGATGCCGCTGGCACCCGCCAGCATCGTGTGCACGAGCCGCTCGTGGCCGGGCACATCGATGAACCCGATGCGCTCGCTGCCCGGCACGTCGAGGAAGGCGTAGCCCAGCTCGATGCTGATGCCACGCTTCTTCTCCTCGGGCAGGCGGTCGGTGTCCACGCCCGTGAGGGCTTTCACGAGCGTGGTCTTGCCGTGGTCGATGTGACCGGCGGTGCCGACGATCACGCCAGGCGCTCCTGCAAGGTGGGCAGTTGCGCCAGGAAGGCCTGGGTGTCGGGGCCTTGCTCGAGCGCGCGCAGGTCCAGCCACAGCTGGTCGTCCGCGATGCGACCCACGACCGGCAGCGGCAGTTCGCGCAGCGCACGGGCCAGCGCCTCCAGCGCCCGGCCAGCGCCCTTGGCTTGCACGGGGCGGATGGCAAACCCTGCCGAGGCGAGCCGATCCAGCGGCAGTGAGCCCGAGCCGATCTGGCCCCGCATCTCGGCCACCTCCACCGCGTAGCGCGGGGCGAGGGCCTGCGCCAGGGTGGGCAGCAGTCCCTGCGCGTGCTGCCGGATCGCCTCCTGAGGCCGCGTCAGCAGGCGCAGCGTGGGCAGGTCGTGCACGAGGCGCTCGGGCCGCAGGTACAGCCGCAGCGTCGCCTCCAGGGCCGCCAACGGCAGCTTGCTCACCCGCAGCGCACGCTTGAGCGGGAACCTGCGGATGCGGCCGATGGCCTCGCGCGAGCCGACGATGAGCCCGGCCTGCGGCCCGCCGAGCAGCTTGTCGCCGCTGAAGGTCACCACGTCGCAGCCTGCGCGCAGCTTGTCCTGCGGCACAGGCTCATGGGGCAGGCCGTAGGCCGCCAGGTCGATGAGCGAGCCGCTGCCCAGGTCGGTGGCCAGGGGCAGGCCGCGCGCGTGTGCGATGCGCGCCAGGTCGGCTTCATCCACCGCAGCCGTGAAACCCTGCACCGCGTAGTTGCTCGTGTGGACCTTCATCAGCAGGGCCGTGCGCTCGCCGATGGCACCCTCATAGTCGTGCGGGTGCGTGCGGTTGGTCGTGCCCACCTCCACCAGGGTGGCGCCGGCCGCGGCCATCACATCGGGCATGCGGAAGGCTCCGCCGATCTCCACGAGCTCGCCGCGCGAGACGATCACCTCACGCCCGCGCGCCAGCGCCGCGATCGTCAGCAGCACCGCTGCGGCGTTGTTGTTCACCACGGTGGCCGCCTCGGCTCCGGTGAGCTCGCACAGCAGCGCCTCCACCACGCTGTCGCGGTCGCCACGGCCGCCGCTGTCGAGGTCGTACTCGAGGTTGTTCGGCCCGCTCATCATCGCCACCAGGTGCGCCAGCGCCGGCTCGGCCAGCAGCGCGCGGCCGAGGTTGGTGTGGATGACGGTGCCGGTGAGGTTGAAGACGCGCTTCATGCG
>JBBAPJ010000049.1:8582-17568 GCA_040400855.1 Rubrivivax sp.
GGGCGGCGGCCAGAGGGTCTGCCGGGGCCTTCGAACCGTCGACGACGGATTGCTCGGGCCGGGCCATCACGCCTGCCCTGGATCCGGCGGCGCCTCCTCGGGGCCGGGGTCGCCGAAGAGGAGCATCAGGTTCACGCCGTGCCGCCGCTTGCCGGTCTCCGACACCAGCAGGTCGAGCGTCAGGGTCGCCAGGTCGTCGGCCACCGCCTCGACCATCGGGTCGCGGTCGGTGTGCACGATCTTGAGGTAGTGGCCGCAGTCGTCGCAGGTCTCGGCTTGCACGGACGCCGAGGCCACGCCCTGCGTGCCTTCGGCATGGGCGTCCTGCAGGGCCTGGTAGGCCAGCGACTTGGTGGACAGGCAGTGGCTGCACTTGATGCGCACCATGTGCCACTGCGTGGCGCACAGCGAGCAGCTGAGGTAACGCTGCCCGAGCGACTCGCCACTCGTGCGCGTGATGCTGGCCACCGGGCGGCTGCCGCAGCAGGGGCACACGGTCTCGTCGTCGATGCGGCCGAAGGGCTGGCCACCCGACGTGGTGCCGGCCTGCACGGCCAGCACGAGGTGGGTCCAGTAGACCTGCAGCGCCGCCGCCACGAGAGGTGCTGCGGCCAGGTCCAGGCCCTTCATCACGCCCGTGAGCAGGCAGTCGGCCTGTGCCTCGAGCCAGTCGTCGTCGGCCGCCACAAGGCGGTCCATCACCTCGCGCGCGGCCTGCGGGGCCCGCTCACGCAGCCCGCCCAGCATGGTTCGCAGCGCCTCGCGCCAGGCCGGGTCGCGCGGCCAGTCCACCGCCGGCAGCGGTGGCACGCCCAGCTTCGCGGCGCGGTCCAGCGCCGCTCCATCGGGAATCGGCACCGACGCAAAGCCCGCGAGTGCCTGCTGCTGCGCGTGTGCCAGCTCCGCCATGAACCCGAGGAAGTCCTCCATCGCGTGGCCTCGCGCGAGCTGGCGCAGCCGCATCTCGCGCTCGGCAAAGAGCGTGGCGCGCTCGGGCCACAGCAGGAAGGGCGTCTGCCCGCCCGCACGCGCCGCGATCTCCTCCGGGCTCATCACCCGCACGGTGGCCGTTGCACCCATCTGTGACATCCGTTCCTCGTTCACCTCGGCCGCCCTGGCCGGGGCGGCATGGCTGCCTATTCAAGCGCACGGGCGCCCGAGGCGCCCGTGCCATGGTTCGAAGACCCCACGCTGCAGTTGGCGCGGGGCCCGCCAGGGGCATCAACGGCCCTTGGTCATCTCCTCGTGCCACAAGGGGTGGTTCGCCTTGGCCCAGCCCTCGGAGACGGTGCCGCGCGTCATGGCGCGCACCGTGCCCTTGACCCAGATCGCGGCGTACACATGCATGATCGTGGCCAGTATCAGCACCACTGCGGCCACCGAGTGCAGCAGCACCGCAGCACGCAGCACCACCACCGGGAACAGCGGCGCAAACCACGGGCGCCAGAACATGACGCCCGTGACCAGCAGCACGGCCAGGCTGCCGGCCATGGCCCAGAAGGTCATCTTCTGCCCGTAGTTGTACTTGCCCACGGGCGGCATGCCGGCCTTGTTGCCGCGCAGCATCTCGCCCATCTTCTTGCTCCACTCGCGGTCGGCCGCCGTGATGACGTTCTCGCGCCACAGGCGCATGAACAGCACCACGAAGCCCGCGCACATCAGCAGCCCGAGAACGGGATGCAGGATGCGCGCCCACGAGCCGCCCCCGAAGAGGTGCACGAAGAAGAAGAAGGCCGGGTGGAAGAAGGCCAGGCCCGACAGGCCCGCGAGCACGAACATCAGCGCGATGAACCAGTGGTTCATCCGCTCCGAGTCGTTGTAGCGTTGCAGCATCTTGCCCATCACGCCTCCTCCTTCTCAGCCTTCTCTTCGACCGGCCCCACCTTCATGTAGTGGAAGAAGCCGGCGACCACCGCGCCGAGCATGCCGGCCACCGCCAGCGGCTTGGCCAGGCCCTTCCACAGCGACACCATCGGGCTGACCGAGGGGTTGGCCGGAAGGTCCTCGAGCTGCGGCCGGTCGGCGTGCTTGAGCACGTACATCACGTGCGTGCCGCCCACGCCCGCAGGGTTGTACAGCCCCGCGTTCTGGAAGCCGCGGTCCTTGAGCTCGCCGGCGCGCTTCGTGCCGTAGGACACCATGTCGTCCTTCGTGCCGAAGGAGATGGCGCCCGTCGGGCAGGTCTTCACGCAGGCGGGCTCCAGGCCCACGCCCACACGGTCGGAACACAAGGTGCACTTGTAGGCCTTGTTGTCCTTCTCGCTGATGCGCGGGACGTCGAAGGGGCAGCCCTTGACGCAGTAGCCGCAGCCGATGCAGTTCTCCGAGATGAAGTCCACGATGCCGTTGGCGTACTTGACGATCGCGCCCGGTGAGGGGCACGCCTTCAGGCAGCCAGGGTCCTCGCAGTGCATGCAGCCGTCCTTGCGGATCAGCCACTCGAGGCTGCCCTCCTTGGGCTCCACCTCGAAGAACTTCATCACGGTCCACTGGCTGGGCGTGAGGTCGTTGGGCTTGTCGTTGTCGTGCACGCCGATGCCGGTGCCCACGTCGTCGCGCAGGTCGTTCCAGTTCATGCAAGCCACCTGGCAGGCCTTGCAGCCGATGCACTTGGACTCGTCGATGAGCTTGGCGACCTGCGGGACCGCCGTGCGGACCTGCGGGGTGGGCAGCGTGGTGGCCGAGCGGGACACCACGTCGAGGGATTGAAGACTTGCCATCGCTTCCTCCTCAAGCCTTCTCGATGTTGACCAGGAACGCCTTGTACTCCGGCGTCTGCGAGTTGGCGTCGCCGACGAACGGTGTCAGGGCATTGGCCAGGTAGCCGTTCTGCGTCACGCCCTTGAAGCCCCAGTGGATGGGGATCCCGACGTGGTGCACCTTCTTGCCGTTCACGTTCAGCGCCTTCATGCGCTTGGTGACGACACAGCCCGCGACGACTTCGCCCCGGTTGGAGCGCACCTTGACCCGGTCACCTTGCTTGATGCCCTTCTCCTTGGCCAGCTCCTCGCCGATCTCGACGAAGGGGGCGGGCTGGACGATGGCATTGCTGCGCGAGTGCTTGGTCCAGAAGTGCAGGTGCTCGGTCAGTCGGTAGGTGGTGGCCGCGTACGGGAACTCCTCCTTCTTGCCGAAGGCCTCGAGGTCGCCCTTGTAGACGCGAGCAGCCGGGTTGCTGACGGCCTTCGGGTTGGTCGGGCACATCAGGTTCACGCCCACCGGCGTCTCGAAGGGCTCGTAGTGCTCGGGGAAGGGGCCTTCGGCCATGCCCACCGCGTGCAGCCTGGCCACGCCCTCGGGGTTCATGATGAAGGCGCCCACGCCCTGGTCGGGCGCCGCGTCGGGCCGCATGTCGGGCACGTCCGCACCACCGGCCCAGCTCGAGCCGTTCCAGGCCAGGTACTTGCGGGAAGGATCCCACGGCTTGCCGTTCGCATCCGCGCTTGCGCGGTTGTAGAGGATGCGCCGGTTGACCGGCCAGGCGAAGCCCCAATTGGGGAACACGCCCAGGCCGGTGGGATCGCTGGTATCGCGCCGCGCCGTGAGGTTGCCCGCAGGTCCCCAGCAGCCGGAATAGATCCAGTTGCCGCAGGACGTGGTGCCGTCGTCGCGCAGAAACGCGAAGCTGGGCACCTGGTCGCCCTTCTTCACGAGCACCTTCGGCGGCTCCTTCGGGTTCTTCGGGTCGACGGGTGCGAGCACGTCCTCCAGCGCCCGGCCGCTGATCTCGCGCAGCACCTCGCCCGCCTGGGGCACGTTGCCGTTGAGATAGGGCCAAGCCAGCGCCGCCACCGGCTCAGGCAGCGTGCCGCCGTCCTTGGCGTACATCGCACGCAGCTTCATGAACAAGCGCGCGACGATCTCCGAGTCGGGCTTGGCCTCGCCCGGGGGATCGACGGCCTTCTCCTTCCAGCTGATGACACGGCTGGAGTTGGTGAAGGTGCCGGTCTCCTCGGCGAAGCAGGCCGTCGGCAGGCGGAAGACCTCGGTCTTGATCTCCTCGGGCTTGACGTCGTTGAGCGGGCCGAAGTTCTTCCAGAACTCGCTCGTCTCCGTCTCCAGGGGGTCCAGCACCACGAGGTACTTCAGCTTGGCCAGGCCCGAACTCAGCTTCTTCTTGTTGGGCACGGCCGCCAGCGGGTTGAAGCCCTGGCAGATGAAGCCGTTCATCTTGCCCTGGTGCATGCGCTCGAACATCGCCAGCACGTCGTAGGCACCGTCCCGCTTGGGCAGCCAGTCGTAGGCGAAGTCGTTTTCCTTCGTCGCCGCGTTCCCGTAGTAGGCCTTCATCAGGCTCGTGTGCCACTTCGGGAAGTTCTGCGTGAAGGCCATCTGGTTGGCCCGCAGCGGCTTGCCCGTGCGCGCCTCCAGGTACTTCGCCCGTGTGTCGTCGGCATCCGTGGGCGCGTTCATGTAGCCCGAGAGGTTCTCGGGCAGCGCGCACATGTCGGTGATGCCCTGCACGTTGGCATGGCCGCGCAGCGCGTTGACGCCGCCACCCGGCCGGCCGATGTTGCCCAGCAGCAGCTGGATCATGGCCATCGTGCGGATGTTCTGCGAGCCGTGGCTGTGCTGTGTCCAGCCCAGCGCGTAGCAGATGGTCATCACCTTGTCGGCCGCCGAGGTGGCTGCGAGCATCTCGCACACCTTCAGGAACTGGTCCTTGGGCGTGCCGGTGATCTGGCTCACGAGTTCCGGCGTGTACCGCGCGTAGTGCTTCTTCATCTGCTGGAAGACGCACTGCGGGTTCTGCAGCGTGTCGTCCGTCAGCACGTAGCCGTCCTTGCCGAGCTGGTAGCCCCAGGTCGCCTTGTCGTAGCTGCGCTTGTCGGCGTTGTAGCCGCTGAAGAAGCCGTTGTCGAATGCGAAGCCCTCCTTGACGAGGAAGCTCGCATCCGTGTTCAGCTTGACGTACTCATGGTGGATCTTGTCGTTGGCCAGCAGGTAGTTGATGACACCGGCCAGGAAGGCGATGTCGGTGCCCACGCGGATGGGCGCGTAGTAGTCCGCCACCGCCGCGCTGCGCGTGAAGCGCGGGTCGACCACGACGAGCTTGGCCTTGCGGTGCTGCATCGCCTCGGTCACCCACTTGAACCCGCAGGGGTGGGCTTCGGCGGCATTGCCGCCCATGATCAGGACCAGATCCGTGTTCTTGATATCCGTCCACGAGTTGGTCATCGCTCCGCGACCGAAAGTCGGGCCCAGACTGGACACCGTCGGCGCGTGTCAGATGCGCGCTTGCGTATCGATCGCGACCATTCCCAGGCCGCGCGCCACCTTCACCGTGAGATAACCGGACTCGTTGGAAGCCGCCGACGAGCACAGGATGCCGGTGGTGTTCCACCGGTTCACCGTCACGCCCTTGTCGTTGGCCTTGACGAGGTTCGCATCGCGGTCGGCCTTCATGTGCTTGGCCACGCGCGTGAGCGCCTCGTCCCACGAGATGTTCTTCCAGGTGTTCGTGCCCGGCTCGCGCACCTGCGGCACCTTCACCCGGTTCGGCGACTGGATCATGTCCATCACGCCGGCGCCCTTGGGGCACAGCGTGCCGCGGTTCACCGGGTGGTCGGGGTCGCCCTCGATGTGGATGATCGAGGCCTTGACGTTCTTGGCCTTGTCACCCAGCGTGTACATCACCAGACCGCAGCTCACGGAGCAATACGGGCAGATGCTTCGGGTCTCGGTCGTCCGGGCCAGCTTGAAGTTGCGCGTCTCGGCCAGCGCCGCAGTGGGCGAGAAGCCTAGCGCGACGAGGCTGGAACCCACCAGCCCCGCTCCACTGACCCGGAAGAATTGCCTCCGGTTCATGTCCATGTTCGAGTGTCTCCTGCCCGAGCCATCCTCATCCCGGGCGCACGAGGTTGCACACCGGCGGTCACGCCGCACACGAACCCGAGTCTCCTCCCGGCTGCGCGGCCAGCCAATAAGGGTCACCCCGCGAGATTGCGCGGGCGCAGGCGACAATTAAGGGAGAAACTGTCACGCCCGGTTGTCAGTTCGCGGGCAATCCCTGACATGCGGCCCTTACACGCCCTTCATCCTCGTCCCGCCGTCACCGGCCTGGTGCTCGCAGGCGGCCGGGGCAGCCGCATGGGCGGCCTCGACAAGGGCCTGCAGCCGCTGGCTGAGCGGCCGCTTGCGCAGCACGCGCTCGAGCGGTTGCGGCCGCAGGTGGCGGCCCTCATGGTCAATGCGAACCGGCACCTGGACGCCTACGCACGCATGGGCGTGCCGGTGTGGCCCGACGCCTGGCCCGATCACCCCGGCCCGCTGGCCGGCATGGCCACCGGACTGGCGCACTGCCAGACGCCCTGGCTCGCCACCGTGCCCTGCGACACGCCGGGCTTTCCCGATGACCTGGTCGATCGGCTGCTGGGCGCGGCGCTGGCCGAGCAGGCCGAGCTCGCGATGGCGGCCACCGTCGAGCCCGACGGCCGGCTGCAGCCCCAGCCGGTGTTCTGCCTGCTGCGCGTGGAGCTGCTGGGCAGCCTCGAGGCCTTCCTGCGCGAGGGCCAGCGCAAGATCGATCGCTGGACGGCACGGCACCGCTGCGCCACGGTGGTGTTCGACGACGGCGAAGCCTTCTTCAACGTCAACACCCTCGAGGAGCTCGGGCGCCTGGAACGGCAAGCCGGGCCGGCCCCGGGCCCTGCCTAGAATCCGCAACCGCGCCGCGTTGCGCCGAGCGACGCCGCCCCCTCACGAACTCCACCGCGCCCGCCTGGGCGCACACCACCCGATGAAGACGCTCCTTCGAACGGCCCTGCCCGCCGCCCTGCTGGTTGCCTCCGTCTGCGCACAAGCGCAGGTCAAGGTCACGGACCCGTGGGTCCGCGGCACCGTGGCGCAGCAGAAGGCCTCGGGGATGTTCGTGCAGCTCACCTCCGCGCAGCCGGCCCGCCTCGTGTCGGCGAGCTCGCCGCTGGCCGGCGTGGTGGAGATCCACGAGATGTCGATGCAGGGCGACGTGATGCGCATGCGCGCGATCCCGAGCCTGGAGCTGCCCGCCGGCAAGACGGTGGAGCTCAAGCCCGGCGGCCTGCACCTGATGCTGCTGGACCTCAAGCAGCCGCTGGAGATCGGCAAGACGGTGCCCGTCACGCTCGTCGTGGAGACGGGCGGCAAGCGCGAGAACGTCGAGCTGCAGGTGCCCGTGCGCAACCTGGCCGGGCGCGCGGCCCCCAAGGGCCACCACCACTGACGCTTCGAGCAAGCGGGGCGACGGGCACACCGCCGTCCCACTCCCACGCAGGCGCGACCATCGTTATATAGTTGGGTATATAGCGCTTGATCCGCCGCCGCGCATGTTCCCTCGCCTGCCTCGCTTCCCCCTCCTGCCGGCGATCGTCGCCCTCAGCCTGGCCGCCTGGAGCCTGCCGTCCGCGGCAGTCACGGTCTCCGCAGGCTCCAGCCTGACGCAGGCGCTGCGCGAGATCGCGCCGCTCTTCGAGGCCGCGCACCCGGGCTCGAAGCTGCAGCTCAATTTCGGCGCCTCCGGCGCACTGCTGGCGCAGGCCGCGCGCGGCGCGCCGGTGGACGTGCTGGTGAGTGCCGACCCCGACACGATGGACCAGGCGCAGGCGCGTGGCCTGGTGCGCGCGGCGCAGCGTCGGGATGTGGCCACCAACGTGCTCGTCGTGGTGGTCCCGGCCGCGGCCGCCCGCGTGCCGCGCGAGTTGTCGGACCTGTCGGACGCAGGCTACGCCCGCATTGCCGTGGGCCTGCCGGCCAGCGTGCCTGCAGGGCGCTACGCGCGGGCCGCGCTCGAGGCCGCCGGGTTGTGGCGCGCGATCGAGCCGAAGGTGATCGGCGCCCACCATGTGCGGCAGGCGCTGGACTACGCAGCGCGAGGCGAGGTCGACGCCGCCTTCGTCTACGCCACCGATGCCGCCGTGGTGCGCGGCAAGGTGAAGGTGGCCTTCCCGGTGGCCACCCCCATGCCGATCCGTTACCCGGCGGCCGTGCTGGCCAGCGCACCGGATCCGGCGGGCGCAGCGCGCTTCGTGGAGTTCCTCCTCACCCCCGGGGCGCAAGCCGTGTTCGCACGCCACGGCTTCGGCAGGCCCTGAGAGGAGCGCGTCGGCCGTGTCGAGCGCCTGGGTGCCGCTGCTGCTGACGCTGAAGGTGGCGGGCTGCGCCACCCTCGTCAACCTCGTGCTGGGCGTGGCCGCGGGCTGGGCGATGGCGCGCGCGCGCTTTGCCGGGCGCGAGCTGCTCGACGCCGCGCTCACGCTGCCGATGGTGATGCCGCCCACGGTGCTGGGCTACTACCTGCTCGTGCTCATCGGCAGCCAGGGCGTGGTGGGGGCCTTCCTGCTCGAGCACTTCGGCATCCGGCTCGTCTTCACCTGGCAGGCGGCGGTGATCGCCGCCAGCGTGGTGGCCTTCCCTCTGGTCTTCAAGGCGGCACGCGCGGCCTTCGAAAGCGTGGACCCGCAGCAGGAAGACGCCGCACGCACGCTCGGCCTGGGCGAGGCGGCGGTGTTCTTCCGGGTCTCGCTGCCGCTGGCCTGGCGCGGCATCCTCGCCGGTGCGCTGCTCGCCTTCGCGCGTGCGTCGGGCGAGTTCGGCGCCACGCTCATGGTGGCCGGCAGCATCCCGGGTCAGACGCAGACCCTGTCGATTGCCGTCTATGAGGCGGTGCAGGCCGGACAGGACGACACCGCGAACTTCCTGGTGGCCGTCACCTCGATCACGTGCCTGGCGGTGCTGCTGGGAGCCGGGCGGCTGGCACCCGGGCGCGTGGCGCCGCGGGAATGAGGGGCGCACGCGCGATGGCCACCTGGGAGGTCGAGCTCAAGAAGCGCTGGCGCGCGGGGCCGGGCACCTTCGAACTCGACGTGGCGTTTCGCTGCGAGGCCGAGCGCGTCGTGCTGTACGGGCCCTCGGGGGCCGGAAAGACGCAGACGCTGCGCATGATCGCGGGCATCACGCACGCCGATGCCGGGCACGTCCGGGTGGCCGGGCGCACGCTTCAAGACTCGGC
>JBBAPJ010000050.1:0-12014 GCA_040400855.1 Rubrivivax sp.
GTGGCGCAGTCGCTGGCCGCCGCGCGCTGGCTGCGCGCGCGCGGGGCGCGGCAGCTTTACTTCAAGGTCTGCTCCACCTTCGATTCCACGCCGCGCGGCAACATCGGCCCGGTGGCCGAGGCGCTGCGTGCGGAGGTGGGGGCGGGCATCGCCATCGTCACGCCGGCCTTTCCGGAGACGGGGCGTACGGTCTACAAGGGCCACCTCTTCGTGGGCGACGTGCTGCTGTCGGACAGCCCCATGCGCCACCACCCGCTCACGCCGATGACGGACGCCAACCTGGTGCGCGTGCTGCAGGCGCAGCTCGCCGCCACGCGCTGCGGGTTGCTGGAGCGGCGCACGGTGGCCCAGGGCGCGGCGGTGGCGCGTGCGCGGCTGGCCGCGCTCCAAGCCGAGGGATTCGCCTTCGCGGTGGCCGATGCGGTGGACGACGCGGACCTGCACGTGCTGGCCGAGGCGGCGCAGGACGCCGCGCTCGTCGTGGCGGGATCGGGGCTGGCCATCGGCATCCCGGCGCGGCACGGGTTCGCGCCGAGCGCGCAGGCCGCGCAGCTCCCGCCCGCGCTCGGCTCGCGGGCGGTGGTCAGCGGCAGCTGCTCGGCGGCCACCAACGCGCAGGTGGCGGATTTCATCGGCCGCGGTGGCGCGGCCTTCGCGGTGGATCCGCTGCGCCTGGCGGCCGGGCAGGACGTGGCGGGCGAGGCCCTTGCGTGGGCACGGCCCCGGCTCGGGCCGCAGCCGGTGCTGGTCTATGCCACGGCCGCGCCCGAGGCGGTGCGCACGGTGCAGGAGCAGTTGGGCGCGCAGCGCGCGGGCGAGCTCGTGGAGCGGGCGCTCGCGCACGTGGCACAGGGCCTCGTGCAAGCCGGGGTGGGGCAGCTCGTGGTGGCCGGCGGCGAGACGTCCGGGGCCTGCGTGCAGGCCCTGGGCATCTCCGCGCTGCGCATCGGCCCGCAGATCGACCCGGGCGTGCCGTGGTGCCACGCGCCGTGTGCCATCCGGCCGCAGGGCCTGCACCTGGCGCTGAAGTCGGGCAACTTCGGCGGCACGGCTTTCTTCACCCGGGCCTTCGAGGTGCTGACGTGACCGCGCCGGGGCTGTCCGACGAATCGCGCCTGCGCGAGGAGATCTGCCGCGTGGGCCGCTCGCTCTTCGAGCGCGGCTACGCGCACGCTACCGCGGGCAACATCAGCGTGCGGCTGGAAGACGGCTTTCTCATCACGCCCACCGACGCCTGCCTGGGCACGCTCGACCCGGCGCGGCTGGCGCGCCTGGACCTGCAGGGCGCGCAACTCGGCGGGGACCCCGCGAGCAAGACGCTCGCGCTGCACCGGCGCATCTACGCGGCCGCGCCCGACGCGCGCTGCGTGCTGCACACGCACTCCACGCACCTGGTGGCGCTGACGCTGCGCGGGGTGTGGAGCGAGGACGACATCGTGCCGCCGATCACGCCCTACTACGTGATGAAGGTCGGGCACGTGCCGCTCATCCCGTATCACCGGCCGGGTGACCCGCGCGCGGCCGAGCGCGTGGCGCAGCGCATCGAGGCAATGGCCGCGCGCGGCACGCCCATCCGCGCCGTGATGCTCGACCGGCTCGGGCCGAACGTGTGGCACCGCACGCCGGCGCAGGCCAGCGCGGTGCTGGAGGAGCTCGAGGAGACGGCTCGGCTGTGGCTGCTCGCGAGCCCGCCCCCGGCGCCGCTCACGCCGGCGCAGATCGACGAACTCAGGCAGGCCTTCGGGGCGAGCTGGTAGCGCGTGCGCAGGTGGCCAGGAACTGCCACCGGGGCGACAGCAGCGTCCTGACCAGCGGCAGGTGGTCGTACAGGCGCACGCCGATGTCCACCTTCTCCATCCTCAACCCGGCCCCGACGATGACGCGGGAGAACGAATCTTCGGAGAAGTACCGCTCGGGCACCGAGATGCCGTAGCCGTAGTTGCCGACGAAGTCCATGGCGCGCAGCACCTGGCGCGAGAGCCACCCGTACTCGAAGTGGTCCTTGATGACGACGAACCGGCCCACGCGCGCGGCGCTGGTCAGCAGGGGTTGCAGGCTGGCCGGGGGCACGTGGTGCAGGACGTCGGAGAAGACCACGACGTCGAAGGACTGCTCGGCAAAGGGCAGCGCCTGGCCGTCGAACTGCTGGTAGCGCGACCAGAAGGGGTCCCGCCCGGGCCGGTCGGGCGGAGGGGGGTGGATGTCCACGCAGGTGATGTCGATGTCCTCGCCCTGCGCCATCAGGCCCTTGGCCAGGGTCATGTCCCCGCAGCCCACATCGAGCACCCGGATGGGCGCGGGCAGGCCCAGCTCCCGGATGCTGCGGCCCAGGAGCTCGACGAGGACGCCGATACGGTGGCCGTGGCTGAGCCTCTGGTGGCTGGCCACCAGCGCCTTGTCCAGGCCGGACTTGTTCGTCTTGGCGATTGGCGAGCTCATGTCGCGGCGGCTGTGGGCGGTGTGGTGCCGGATGCGATCCGGCGGCCGGGGGCAGCCCCTGCGCCCAGGGGCGAACGATACCCGTGCCGGGACGGGTGCGGCACGGCGAGGCTCAGCGGCGTCGGGCCGTGTCTCGGCGCACGAAGACGAACACGGCCATCAGCAGGAAGTTCAGCGCGGGCACGACCGCGCTCGTGAGGGCCAGGGCCGCCAGGTCGGACAGGCCGAGCCGGGAGGCGAAGACGTGCGTGCAACCCAGCGTGAGCCCGAAGCACATCAGGCTCGTCACGACGAAGCGGGGGATCTCGGCGGCCTTGGCGCCGGCGGAGCGGAAGGTCAGCCACCGGTGTCCGAAGTAGGAGAGCACAAAGCTCGCCGAGAACCCGACGGCGGCCGCCGGCACCAGTTGCAGGCCCCCCCCAGCCTGCGCGAGCCGCGTGAAGACGATGAAGACCAGCGCGGCTGCCAGGCCGACGGCGCCGTAGGCCACGATCCGGCCTCGCGTGATCAGGGCGGATGGCGTGGCGCCGGTCTGCGACATGGAGGTCTGGCCCGGTGGGGATGCGCGGTGCACGGGCGATGGCTGCGCTTCAGGACACCACACCGGTGGGGCGCGGCTGGGCGGGCAGCCGGGTCACCACCGCCAGCGTCATGAGGGAGGTGGCCGCCATCACCCACAGCAGCGCCGTGAACCCGGCCTCCTTGACGAGCGGGCCGATCACCCACACCGCGGCGGAGCTCGCGCCCAGCGAGATGGTCAGCCGCAGGCCGGCCACGCGCGAGCGTACGCGGTCGTCCACGTAGCGCGCGAGCATCGCATCGGTGAAGGGCACGGCGCCGAAGATGGCGGCCATGCATGCCAGCAGCACGGCGTAGAAGGCCCAGCCGCCGAGCTGCGTGGCCAGCGCCAGCAGCGAACCCTGCACCACGATCACGCCCAGGTACAGCGTCTTGAGGGGCACGCGGTCGATGAGCCGGCCCACCAGCAGCTGCGCGAAGGAGGCCACGGTGTAGACGCCCGCCAGCAGCGCGCCCAGCAGGGCGGGGTCGCGCGTGATGGCCTGCAGCCGGTCGGCCAGCAGCTCGTAGTTCGCGTTGGTCGAGAGGTTGAACAGCAGGTTCCCGGTCGTGGATCCCAGCGTCATCACCACCAGGATCCGCGCCAGCGACACGCCCGGTGCGGCCGGCGCGGCCGGCGCCCGGCGTGCGGCGGGCTCGCCCTCGCTGCGCGCCAGGCGCGCGAAGGCGATGCCGCAGCAGATGGCCACCAGCCCCGGGATCACGAAGGCCGCGCGCCAGCCCAGGTGCTTGACCAGGAAACCCGTCACGAGTGCGGCCACCGCAATGCCCAGGTTGCCTGCCAGCCCGTTGACGCCGATGGTCCAGCCCGGGCGGCTGGCACCCCGCAGCAGCATCGGGATGCCCACGGGGTGGTAGATGGCGGCAAAGGTACCCAGCAGGCCGAGCGCCAGCGCGAGTTGCAGCGGCGTGTGCGCCAGCGCCACCCCGATGGAGGCCACGCCGATGCCCACGAAGAACACCACCATCATGGCGCGCCGGCCCCACTGGTCGCCCAGCTTGCCCGCGGGCAGCGAGCCCAGGCCGAACATCAGGAAGGCCAGCACCCCGTAGGGCATCAGGTCCTCCCAGCGCGCCAGGCCGAAGTCCTGCGCGATCGACGTCACCGCGGTGGCGAAGATGAGCAGGAACATGTGGTCGATCGCGTGCCCGAGGTTGAGCAGCAGCTGCGTCGGGCGGTGCGCCGCGGCCGTCGTTTCGGCGTGTGCCGGGACGGCTGGCGGGGCGGCGGTGTCGGCACTCGGCATGAACGCGAGTATCGCGCCGCCGCGGCGCCTCAGCCCAGCCGCAGCAGCGGCACGCCGGCCAGCGCCAGCGCCACGACGGCCAGGCGCCGGGCGGGCATCGGCTCCTTGAGCCACGCCACCGCGATCAGCATCGCGAAGACGGCGCTCGTGTCGCGCAGCGCCGCCGCCGGCGCGATGGGCGCGTGCGCGAAGACCCACAGGATGAGCGCATAGGAGACGGTGGCCACGAGGCCGGCGGGCACGCCCGTGCGGGCGTGGCGCGCCAGCAGCGCCCAGGGGCTGCCGAGCGCGCGCTGGCGCCAGCCCATGGCCAGCGCGTTGGTCACGCTCACGGCAAAGCCGTAGGCCCAGGGCGAGCCGGCCGTGCGCACGCCCTGCGCGTCGCTGAGCACGTAGCCGGCGGTGGCCACGCCCGCGGCCAGCGTCCATGCGAGGGCGGCCGGGGCAAGGGCGGGCGAGGTGGCTGCGGTTGCAGCAGCAGGAGCAGGCGTGGAGGCGGAGGCGGCCGAAGCGGGCGCGCTGCGGGCCGTGTCCCGCGCCAGCAGCAGCAGCGCGGTGGCCACGCAGCCCACGCCGAGCGCCGCCCAGGGGCCCAGGCGCTCGCCCACGAGCCAGGCCGAGCCTGCGGCCACCAGCAGCACCGAGGTGGCGCGCGCGATCGGGTAGACCGTGCCGAAGCCGCCCTGCCGGTAGGCGCGCAGGGTCGCGCCCACCGCCACCGTGTTCATGGCCGTGCTGCAGGCGATCCACGGCCAGGCGGTCAGCGGCGGCAGCCCGGTCACGAGCAGGCCGGCCACGCCGACGAGGGCAGCGGTCGTCATCTGTGCGGCCATGGCCTCGGCCGGGGCGGGGCTCGCCTTGATGGCGGCGTTCCAGCCCGCGTGCAGCAGCGCGCTCAGCAGCGCGGCCAGGAGCAGCGGGGTGTCCACGGCAGGGCTGGCCTTCGCGGGTTCACTCGGCGCACAGCGCGAGGTTCGTGCGTGTGGCGCGAAGCACGCGCAGCCAGGCCTGCGCGTCGGCGGGGGGCAGCTCGTTGCGCACCTGTGCCTCGGGCTGCGCCGCCCGTTCGGCCAGGGGCTGCAGCAGTTGCCGGCAGCCCGCGCGGCTGCCGCCCTTGAGCTGGGCCAGGGCCAGGTCGTTGCGGATCCAGGCGGCCTCCAGCGGCGGCAGCGCCGCGGCGCAGCGCGCGAGCACGGGGCCGAGCGCGGCACCGGCCTGTGCGTAGTCCCGTGCCTCGTAGTGGCGCTGGAAGGCCTGGCGCGCGCGCTGCCGCTCCGGCAGGGTGCAGCCGGGCGCGGCGCGCCGGTACAGGCCGTCGAAGCCCCCGGCCCGCGCGCCGCACCAGCCGCGGCAGGCCTCGGGCTCCAGCGGCGTGACCTCGAGTTCGCCCGGCACGCCCGTGGTGCGCAGGCGCACCGTGCAGGCCGGTGCGCCAGGCTCGGGGGCCACGCGCACGAGGCCTTGTGGGTTGATCGGGCCGTCCAGGCCGCAGCCGTGGCCGTTGGGGCCGCTGGTGCGCAGCGACATCCAGGGCGCGCCTTCTCGCGCGGTCACGGTCAGCCGGCCCCAGCCGCCTTCGGTGAGGTACTGCCCAGCCGGTGGCGCGGCCGCCCATGCGGCGGCACCTGCTGCGCTGCCCAGCAGCAGCCAGGCGGCGCACGCCAGCCGGCGCCAGCGGCGCCCGGGGGTGTCAGGTGGCATCGGTTTTTCTCTGCAGGGCATGCGCAAGCATCGCACCGATGGCCACTGCCGTGGCCGCCGCGGCCAGGGCGGCGCCGAGGTCGGCCCAGGTCGGCAGCGCAAAGCGCAGCAGCTCGCGCGCAGCCGGTATCGCCAAGGCAAGCGAAAGCGCCGCCACCGCCGCCGCGGCCACCCACCAGAAGGCGCGGGTGCCGGGAGACAGCAGCGCACGCCAGCCCAGCCCTGCGCTCGCGTTCACGGCCACGAGCAGCAGGTTGCCGGCCGTCAGGCCCAGCACGGCGAGCGTGCGCGCCACGTCCTCGGCGCGGCCGCCCTGCAGCGCGAGCACGTAGATGGCCAGCGTGGCCACGAGCAGGCAGCCGCCTTGCACGAGGCCGCTGAGCAGCAGCGTGCCCCCGAGCAGGCTGCCCTCGCGCGGGCGCGGGGGGCGCTGCATCACGCGCGGGTCCTCCGGCGCGCCCTCGAATGCCAGCGAGCACACCGGGTCGATCACCATCTCGGTGAGCACCACGTGCGCGGGCAGCAGCAGCGGCGGCAGCCCGAAGAGCACGGGCAGCAGCGCCAGGCCCGCAATCGGCACGTGGATGGCGGTGATGTAGGTCATCACGCGGCGCAGGTTGTCGAAGATGCGCCGGCCCATGCGCACGCCGCCCACGATGCGCCCGAAGTCCTCCTCCAGCAGCACCAGGCCGGCGGCCTCGCGCGCCACGTCGGTGCCGCGCACGCCCATGGCGATGCCGATGTGCGCGGCCTTGAGCGCGGGCGCGTCGTTCACGCCGTCGCCGGTCATCGCCACCGTCTCGCCGTTGCGCTGCAGCGCCTGCACCAGGCGCAGCTTGTGCGCCGGGCTCACGCGTGCGAAGACGCGCACCGTGCGCACGGCCTGCGCAAGAGCGGTGTCGTCGAGCGTGTCGAGGTCCTCGCCGCGCAGCGCGCCGGCGGCAGTGTCCAGGCCCGCCTCGCGTGCGATCGCCAGGGCCGTGGCGGCGTGGTCGCCGGTGATCATGGCCACGGCGATGCCGGCAGCACGCGCCTGCGCCACGGCCGCAGGCACGCTCTCGCGCAAGGGGTCGCGAAAACCCAGCAGCCCGAGCCAGGTGAAGCTCACGTCGTGAGCCTGCGCAGCCGCCTCCTGCCCGGCGTAGCTGCCCTGCGCCACGGCCAGCACGCGCAGGCCCTGCGCGGCCAGGGCCTGCACGCGCGTCATCACGGCCTCGCGTTGCCCGGCATCGGCGTGGCACAGGTCGAGTACGGCCTCGGGGGCGCCCTTGGCGGCCACGTGGCGCACACCCGCCTCGTCCGTCCAGGCCTGCGACATCGCCAGCAGCTCGGCCGACAGCGGGTACTCGCGCTCGAGCAGCCACTGCGGGTGCAGGTGCTCGGTGTCGGCCAGGGCCGCGTCGCCGTGCTCGAGCAGGGCGCGGTCGATGGGGTCGGGGCTGCCGCGGCGCGAAGCGAGCATGGCTGTCTCGAGCAGGCGGTGCACGGGCTCGGGCAAGGTCTCTGCCGCCATGACGCGGTGATCGAGCCCGTCCGTGACGAGGCGCGCCAGGCGCATGCGGTTCTCGGTGAGCGTGCCGGTCTTGTCCACGCACAGGAAGGTGGCTGCACCGAGGGCCTCCACCGCCGCAGGCTGGCGCGACAGCACCTGCGCGCGCGCCAGGCGCCAGGCCCCCAGCGCGAGGAACACCGACAGCACCATCGGGAACTCTTCGGGCAGCATCGCCATGCCCAGTGCCAGCGCCGACAGCAGCCCCTGCAGCCACTGGCCGTTGCGCAGCCCGTACCACAGCGCCAGCGCCGCGGCCGCGGCGATGGCCACCGCACCGAACAGGCGCACGAGGTGCTTGAGCTGGCGCTGCAGCGGGCTCGGTTCGGGCACGATCGCCGCCAGCGACGCGCCGATGCGACCGACCTGCGTGCGCGCGCCCGTGGCCACCACCTCGGCCAGGGCGTGGCCGGCCACGACCAGCGTGCCGGCCCAGGCCGCCGTGGCGGCGGCGCCGTCATCCGAGGGCCGCTCGGCCGGTGCCTGCCCAGGCAGCGCGGCGCGCTTGGCCACCGGCACCGACTCCCCGGTCAGCAGCGACTCGTCGACCTCGAGCGCCGAGGCCTGGCGCAGCTGCGCATCCGCGGCCACGCGCTCGCCTTCGGCCAGCACGAAGAGGTCACCGGGCACGAGCTCGCGCGCGGGGATGCGGCGCAGCTGCCCGGCGCGCAGCACGCGCACCTGGGGCGCGGCGAGCTCGCGCAGCGCATCGAGCGCGCGCTGGCTGCGCCGCTCCTGTGCGATCACGAGGCCGACGGTGGCCACGGCAAAGGCCGCCAGCAGCAGCCCTTCGCCCAGGTCGCCGATCAGCAGGTAGACGGCCGCAGCGGCCAGCAGCAGCCCGAACATCGGCTCGGTGGCGATGCTCGCGAGCGTCGCCCCCAGGCTCTTGCGCTCACGGTCACGGATCTCGTTGGGGCCGTGGGTGCGCAGGCGCTGGCGGGCCTCTTCCTCGTCCAGGCCGTGCAGGGTCTCCGGGCCTTCCATGAGGCAAGTGTCGCCCATGGAGGGGGTCTGCAGCCGGCCTCAGCCTCCCGAGCTGCCCATCATCGGCAGCACCTGGCGCACCAGGCCGATGGCCGCCGGCCCGACGAGCACGACGAAGAGCGCCGGAAAGATCGTCAGCACCAGCGGAAAGAGCAGCTGCGTCGGGATCCGCGCGGCGGCTTCCTCGGCCCGGTACTGGCGGCGCAGCCGCAGGTCCTCGGCGTGCACGCGCATGGAGTCGGCGATGGTGGTGCCGAAACGGTCGGCCTGCAGCAGCGCCGCGACGAAGGCACCCACCTCGGGCACGCCGGTGCGGGTGGCCAGGTTGCGCAGCGCCCGCTCGCGCGAGGCGCCGATGCGCAACTCCGTGCCCACGAGCGCCAGCTCCTCGGCCAGCTCCGGGCTGCGCAGCGCCATCTCCTGGCCGGCGCGATGGATCGCCATGTCCAGGCTCAGGCCTGCTTCCACGCACACGATCATCAGGTCGATCGCGTCAGGAAAGGCCTCGAAGAGCGCGCGCTGGCGCCGCGCCACGCGCCAACGCAGCGCCAGGGTGGGCAGGTACAGGCCGGCGGCGGCTGCTGCCACCAGCACGAAGGGAACGCGCGCGCCTTCCAGCCGCCAGTTGCCCACGCTCAGCGCGAACCACGCCAGCAGTGGCAGCCCGAGCGCCAGCACGGTCTTGAGCGCGAGGAAGTACAGCGGCGCGGCGCGCGCGCGCAGGCCCGCCTGCAGGAAGCGCGCCTGCAGCCGCGAGATCGAGTCGGCGTCGTCGGCGCCGGCCAGGCGCGCCGCTGGGGTGGCCAGGCGCTGCAGCGCGGAGTCGCCGTGCGCATCCACGCCTGAGACGGCCTTCTGGGCGGCGGAAGATCCTTCCGGCGCCTGCGCATCGGCTGCAGCGCCGCTGGCGCCCTGCGCGATGCGTGCGCGCAGCCGTGCCCGGTCGCCGAGCCAGTAGGCGCCCGTGGCGACTGCACCGCACACGAGCAGGAAGAGGAGCACAAGCAGCAGGAGGTCGGCAGCGTTCATGTCGGGGTTGTCTCCAGTGCCGCGCTCAGACCCGCAGGCGCACGAGGCGGGTGATCCACAGCACGCCCACCGCGTACAGCACCAGGCAAACCTGGATCAGCTTCACGCCGATCGGGTCGCGCCACAGCGTCGCCATGAACACCGGGTTGATGGCGGCCAGAAGCATCCCCACCACCAGCGGCATCAGCGCCAGGATCCAGGCCGAGAACTTGCCCTCGGCGGCCAGCACGCGCACCTTGCCCAGCAGCCGCATGCGTGCGCGCACGAGCTGTGCGATGTTGGTGAGCAGCTGCGCGAGATTGCCGCCGGTCTCGCGTTGGAGCAGCACTGCGATGACGAGAAAGCGCATGTCGTCACCCGGCACGCGTGCGGCCAGGTTGCGCAGCGCCTCGTCCAGCCCGAGCCCGAAGTTCAGTTCGTCGTGGGTGATGCGGAACTCCTCGGCCAGCGGCTCGGACGACTCCTCGCCCACCATCTGCAGCGCCGCCGGCAGCGCATGGCCGGCGCGCAGCGAGCGCGCCATGAGGTCCACCGCATCGGGCAGCTGCGCGCGCAGGGCGGCGAGCCGGCGCGCGCGCCGCCATGCCAGCCACAGCAGCGGCAGCGCTGCCGCCCCCAAGGTGCAGGCCACCGCCAGGCGCATCGGTGTGCCCACCGTGAGCGCGGCCAGCAGCGTAAGGCCCCCGGCGGCCAGTGACGTGCCCAACAGGCGGGAGGCGGGGGTCTCCAGGCCAGCTTGCTCGATCCATCGGTCCAGGCTGGCGCTGTGGGGCAGGGACAGCGTCAGCCGCTCGAGCCAGCTGCCCTCGTCGGCGAGCCGTCGCTTCAGCAACGCAGCCTGCCCCTGCCCGTGGCCGCCTGCGGATATCGCGCGCACGCGCTGGCGCAGCCTGCGCACCTGTGGCCCGCGGGTGTCGTTCCACAGCATCCACGCCCCCTCGAGCGCGGCGACGATGGCCACGAAGGCGACGATGAGGGTGAGCAGCATCGAGGTGTCCATGCTGGCGTGTCCTTCAGGCGGGGTCGTAGAGGTCGTCGGACAGCCGCTCGCCCTGCGCGTCCAGGCGCGCCTGGAACTGCGGACGCACGCCCGTGGCGCGGTGGCGCCCGAGCACCTGGCCCTGCGCGTCCACACCCGTCTGCTCGAAGACGAAGAGGTCCTGCATCGTCACGATCTCGCCTTCCATGCCGGTGATCTCCGACAGCGCCATGAGCCGGCGCCGCCCGTCCGACATCCGCTGCACCTGCAGCACCGCCGTGAGTGCCGAGGCGATCTGCTGGCGTGCCGCACGCGGGCCCATGTGCAGCCCGGCCATGCCGATCATGTTCTCCACGCGCAGCAGCGCGTCGCGCGGGGAGTTGGCGTGCACGGTGGCCATCGAGCCGTCGTGGCCCGTGTTCATGGCCTGCAGCATGTCGAAGGCCTCGTCGCCGCGCACCTCGCCCAGGATGATCCGGTCGGGCCGCATGCGCAGCGCGTTGCGCACGAGCGCGCGCTGCGCCACCTCGCCGCGCCCCTCGACGTTGGGCGGGCGCGTCTCCAGACGCACCACGTGCGGCTGCTGCAGCTGCAGCTCGGCCGCATCCTCGATCGTGACGATGCGCTCGCGCTCGGGGATGAAGGCCGACAGCACGTTGAGCGTCGTCGTCTTGCCGCTGCCCGTGCCGCCGGAAATCAGCAGGTTCAGCCGCGCGCGCACCATCGCACGCAGCAGCGCGGCCATCGCCGGGGTGAGCGTGCCCAGGCGCACGAGGTCGTCCACGGCCAGCGGCACGCGCGAGAACTTGCGGATCGACAGCGCCGGGCCGTCCAGCGCCAGCGGCGGGATGATCGCGTTCACGCGCGAGCCGTCGGGCAGCCGCGCGTCCACCATGGGGCTGGCCTCGTCCACGCGCCGGCCCACGCGCGAGACGATGCGATCGATGATGCGCAGCAGGTGACGCTCGTCGTCGAAGCGCACGGCGGTGGGCTCGAGCCGGCCGCCGCGTTCGATCCACACCTCCTGCGGTCCGTTGACGAGGATGTCGGAGATGCCCGCATCGGCCAGCAGCGGCTCCAGCGGGCCCAGGCCCATCACCTCGTGCTCGATGTCCACGGCTACCTGGCGCTGCTCGCGCGCGTTCAGCGGCAGGCTCGACTCCTGGATGAGCCGCTCGATGAGCGTGCGCAGCTCCTCGCGCAGCCGGGCCGGGTCGAGCGCGCGCAGCGCATCGAGGTCGATGCGCTCGAGCAGTCTTCGGTAGAGCTCGCCCTTGAGCTCGACGTAGGCCGGCGTGCCGGCTGCGTCCGTGTCGCGCCCGGTGGATGCGGCCGCAGGGGTGGCTGCGCCCGCGGCCGCAGGCGCGGCGAGGGGGTCGCGGCTGGCGGCAGCCGCCATGCCGGCCGCCACGCCTGCCGTGGCGCCTGGCAGGGCGCCCCCCGGGGAGTCCGCTGGCGTAGAGGGGGACGCTGCATCCCGGAGGTCGCCCGAAGGGGCCTCGGC
>JBBAPJ010000050.1:12114-17506 GCA_040400855.1 Rubrivivax sp.
GCCGGGCTGGTCGCTCAGGTAGACCGCGGCGTCCCCGTGCGCCAGGTCCAGATCGAGCACCGCGGTGCGGCGCCCGCGCGCCGCCAGGGCGGCCGCCAGGCTCGTGGCCAGGAAGGTGGAGCCTGCACCCCCCTTGGCCGACATCAGCGCCAGCACCAGCGCGCGCGGGCGCGAAGTGCCGCGGGTGCCGGCCTGCGCCCGCTCGATCTGGCGCGCGAGCGCCTGCCCGAGCTCACCCGGGCTCGAGGGCAGCGGCACGACCTCGCGCACCCCCGCGCGCATCGCCGCCAGCAGCGTCTCGGGTTTGGGGTCGGGGGTCAGCAGCAGCACGGCCGTGCCGGGCCGGCTGGCCAGCGCATCGCCGAGCTCCTGCAGGTCGCCCGGGCCGACGACGGGCAGCGCCAGCGCGAGCAGCTGCGGGCCTTCCTCTCGCACGGCGCGCGCGGCGGCGTGCGCCCCGCCGGCGCGCGTCTGCACGCGAAGTTCGGCCCGCAGGAGCGCGACCTCCCGGGCCACGGCCTCGGCGAAGGAGGGATCGGCGGCGATGGCAAGGAGCTGCAGCGGCATGGTGTGGGGGTGTGCGTGAAGGCGTTCAGGTAGGGAGTGAAGGGACGCGCCAGGGGGATCGGTAGGCCAGGCCGTGGAACTGCGGCGCCGCTCAGCTGCACTGCGCCGGGTTGAGGGTGCTGTCCAGCGACTCGCGCGGCAGGTAGGCCGTAACCGCGGGCACCGGCAGCGCGGCGAGTAGCCACAGCCCGCCCGGGGCGGCGTAGTCGCGTACCGACACGCTCACGCCGGTGCAGGCGGGCGAGCTCGCGCTTTGCCGGGCGGTGCAGCCCGAGGGGAGGTACTGGATCGACACCACGCCACCCTGCACGCTGTCCAGCCAAGGCGCCATACGGGCGCGAACGGCCGAGCCTGCCTCCAGGCTGCACACGATGGCCGTGCGCGCGCCGGCGCGCGCGGCCTCGCCCGCCGAGACGATCGCAAAGACCCAGCGAGAGAGGTCGATCGTGGCGAGCACGGTGGCCACGAATACCGTCACGACGAGCGCGAACTCTACGGCGGCGGCGCCGCGCTGCCCGCGTGGCCGCACGTGGGCGCGGCACACCGCCCGGCAGGGGGTCGGCTCAGAAAAACACATACGGCACCGTCACGCTGATGGGGGAGAACGTGAAGCCCGGCAGCACGCTCCAGCCCAGCGCCGGAAAGCGCCACCCGGAGACCGTGACCGTCACCAGGTCGAGCGTGCCCGCACCGGTGGCCACGGCCCGCACGGCCGGGCTGGAGGCGGGCTCGAGGATCGCCACCTGCTGCACCGTCAGCCCCGTGAGCAGCGCGCTGCGCGCGCAGGCGCCGCCGGCGGTGTCGGGCGAGCCGGTGACGACGATGCAGCGCGCCTCGAGCTGGCGTGCCGCATTGGCCGGCGTGCCCACCGCCAGGTAGCGCGCTGCCGCGCGCGTGCTGCGCGCCAGCGTGTCCCACGCCGCCACCGCGCGGCCGAACTCCACGGCACCAAGCACGAGCGGCACGAGCACCGTCATCACGAGCGCGAACTCCACCGAGGCCACACCGCGCGTGCGCATCACTGCACCAGCGTGGGCACGGGGGGCCCGAAACTGCCGCCGGCCAAGCCGCTGGAGGCGCAGGGCGTGCCGGCTGCGCGCGCCAGCCCGAGGTATTCGATGTCCATCGTCGCGGACACCTCCGACCACTGGGGGGCCGAGCCGCCGTTGCGCACGGGTGCCAGCATCAGGACGCACGCGAAGTCGAGGACCGGGGGCTGGGCCGAGCCCGAGGCTTCCCACACCGAGCAGTCGACGATGGCTGCCACCGCCACGCGCCGGCGCTGCCCGAGGCTCGCGTGCTGCGCGCCCGTGAGCTTGGACGTGTTGTTGGCCACGTTGCCCTGGAAGGGCGCGCGTGCGGCGCTGCGCGCGACGAAGTCCGCGTAGCGGTTGGTGCCCGTGGGGTAGCCGTAGCCCGTGAAGTCGGGCTTGGCGCTCGTCGGGTCCACGCCGCTGGCGTACACGCCGAACCGCGCGTTCCAGGCTGACTCGAGCGTGGACACCACGCCCGGCTGGCCCACCTGCGAGCCCGACGACACCGCGCAGGCCCCCGACCCATTGAGCAGGTCGCGCAGCTCGGAGGCGCCGCCTGCAGGCGGGTCGAAGTCGATCCATCCGAAGCGCCCGCCGCCGTAGCCCGAGCCGGGGTTGTTGACGGCGGTCAGGCGCTCGCCCACGAAGCGCCCGTAGTCGTTGGCCGCGGTGCCCGTGCCCACGGTGCACACCGCCACCGGGATCGCGCACACGCTTTGCCCCGGGGTGAGCGTGGCGGTGGCGGTGGCCGACACGGTGAGCTGCTGGGGCAGACCCGCCACGACGGTGCCCAGCAGCGGCAGCAGGAAGAGCGTGTTGCCTTCGTCGGCGTAGCTGCAGCGCGCAAAGCGCGCGGCCGTGGGCGACAGCCCCCCGGTGGACGACGCGCTGGCCTCCACCCACGGCGCGCCGGAGGCGGCGCTGCTGAAGGCCACGCGGATGCGTGCGGGCTCGAGCGTGTCGCGCTGGAAGCGCATGCGGTTGACGCTGACCGGGTCACGCGCGGCCGCTCCGGCGCGGCCGGGGTCGGTCAGCGCCAGCGCATGGGCGCGGGCGACATCGAAGATGCCCGCGTCGTTCACGCTGGTGAGCTGCGCCGATGCCGCCAGCGCGCAGGCATCCATCGCGCTTTGCAGCTCGGTGCGGTAGACGACGATCCGGCCGATGTCCACGGCAAGCGCAGCGAAGCCCCCCAGCAGCGGCAGCACGAGCGCGGCCAGGATCGCGATGCCCCCTCGCGGGCGACGTGACGGGTGTGGACGTGGCCGGCTCACGTGCGATGCCCCTGCCTCAAGGCTGTCCCGTGCCCGAGCCGATCCCGAGCACGCTGAAGCTGCTGGGCGGCGCCTTGAAGCCCTCGCGGTGGCGCGCCAGGGTGTGGACGGCCGCCGCGCCGTCGAAGGGCGCCGTGGCGTCTGGAGCGCCTGTGCCGGCCTGCGGGCGCAGCACCTGCTGCGCCAGCGCCTGGCGCGTGGCCGTGCCCAGCCGGGCGTCGAGCTCTGGTGCGGCCGGCGCGAGGGCGGTGGCGCAGCCCGTGAGGGCAGCCAGCGCCACCAGGGCCAGCGCGGCGGCCGGCTGGCTGCGCGCGGGCCTCGTGCCGCAGCCGGCGCTCGGGTGTGAGGAGTCTTGCATCGCGGTCTCTCCGGATGAGGAAGGAAAAGGGCTCGGCGCCCCGGCTCAGGGCGTGGTGCGCGCCGGTGCGGGTGCGGGGACAGACGCAGGAACCGCTGCGGGCGCAGCCGGGCCGCCCTCCAGCCGCCCGCCGAGGATGCGCTGCTCGCGCGAGGCGGGGTTGAAGCCGTCGGTGGGCAGTGGCGTGCCTGCGGGCAGCGTGCGCACCAGGCGCGGCGTGATCACGAACAGCAGCTCGCTGCGGTCGCTCTGGAACTCGCTGGAGCGAAACAGCGCCCCGAGGATGGGCAGCTCGCCCAGGAACGGAAAGCGCGAGATGTTCTGCGAGGTGTTGTTCTTGATGAGGCCGGCGATGGCCAGGCTCTGGCCGTCGCGCAGCTGCACGCTCGTCTGCGCGCGCCGCGTCGTGAAGCTCGGCAGCACGGTGGTCGCGCCCCCCGTGGTGACGAAGGGCGAGCCGGTGCGGGCAAGCTCCGAGACCTCCGGTGCGACACGCAGGTGGATCAGGTCGCCGTCGAGCACCACGGGCGTGAACTTCAGCCCCACGCCGTATTCCTTTTCCTCCAGCGTCACGGTCGTGCCGCCGGCATCGTTGGCGCGGGCCACCGGAATGAAGATCTTGCCGCCGGCCAGGAAGCTGCCCTCCTGCCCGCTGACCGAGACGATGCTCGGCTCGGCCAGGATCTTCACCACGCCGTCGTCGAACTTGCCATCCACCGTGGCACGGCTGCCGTTGCCGGTTCGGGTCACGCTCAGCGAGCCGAAGATGTCCTGCAGCCGCGAGGTCACGAGGCCCCACGTGAAGCTTCCGGCCACGTTGCTCAGGTTCAGACCCACGCCGAACTGGTCCAGCAGCGCGCGCGACACCTCGGCCACCTTCACCTCGAGCATCACCTGCTGCGGCTGCACCACGGACAGCAGGTTGATGACGCGCGGCGCGTGGCCGGCGCCGCCAGCCGCGCCGGTGCGCGCGGCCGCCTCCAGCGGCAGGGCGCCGCCGGCGGTGCCCGCGCCGGGGGCGCCGAGCCCGGGTGCCACCGGGCCCACTGCGCGGGCGAAGGCGCGCACGTAGCCATCGGCCAGTGCCACGGCGTGCTCGGCCTTGGTGGCACTCGAGACGGTGCCGCTGAGCACGATCGACTCGCCGGCGGTGTGCACACGGATGCCCTCTTCATTGGGCAGGAGGACGGCGAGCTGGCGCTGCAGCGTTGCAGTGTCCACCGCCACCGTCACGTCGATCACCGTGACCGCGCCGCCGGCGCGCCACAGCATCACGTTGGACGAGCCGAAGCCCTTGCCGAGCAGGTAGAGCTCACGCGGGCTCGTCATCGTCACGTCCACCACCGCCGGGTTGCCGATAGACAGCCGCTCCACCGGTGCGGGCAGGCGCAGCACGGTGGACTTGCCCACGGTCAGCGCCAGCGGTGCGGCGACTTCGGTGGCCGCCGGATCGGTGGCGGCACGGTCGGTCGCCAGGGCGACCGTCGCAGGGGTGGCCGTCTCGCTGGCCAGGGCGGGCACGATGGCCACGAGCGGCCAGGCGGCGCCGAGCGCGGCGCAGGCTTGCAGCAGGGCAGGCAGGGGCGTGGACATGGAACTCCGGGGTTGGGCAGGGGCGGGAGGGGCCGGGGCAGCAGGCCCCGGCAGGAAGGCGGCGGTCAGAGCTCGACCGTGCTGCGGGACACGCCGCGGATCACCTCGATGCGCGCAGGCGGCTCGGCGGCTGCAGGCGGTCCCGCGGGGGCTGCCTTCTCCGCAGGGGGTTGAGCGCGCGTGACCGCAGGCGTGGCAGCCGTTGTGGTGCCTGCTGGTGCGGACCGTGAGGCGGTGTTTGCAGCCGGGCCGGGCGCTGTGGCGCGTGCTGCCGGGCCGGGCCGGGCAGCGGCGCTGCGCACCGCCACCGGGATGGGGCTGCCGGGCGTGCCGAAGAGGTCGGCTTTGCCCATGCCGGGCGTGGCGGCCTCGCGCCGGTCCACGGGGTTGCGCAGCACGAGCGAGAGGTTGCCCACGCTGCGCGCCACGTCCAGCAGCTCGGCCTGCTGCGGCGTGACTTCCAGCGTCACGGCGTTGACGACCTTGGGCCGCGTCTCGTCGCGGCCAGCCTCCTGCGCCACCGCCAGCACGAGGATGCCCTCGAGCACGATCTTGGACAGCGGCGC
>JBBAPJ010000051.1:0-16753 GCA_040400855.1 Rubrivivax sp.
TGCACCTGGAGTGCCCGCTGCGCCTGCAGCTCGAGCCCAACGGGCCCTTCTACAGTTCCACGCACTGGCTGCCCATGGCCATCCGCGCCCAGCTCGTGCAGCAGGCGGACCTGCAGGCCACGCGCATGGCGCTGGAGGCGATCGGTCGTGACGGCCTGCCGCGCAGCGTCTTCATGTCGGCCGCCTCGCTGGCCGACGCACAGTTCGTGCAGAGCGTGGGTGCTCTGCTGGCCAAGAGCCCGTCGGCGGCGCGCAGGTTCGTGGTCGAGGCCACCGAGTCGGCGGCGCATCCGGAACAGGCATGGCCGGCAGCGGCCGCCCTGTGGAAGCCGCTGGGCGTGCGCTTCGGCCTGGGCGGCGCCAAGGAGTCGCTGCAGACCCTGCTGGAGGCCAAGGGCAAGGGCCTGGACTTCCTCAAGGTCGACGGCCGCTTCCTGCGCGGCATCCACCAGGACGCCAAGCTGGCCGAATACGCCGGCCAGGTCGTGGCCACCGCGCGCAGCATCGGCGTGACGCTGTACGCCGAGGGCATCTCGCAGGTCGAGGACCTGCCGGCGCTGTGGCGCCTGGGCTTCGACGGCGCGACGGGACCGGCGATCAGGCGCCCTGGCAGCTGAGCTGGCTCGCGCTCGGGGCATGGGTGCCGTTGCGCGCCGGCTGGCCGTCGCGGTGGCCTGCTCGGCGCTGGTGGCAGCGCTCGTGCTGCGCCCGCAGCCGGTGCAGGCACTGGACGTGGAGCGGCTGCGCGCCGCGGCTGCCGCGCTCGGGCCGCGTGCAGAGGCTGGCGCGCGCGAGCTGCTGGCGCTGCTGCAGCGCCTGGCAGCCGCCGACGAGCTTGCCAAGGCGCGCGAGGTCAACGACTTCTACAACCGCCGCATCCGCTACGACTCGGACGAGGCGGTGTGGAGCCAGCCCGACTACTGGGCCACGCCCCTGCAGACCCTGGACAAGGGCCGGGGCGACTGCGAGGACTTCGCGATCGCGAAGTACTACACCCTCGTGGCTGCCGGGGTGCCGCACGAGCGGCTGTACCTCGCGTACGCTGCCATCACGGTGCCGCCTGCGCCGGCCGAGCGGCCCGGCGACACGAGCGTGTCGCACATGGTGCTGGCCTACTACCCGCAGCCCGGGGCCGAGCCGTTCGTGCTCGACAACGTCGTGCGCGAGTTGCGCCCTGCCTCCAGGCGACCCGACCTGACGGTCACCGCGCTGCTCAACGCCCCGAACCCGGTGCGCGTGTCACCGGCCGGGCAGCCCATCGGAGCCCGGCCGAGCCCGCCCCGGCTGATGCTCGATCTATTGGGGCGCGTGACGGCCGAGGGCTTCTGAGCCCTCGGCGGCAGCCTGGCGTCGGCGCCGCGTTGCGGCACCCACCAGTGCCATGCCCAGCCCCATCAGCGCCCAGGTCGAAGGCTCGGGAATCGGTGCGGGCGGCGTGGGCGGGATCGGATCGGGGATGCGGTCGCGTGGCACGTCGGGGGGAGTCGTGTCGCCAATGGCCGGCGGAGCAAAAGGCAACTCGCCTTGGGGGGGCTCCACCTGCAGCGGCCGGGCCGGCAGCGGATCGGTGTCGTCGACGAAGCGCTGGCCGCCGAGCATGTTCGCGCCCGCGCCGGTCGGCTCGGGCGGGTCGTCTTCCGTGCCCTGCTTCGGCTCGAGGTTCAGGTCATCCGGCGTCACGCGACTGACGTTGCGGCACACGGTGGGCACGATCAGGCAGTGCTCGCCCTCGCAGTAGACCAGGCCGCGCTCCACGGCCTCGGGTTTCCACTTCGCGCGCGTGACCTGGCGGCAGATGCGCCCCTTGCCGAAGTGCATGTCGCGCAGGTCCGAGTAGGACTGCTTGCCCTCGATCTTGTCGCGCGTGATCGTGGCGATGTCGTCGTAGGCGCGCTTGCGCATCTTCGCCTTGAGCCTGGCGCGCACGTCGGGCGGGATGTCGCGGTAGCGGTCCACCGCCGCCTCGATGTCGCCCATGTACGGGTCCGCGCCCGGCCGGTCCCAGGAGCAGGACGGCAGGGTGACGGTGGAAGCCACCAGCAAGGTGGACAGCAGGAGCGACATGGAAGAAGGGGGTGCTGCCCCTTCCTGGAAGGGGTGAGAGCAAATCTATCGAAAGCCGTGGCCCGCGGGGGGGCGCTCACCCCCCGCAGGCGCGGGGGCTGGCCGTGCAACCTGGCGCGCGCGCTCAGCCGGCCCGCGCGGCGTTGAGCGCGTCGCGCGTGCGCTGTGCGGCCTGGCGTGCGGCAGCTGCGAAGTCGCCGCCGTCGGCGGCGTAGAGGATGGCGCGCGAGGAGTTGACGACGATCGGCCCGGTGGTCTGCAGCAGGCACCCTCGGCCGTCGAGCCGGCCGCGCCAGGCCGCACGCACGGTGGCCGCCGCGTCACCGCCCTGGGCGCCCACGCCGGGGATGAGCAGTGGCAGCGTGGGGGCGAGCGCGCGCACGCGCTCCAGCTCGCGCGGGTAGGTGGCGCCCACCACGAGGCCGAGCTCGCCGCTGCGGTTCCAGGGCCCGGCGGCCAGCCGCGCGATGCGCTCGTACACGCGCTCCCCGCCCTCGAGCACGAGCGACTGCAGGTCGTCGCCTCCCGGGTTGGAGGTGCGGCACAGCACGATCACGCCCTTGCCGGCGTGGCGCGTGAATGGCTCCAGCGAATCCAGGCCCATGAAGGGAGACAGCGTCACCGCGTCGGCGCCATAGCGCCCGAAGGCCTCGCGCGCGTACTGCTCGGCCGTCGAGCCGATGTCCCCTCGCTTGGCGTCCAGGATCACGGGCACGCCCGGCGCGCGATCGCGGATGTGGTGCACCAGCCGCTCGAGCTGGTCTTCCGCGCCGTGGGCGGCGAAGTAGGCGATCTGCGGCTTGAAGGCAATCACCAGGTCGGCCGTGGCCTCGACGATGGCGGCGCAGAAGTCGAAGATGCGCGCGGCATCGCCCTTCCACGCCCCGGGAAAGCGCGCGGGCTCGGGGTCCAGGCCCACGCACAGCATCGAATCGTGCGCGCGCTCGGCGGCCAGCAGTTGCGCGGTGAAACCCATGGTGGCTGGTCGGGGCGGGTTCGCAGGGCGCGGGTCAGACCCGCCGGGCGAGGCTCGAGGCCAGGCCCGTGTAGCTCGCCGGCGTGAGCGCGAGCAGCCGCTGCCGCTCGGGTTCGGGCAGCGGCAAGGCGGCGATGAAGCGCTGCATCAGCTCGCGCGTGATCGGCTGGCCGCGCGTGAAGGCCTTGAGCTGCTCGTAGGGCTCGGGCAGGCCGTGGCGGCGCATGACGGTCTGCACGGCCTCTGCCAGCACCTCCCAGGCGCCGTCCAGGTCGGCCGCCAGCGCGGCCTCGTCGAGCTGCAGCTTGCCCAGGCCCTTGAGCAGGCTGTCGTGGGCAAGCACGGTGTAGCCGAAGGCCACCCCCATGTTGCGCAGCACGGTGGAGTCGGTGAGGTCGCGCTGCCAGCGGCTCACGGGCAGCTTGTGGCTCATGTGGGTCAGAAGGGCATTGGCCAGCCCGTAGTTGCCCTCGGCGTTCTCGAAGTCGATCGGGTTGACCTTGTGCGGCATCGTGCTGGAGCCCACCTCGCCTGCGCGTGTCTTCTGGCGGAAGTAGCCCAGGCTGATGTAGCCCCACACGTCGCGTGCGAGGTCCACCAGGATGGTGTTGCAACGCGCCATCGCGTCGAAGAGCTCGGCCATCCCGTCGTGTGGCTCGATCTGGATCGTGTAGGGGTTGAAGGCCAGGCCCAGGCGCTCCTCCACGACGCGCCGGCTGAAGGCCTCCCAGTCGAAGTCGGGCCAGGCGGCGAGGTGGGCGTTGTAGTTGCCCACCGCGCCGTTCATCTTGGCCGGCAGCCGCACCTGCGCGATGCACGCGCGCGCCGTGCGCAGCCGCGCCACGACGTTGGCCAGCTCCTTGCCCACGGTGGTGGGGCTCGCGCTCTGGCCGTGCGTGCGGCTGAGCATCGGCACCTCGGCCTGCGCGTGCGCCAGGCTCGTGAGGGTGCCGATGATCTGATCCAGCGTGGGCAGCAGCACCTCGGCGCGCGCGGCGCCCAGCATCAGGGCGTGGCTCGTGTTGTTGATGTCCTCGCTGGTGCACGCGAAGTGCATGAACTCGCCCGAGCGCGCGAGCCCCGGGCGCCCGGCCAGCTGCTCCTTGAGCCAGTACTCCACCGCCTTGACGTCGTGGTTGGTGCGGCGCTCGATGTCCTTGATGGCCTGCGCATCGGCTTCGCTGAAGCCGCTGGCCAGGGCGCGCAGGAAGTCGCGGTCCTCCGCGGCCAGGGGTGCGAGCTCGGCAAAGCCTGCCTCGGTCAGGGCGATGAACCACTCCACCTCGACCTGCACGCGCCGGTGCATGAGTGCGTACTCGCTCAGCAGCGGGCGCAGCGCCGCCAGCCGCGGGGCGTAGCGGCCGTCCAGCGGCGACAGGGCGGACAGGGTCGAGGAGCTCATGCAGGGGGCTGCCCGCGGGTGCTTGCCGAGGCAGTCCGATTCTAGGCGTGCGCGGCGCCCGGGGGGCCAGCTCACCCGGTCCGCGGGCGACTCCGGATGCAGGCCCGGATGTTGCATGGCCTAATCCGGTGTCTGCGCGGTCCTGGCACCCCGATGGTTGCGGCCGCGCGCGCACCGCCTTCACGAAACCGAACCAGGAGTCTCCTGCCATGTCGTCTTCCCGTCGTCCCGTACTGGCTGCCGTGGCGGCTGCCGCGCTGCTGGCTGTTGCCGGCCCCACGTTTGCACAGGCCAAGCTCAAGGTGGCTGCCATCTACACCGTGCCCGTGGAGCAGCAGTGGGTCAGCCGCATTGACAAGGCCCTGAAGGCCGCGGCCGCGCGCGGGGAAATCGAGTACGAGTTCAGCGAGAAGGTGGCCAACGCCGACTACGAGCGCGTGATGCGCCAGTACGCCGAGAAGGGCAACACGCTGATCGTGGGCGAGTCCTTCGCGGTGGAGGCCGCCGCGCGCAAGGTGGCCAAGGAGTACCCGAAGGTGAGCTTCCTGATGGGCAGCTCGGGCAAGCCGCAGGCGCCCAACTTCAGCGTCTTCGACAACTACATCCAGGAGCCCGCCTACCTCAGCGGCCTGATCGCCGGCGCCATGAGCAAGAGCAACAAGATCGGCATGGTGGGCGGCTACTCGATCCCCGAGGTCAACCGCCTGATGAACGCCTTCATGGCCGGCGCCAAGGAGAGCAACCCGAAGGTGCAGTTCATGGTGACCTTCATCAACAGCTGGTTCGATCCGCCCAAGGCCAAGGAGGCGGCCTTCGCGATGATCGACAAGGGCGCGGACGTGATGTATGCCGAGCGCTTCGGCGTGAGCGATGCGGCCAAGGAGCGCAAGGTGCTGGCCATCGGCAACGTCATCAACACGCAGAAGGACTACCCCGACACCGTCGTGGCCTCGGCGCTGTGGAACATGGAGCCCACCATCGACCGCGCCCTCAAGGCCGTCAAGGAAGGCAAGTTCAAGGCCGAGGACTACGGGCAGTACTCGATGATGAAGTTCAAGGGCAGCGAGCTCAGCCCGCTGGGCACCTTCGAGGGCAAGGTGCCCAAGGCCGTGATGGACAAGGTCGCGCAGCGCCAGAAGGAGATCCTGGAGGGCAAGTTCACCGTCAAGGTGGACGACAACGCCCCCAAGGCCACTGCCAAGTGATGCGGGCCTGATGGCGCCCGCGGGCATCCGCGCCCTCGTCTTCGACGTCTTTGGCACGGTCGTCGACTGGCGCTCGACGGTCATGGCCGAGGGGCAGGCGCTGGCGGCGCGCCGGATGGCTGCTGCGGGCAGCCAGGGCGCGGCGGTGGCCGGCGCCTGGGCGCAGCTCGACTGGGCGGCGTTTGCCGACGCCTGGCGCGCCGGCTACCCGCTGGCGATGGACCGCGTGCGCCGGGGCGAGTGGCCCTGGGCCTCGATCGACGTGCTGCACCGGCGCATCCTGGACGGGCTGCTGGCCGAGCGCGCACTCGTGCTGCCCGAGGACGAGGCGGCGGACTTCAACCGCGTGTGGCACCGCCTGGCGCCCTGGCCCGACAGCGTGGCGGGGCTGCTGCGCCTGAAGCGCCTGCACCCCGTGGCCACGCTGTCCAACGGCAACGTCTCGCTGCTGCTGGCGATGGCGCGCCACGCGGAGTTGCCTTGGGATGCGATCTTCTCGGCCGAGCTTTTCGGGCATTACAAGCCCGACCCGCAGTGCTACCAGGGCGCGGCGCGGCTGCTGGACCTGCCGCCGGACCAGGTGCTGATGGTGGCCGCGCATCCGAGCGACCTGCGCGGCGCCGCACGCGCAGGCCTGCGCACGGCCTATGTGCCCAGGCCCCTGGAGCGTGGGCCGGGCGGGCCGATGGAGCCCTGGACACCGGGCGAGTTCGACCTCGTGGCCAGCGACTTCATTGACCTGGCCCGGCAGCTCGGCGGCTGAGGCCGGCTGCACCCGGTTCCCGGTCTTGGGCAGGCTCCCGTGCAGGATTCCTCTCCCGTCCTGAGACTGTCGGGCATCACCAAGCGCTTCGGCGCGCTGGTGGCCAACGACGCCATCACGCTGGAGCTCGGCGCGGGTGAGGTGCTGGCCCTCCTGGGCGAGAACGGCGCGGGCAAGAGCACGCTCGTGTCGATCCTCTTCGGTCACTACGTGGCCGACGAGGGCTCGATCGAGGTCTTTGGCCGCGAGCTCCCGCCCGGACAGCCGCGTGCGGCGCTGGCCGCGGGCATCGGCATGGTGCACCAGCACTTCACGCTGGCCGACAACCTGAGCGTGCTCGACAACGTGATGCTGGGCACCGAGAGCCTGTGGCAGCCCTTCTCCAGGCGGGGTGAGGCACGCCGCGCGCTCGAGCAGGCCGCGCGCGACTTCGGGCTGGCCGTGGACCCCGACGCCCGCGTGGGCGAGCTCTCCGTGGGCGAGCGCCAGCGCGTGGAGATCCTCAAGGCCCTGGTGGCCTTCGGGCGCAAGCGCGGCGCGCGCATCCTGATCCTGGACGAGCCCACGGCGGTGCTCACCCCGCAGGAGAGCGAGTCGCTCTTTGCCACGCTCGGGCAGATGGTGGCGCGAGGCCTGTCGGTGATCTTCATCAGCCACAAGCTCGACGAGGTGCTGCGCGTGTCGCACCGCGTGGCGGTGCTGCGCGGCGGGCGCCTCGTGGCGCTGCGCCCGGCCGCAGGCGCCAGCCGCGCCGAACTGGCCGAGGCCATGGTCGGGCGCGTGGTGGCTGGCCCGGTCAGGCGTGAGGGGGCGCCTGCAGCAGCCGGCGCCGGCGCACCGGCTGTCCTGAGCCTGCGCGGCGCCACCGTGCGCGGCAGCGGGCCGCGCGCGCTGCTGCAGGCGCTGGACCTGCAGGTGCGCGCCGGCGAGGTGGTGGCCATTGCCGGCGTGGCGGGCAACGGGCAGCAGGCGCTGGCCGAGGCGCTCAGCGGCGAGCGCGCCCTGGACGCTGGCCAGCTCGAGATAGGCGGGCGCTCACTTCCTGCGAAGCCCAGGCTTTTCGTGGAAGCAGGGGTGGCCCGTATTCCCGAGGATCGCCAGGCCGTCGGTGTCGTGGGGGATCTTGCGCTGTGGGAGAACGCGGTGCTCGAGCGGCTGGGCACGGCTGCCTTCTCGCGCCTGGGCTGGCTGCGGCGGGCGGCTGCGCGTGCCTATGCCCAGGGCATCGTCGAGCGTTTCGATGTACGCGGCACCGAAGGCCTGGGCGTGGACACACCCACCCGGGCGCTGTCGGGCGGCAACATGCAAAAGCTCATCCTCGGTCGCGCGCTGTCGGGCTTGCCCGCGATGCGGCAGGGTGCCCAGCGGCCTGCAGCCGCGCCGCACCTCATCGTCGCGAGCCAGCCCACCTGGGGCCTGGACGTGGGCGCGGTGGCCTACGTGCACCAGCGGCTGCTCGACGCCTGCGCCGCCGGCAGCGCGGTGCTGCTCATCAGCGAGGACCTCGACGAGATATTCGCGCTGGCCGACCGCATCGCGGTGATCCACCACGGCCAGCTCACGCCGGCCCGGCCGGTGGGCGACTGGACGCTCACGACGATCGGCCTGGCCATGGCCGGCGGTGCGCAGGCAGCCCATGCGGCTTGAGCGGCGCACCCGCACCTCCAGCGCGCAGCTGGCGGCCGCCACGCTGGGCGCGGTGGCCTTCACGCTGGCCGTGGCCTCGCTGCTCGTGGTGTGGGCGGGCGCACCGGTGGGCCGGGCCTGGGTGCTCCTGCTCGAAGGCGGCTTCGGCTCGCGCTTTGCGCTCACCGAGACGCTCACGCGCGCCACCCCCTTGATCCTCACGGGGCTGGCTGCTGCCGTGGCCTTCCGGGCGCAGCTCTACAACATCGGCGCCGAAGGGCAGCTGTATGCCGGTGCGCTCGCGGCGGTGGCGGTGGGCGGGCTGCACGGGGGCACCGGGTTCGAGTGGCCCGACCCGCTGCTCTTCGCGGGCATGCTGGGCGCGGCCATGCTCGCCGGTGCGTTGCTGCTGCTGGGCCCGGCCTTGATGAAGGCGCGGCTCGGGGTGGACGAGGTCGTGACCACGCTGCTGCTGAACTTCATCGTGCTGCTCTTCGTCTCGGCCATGCTGGACGGTCCGATGAAGGACCCCACGGCCCTGGGCTGGCCGCAAAGCGTCGCGCTCAAGGACGAGCTGCAGCTGGACAAGCTGCTCGAGCGCAGCCGCGTGCACACGGGCCTGCTGGGCGCGCTGGTGCTGGCCGTGGCCGTGTGGGTGCTGCTGCGCTTCACCACCACGGGCTTCCAGATCCGCGCCGTGGGCTCGGGCGCGCGCGCGGCTGCCTTCGCCGGCATGCCGGTGGGATGGGTGACGGTGAAGGTGGCTCTGCTGTCCGGGGCGCTGGCGGGCCTGGCCGGTGCGGTGGAGGTGGCCGGGCGCACCGCCTACGTCACTCTCGACATGAGTCCGGGCTACGGCTACAGCGGCATCGTGATCGCGATGCTGGCCATGCTCAACCCGCTGGCGGTGGTGGGTGCGGCGGTGTTCGTGGCCGGCATGCTCGTGGGGGCCGACTCGATGAGCCGTGCCGTGAACGTGCCCACCTACATCGCCGATGTGATCGTGGCCGTGGCCCTGATCGCGATGCTCGTGGCCACGATGCTCACGCAGTACCGCATCCGCCGCTGAGATGTCGAGGAAGACGCGGCCACGATGAACGAGACCCTGGAGCTCCTCACCTCGGCCGCCTTCTGGGCCGCCGTGCTGCGCATCGCCACGCCGCTGATCCTGGGCACGCTCGGGGTGCTGCTGTGCGAGCGAGCCGGTGTGCTCAACCTGGGCATCGAGGGGATCATGGTGGCCGGCGCCTTTGCGGGCTGGCTGGCCGTGTTCCAGGGTGCCTCGCTGTGGACGGGCGTCGCGGTGGCCGCACTCACGGGCGCGGCCTTCGGCCTGCTGCACGGCGTGCTCACGGTCCAGCTCGCGCTGTCGCAGCACGTCTCGGGGCTGGGCATCACGCTGCTGGCCACGTCGCTGGCGAGCTACGCCTACCGGGTGAGCTTCCCGAAGGTCGAGCGTCCGCCCACGGTGCAGACCTTCCAGCCGATGGAGGGCCTGCCGATCCCGGTGCTGGACACGCAGACACCCCTGACCCTGCTGGCCCTGGTGCTCGTGCCGGTGGTGGGCTGGGTGCTGATGCGAACGCCCCTGGGCCTGGCCGTGCGCATGGTGGGCGAGAACCCGGCGGCCGCCGAGGGCCAGGGCCTGAGTGTGGCGGGGCTGCGCATCGGCGCCATCTGCGCCGGCTCGGCGCTGATGGGTGTGGCCGGCTCGTTCCTGACGCTGTCGGCCTTCAACGCCTTCTTCTTCAACATGGCCAACGGGCGCGGCTGGGTGTGCGTGGCGCTCGTCGTCTTCGCCTCGTGGCGCCCTGGCAAGGCGCTGCTGGGCGCGCTCATCTTCGCCTTCTTCGATGCGCTGCAGCTGCGCCTGCAGCAAGCCGGTGGCGGCGTGCTCGGCGTCGAGATCCCCTACCAGTTCTACCTCATGCTGCCCTACGCGATGGCCATCGTCGCGCTCGTGCTCGTGGCGCGGCGCGCGGCCTACCCGCAGGCGCTGATGAAGCCCTGGCGACCCGGCGAGCGTTGAGCCGCTCGCGCCATCCCGCTCACCCCTGCACGCGGGCGTGCACCACCGCTCGTGGCGGTGGCGGATCGCCGGCCAGCACGAACGCGGCCTGGACCTCGCTTGCCGCGCGCGCGGCATCCGCCTCGTCGGCCGCATGCACCCATGCCATCGGCTGGCCCGGGCGCACGGGCGTGCCGCAGGCGCACACCCCCGAAAGCCCGACACGCGGATCGATCGCCGCACCGGGCCGCGTGCGCCCTCCACCCAGCCCCACCACCGCCAGGCCCAGGGCGCGCGTGTCCGTCGCCGCCACGAAGCCCGCCCGCGCCGCAGGCACGGCGCGCACCACGGGCGCGTGCGGCAGGCGCGCGTGCGTGAGCACGTCCGCCGGGCCTCCCAGCGCGCGCACCATGCGCGCGAAATGCTCGGCGGCCGAGCCGTCCTCGAGGGCGCGCCGGGCACGCTCGCGCCCGATCTCGATCGAGCCGGCCAGGCCGCCCAGCACCAGGGCCTCGGCCGCCAGTGCCAGCGTGACCTCCAGCAGGCGCGGCTCGCGCGCGGGCCGGGCGGCGGCGCCCGCCGAACCGGCCTGCGCCTGCCAGCCATCAGGCCACCGCCCGGTCAGGCAGGCGAGTGCCTCGGCCACCTCCAGCGCGTTGCCGGCGGTGCTGCCGAGCACCTCGTCCATGTCCGTGAGCAAGGCCACGGTGGGCAGGCCCGCGGCGCGCGCGACCCGCACGAGGCTTTCGGCCAGGACGCGTGCGGTGTCGAGGTCGGGCGTCACGGCGCCGCTGCCCACCTTCACGTCCATCACGAGCGAGCCCAGCCCCGCAGCGAGCTTCTTGCTCAGGATGCTGGCCGTGATGAGCGCGACGCTCTCCACCGTGGCCGTGACGTCCCGGATCGCGTACAGGCGCCGATCGGCCGGGGCCAGATGCTGGCTTGCACCCACGATGGCGCACCCCGCGTCGCGCAGCGTGGCCAGCAGCTGCGCGTGCGCGGGCGTGCAGCGGTAGCCCGGCAGCGCCTCGAGCTTGTCGAGCGTGCCACCCGTGTGGCCCAGGCCGCGCCCGCTGACCATCGGCACCACCGCTCCACAGGCCGCCAGGATCGGGGCGAGCACGAGGCTCACCTTGTCGCCCACGCCGCCCGTGGAATGCTTGTCGAGCACGGGGCCGTCCAGGCTGCTGCCGCGCCAGTCGAGCACCTCGCCCGAGTGCGTCATCGCGTGCGTGAGCGCCGCCGTCTCGTCGGTGTCCATGCCGCGCAGCACGATGGCCATCGCCATGGCTGCGACCTGCGCATCGGAGAAGCCGCCATCGACCAGGCCGTGCACGAAGGCTTCGATCTCGGCGCGCGTGAGCGTCGCGCCGTCGCGCTTCTTGCGGATGATCTCCTGGGGCAGCGGCATGGTGGGGGAGAACGCCAGCATGCCACAGCGGTTCGCGCACGCCAGCCGTGTGTGGCGCCGGGTGCAGTAGGCTTGCTGCATGACACCGGGTCAGGCCATCCGCACCGCGCTCGCACTGGCGCTCGGGGCTGCGGTGTCGCTCGGGCTGGCGCGCTTTTCCTATGCGCTGCTGCTGCCTCCGATGCGCGCGGAGCTCGGCTGGAGCTACTTCACCGCCGGTGCCATGAACACCCTCAACGCGGCGGGCTACCTGGTGGGGGCGCTGCTGCTGCCTGCCTGGCTGCGCTGGCGCGGCGCGCGCGCCGGGCAGGAGGCGCTCGTGGGGGGCAGTCTGGCCGCCGCGGCCGTGCTCGCGCTGCACGGGCTGACGACGAGCGATGCGGTGCTGGCCGCGCTGCGCCTGGCCGCCGGGGTGGCCAGCGCGGCCGTCTTTGTCAGTGGCGGGCTGCTGGCTGCGCGGCTGTCGGCCGCGCCGGGCGTGGACGGGCGTGTCTCCAGCGGCCTCGTGCTGGGGCTGTACTACGGCGGCACGGGGCTTGGCATCGTGGCCTGTGCCCTGGTACTGCCGCCGTTGCTCGAGCCGGCATCGGGGGTGGTGGGGCCGGCCCGGCCCGGCGGCGGCGTGGCGGGCTGGCAGTGGGGCTGGCTCGTGCTGGGCGCGCTGGCCACGGCGGCCACCGTACCGATGGCGCTGCGCCTGCGCGCTGTCGCGCTTCCTGCACCACCGGCTGCGGCCGCTGGCGCGCAGCGTCTCGGGCTGCACCGGCTGGCTGCCGGGCTCGTCGGCTACGGCTGCTTCGGCCTGGGCTACATCGGCTACATGACCTTCATCGTCACGCTGCTGCGCGAGCAGGGCCTGGCATCGGGCACGGTGACGGCCTTCTACGCGCTGCTGGGCGTGGGCGTGATGGCCTCGCCATGGCTGTGGGCCGCGCTGCTGCAGCGCGCGCGCGGCGGCGGGGCGCTGGCCACCCTGAATGCGCTGCTCGCGCTGGCCACCGCGCTGCCCGTGCTCGTCGTGCACCCGGTGGCGGCCTTCGTTTCCGGCGCGCTCTTTGGTGCCGTGTTCCTGTCGGTGGTGGCCTCCACCACCGCACTCGTGCGGCACAACCTGGACGCCACGCTTTGGCCGGCGGGCATCAGCGCGTTCACGATCGTGTTCGCGGCGGGTCAGATCGTGGGCCCGAGCCTGGTGGGCGGCCTGGCCGACGGCGCGGGCGGGCTGCGCACGGGCCTGGCCGTGTCGGCGGCGTTGCTGGCCCTGGGGGCCCTCGTGGCCGCGCTCCAGCGGCCCCTGGCACACCTGCGGCCGTGAGTACGCTGCGCCGAAGATCGTAGCTGCGGGCCTGGGCTGGTACGGGATCGGCCTGTAGGCGCCGGCTCCTCACTCCACGAGCGTGATGCGCGGCGTGCGGGCCGGCGCCGGGGTCGTGGCCTGCAGGTAGACGACCAGCGCATCCACATCCTGCATGCCGCCCAGGCGGTTGCGTCCGTTGGCCAGCATGCGCACGCCATCGCCGCCTTCGGCCAGGAAGCTGTTGACGGTGAAGCGGTACTCGCGCGCTGCGTCCACGGGCTGGCCGTCCAGGCGCAGGTCCTCCACCCGCTGGCCGTAGGCCGCGCGCGCGTTCCAGCGGTAGGTGAGCGATGACGAGGGAATGAGGAAGTAGGGGCGCTCGCGCCCCGGCTGCTGCTGATCCTCGAACATCTGGCGGATCTGCGCGCCGGTGAGCGTCATCACGACGAGGCTGTTGCCGAAGGGTTGCATGGCGAAGGCTTCGCCATAGGTGACGGTGCAAGGCGGTGCGCTCGTGCAGCGCAGATCGGTTCGCACGCCACCGGGGTTCATCAGCGCGAACTGCGCACCGCCGCGCTCGGGTGCGCGCGTGGCCGCCCACTGCGCGTCGGCCACGAGGCGCCCGGCGCTGGCATCGGTGCGGCCGCTGCGGTCGAAGTTGCCGGCGATGCGGCCCACCGGGCGCTGCGCGCGCGGCGCAGCCGCAGCCACGTACTCGGCCACGCGCTGGGCGACTTCGGGCACGGGGCTCGCGGTGCGCAGCACCTGGCGCCAGGGCTCGGGCTCGGCGGCGATGATCGCCTCGCGCAAGGCGGGGTCGCTGCGCTCGTTTAAGACGGGCAGGTTGCGGTGCACGGTGCGGGCGCGGTCGATGTCGCGGGTCTTCGGGTCGAGCACGATGTCGGCCACGCTCACGCCGCGCCCGAGCGCCGTGGCCTGCATCACCGCGCGGCCCTCGATCACGCAGCGGTAGCCCTGGTGGGTGTGGGCCGAGAACACGAGGTCCACATCGTTGGACAGGCGCTTGACGATGTCGAAGATCTCGCCGCGCGGGTTCGGGCAGCCGGCATCGTTCCACTCCATCGGCAGCCCCGGCGTGCCGGTGTCCCCGCCCTCGTGGATCACGGCCACCATCGCCTCCACGCCCTGCGCCTTCAGGCGCGCCGCCTCGGCGTTGATGGCCTGCGCCTCGTCGATGAAGCGCAGCCCCGCCACGCCCGAGGGCACGACGATGGAGGGCGTGATCTTCGTCACCGCGCCGATGAAGCCCACCTTGATGCCGCCGAACTCGCGCACGATGGAGGCCGGGAAGAGCGTGCCGCCCTCGGTCTTGACGACGTTGGCCGCGAACATCGCAAAGCGCGCCCCGCCATGGCGCCCGAGCGCGCAGGAGACGGTGGGGGCGTCGGGCTTGTTGTCGGCGCAGCCCCCGCGCAGCACGCGCAGCAGCTCCTCGCGCCCGGCGTCGAACTCGTGGTTGCCGGGAATGGCGATGTCCACGCCGATGCGGTTGGCCACGTCGATCGTGCTTTCGTGCAGGAACAGCGCCGAGACGAGCGGCGTGGCGCCGATCATGTCGCCGCTGCTGAGGGTCAGGTGGTGCGTGGCCCCCGCGCGCAGCGCCTGCACCAGGCCCGCCAGCGGTGCGGCCCCGCCGGCGGCCAGGCGAGCCACCTTGCGGCGGTCCGAGGGGTCGGGCCAGGGCAGGCTCAGGCCCGCGCTCTCGAGGTTGCCGTGCAGGTCGTTGAAGGCGATCAGGCGCACCGTCACGGGTGCAGCGGGTGTGGCAGCCGGCCCAGCTCCCGCGGCCGCGCCGGGGGAGCCGGTGGTCGAGCAGCTGGCCAGTCCCGCCAGGGCCAGCGCGGCGACAAGGCCGCGAGCCAGTCGTCCCGCCAGCGGGAACATGCGTGGGGAACGAACGGGCAGGACGGTTGTGCGCGTCATGGCAGGGGCGCTCCAGGGTGTCAGTAGGGGTTCGCGCCGCCGGGCGGGGGCGCGCCGGCACGAGAGTAGGGCAGGCCGGCCGGCCACGCCAGCACGGCCTGGATGTCGTCGAGCAGGCCGCTGGCGCCGATGCGAAAGCGCGCCGGTGTGAGGGCGGACTCTCCCAGGGCCTGTGCCACGAGGCCCATGTAGAGCGCTGCATCCGCCACCGTGCGCACGCCCCCGGAGGCCTTGAAGCCGCCCTTGCGGCCGGTGGCACGCTCCTGCCCGGCCAGCAGCGCCAGCATCGTGCGTGCAGCCTCGGGGCTGGCGCCGTGACGCGTCTTGCCGGTGCTGGTCTTGAGGAAGTCTGCACCGGCTTGCAGCGCGAGCGCGCCGGCGCGCTGCACGAGCGCCGCGTCGGCGAGTTCGCCCGACTCGAGGATCACCTTGAGCACGAGACCCGGGCTGGCGCGCCGCGCGGCGTCGAGCACCGCCGCACAGCCCGCCTCGTCGCCGCCCCGCAGCGCGCGCCAGGGCAGCACCACGTCGACCTCCTGTGACCCGGCCTGCACGATCTCACCCACCTCGCGCACCACGCGTGCGACGTCCAGGCTGCCATCGGGAAAGTTGGCCACCGCTGCCACGGCCACGCCGGCCGGGGCCTCGCGCCGCGCGAACGCAGCCAGGCGCGGCCACACGCACACGGCAGCGGGCGTGCCATGGGGCCCGCTGGCGCGTTCGCACAGCCGGGCGATGTCCGCCTCGGTGTCGGCGTCGTTCAGGCTCGTGAGGTCCAGGCACGCCAGGGCGAGCTGCGCGGCGCGGCGCGGTGCGGCGTCGAAGTGCTGCGAGGGGTTCATGGCTGGGCCTCCCGGGCGTGCGCGATCAGGCCGGCTCGTCCAGCGCGGCGACGATGGCCTGCACGAGCGCGCTGGCGTCGGCGCCGGCGCGCTGCGCGGCCTGCAGCGTGTGCGCGTGGCTCAGCGCCTCGTCGCCCACGCCGCAGGCGAGGTTCGTGACGAGCGACAGTGCCAGCACGCGCAGGCCCGCGTGCCGCGCGAGGATGGTCTCGGGCACGGTGCTCATGCCCACCGCATCGGCGCCGAGTGTGCGCAGCATGCGGATCTCCGCCGGGGTCTCGAACTGCGGGCCCATGACCCAGGCGTAGACGCCTTCGTGCAGCGTCAGCCCCCGCGCCTGCGCGCAGCGCCGGGCGAGTGCGCGCAGCGCCGGGTCGTAGGCGTCGCGCAGGTCGACGAAGCGGCTGTCGTCGCGCTCGTGCACCAGCGGTGAGCGCTGCGGCAGGTTCAGGTGGTCACTGAGCACCATCAGGCTGCCCGGAGGCATGGACGTGTGCAGGCTGCCTGCGGCGTTCGTCTGCACGAGCACGCGGCAGCCCAGCCGCGCCAGGGTGCGCACGGCCCCGCGCATGGCATGCGCCTCGCCGCTTTCGTAGGCGTGCGAGCGCCCCATCAGCACCGCCACCGCGCGCCCGCCCAGCGTGCCCAGGCGCACGCGTGCGGCGTGGCCGCCCACCGCAAGTTCGGGGAAGGCCGGCAGCTGCGAGTAGTCCACGTCCACCGCATCTCGCACCGCCTCGGCCGCCGCACCCCAGCCCGAGCCCAGCAGCAGCGCCACCCGCGGCACAGGCCGATCTCCGAGCGCCACGCGCAGCCGCGCCACGCTGGCTTGCATGTCCGCGTCCGTGTGCCAGGGCACGGCGGTGCTCATCCCCCAGCCTCCAGGTGGGCCGGGCCAAAGGCGTGCGGCAGCAACTCCCCCAACGTCGTGCGCAGCCGCAGCCCGCTTGGATCGGCCACGAGCACGGGCGTGCCGTCGGCCGCGAACTCGCGCAGCCGCTGGCGGCAGCCGCCGCAGGGCGTGACCGGCTCCTGCCCCTGGCCCACCACGGCTACCGCGACGATGCGCCGCGCGCCGGCAGCCACCATCACGCCGATGGCGCTCGCCTCGGCGCATTGGCTCTGGGGGTAGGCCGCGTTCTCGACGTTGCACGCCGCGTGCACGCCCCCGGTGTCGTCCAGCAGCGCCGCCCCCACCCGGAAGCCGGAGTAGGG
>JBBAPJ010000052.1:0-16561 GCA_040400855.1 Rubrivivax sp.
AACATCATCAGCTCGACGTCGGTCGGGTCGCGCTGCAGCCGTGCAAAGGCCTCGGCCAGGTAGTCGATCTCGTCGTCCGACAGCGCCAGGCCCTGGGCCGTGTTGGCCTCCTGCAGCGCGGCGCGGCCGTGCCGGGAGACGCCGATGCGCGACATCGGAGGGCCGGCATGGTGCGTGAAGAGCACGCGCGCGCCCGCGCGCTCGTAAGCCACGGCCTCGGTCATGCGGTCATGCAGGAGCGCAGCGAGTGCGGCCAGCGCCTGGGAGCCCAGCGGGCGCGCCGCCCCGAACCAGCCCGGGCGGGCCTGGAGCCGGTACTCGGTGACGCGTTCCACGCGGCGCACGGGCAGCGCGCAGTTGCGCGCGATGTCGGTGGCCTTGCTCGACCAGGGCGACACCGTGCCCGGCCGGGGCATCACGACGACCAGCAAGCCGCCCTCGGCCTCGCCAGGCCCCTCGCTGCGGCCCGCGGAACCCGCAGTCCCGGCGGGCTGCGCATCCAGCAGCGCGGCGATGCGGGCCACTTGCGCATCAGCCAGCCGATCCACCGAGCCTTCTGCGGCGTCCCCTTCCACCCAGTAGACATGCCGCGCCTGGAGGGCCGCTACGTTCGGCTCGTGGCGGCGCAGCCGCTCGAGCAAGGCGCCGAGCCGGAAGGCGGAGAGCGCCTGGCCGCCGACGAAGGCGTGCAGGCTCGGTGGGGACGAAGGCATGGGAGGGGAGCGCGCCGGCGAATTCTATCGGTGGGGTGGGATAATCCCGCCCCATGCCGATTCCGTTGAAATCCGCTTCCGACATCGCCGGCATGCGGCTGGCCGGCCGCCTGGCCAGCGAGGTCCTGGACATGCTCGAGCCGCACATCCGGCCCGGCATCACCACGCTCGAGATCGATCGACTGGCGCACGACCACATCACGAAGATCCAGCAGGGCATCCCCGCGACGCTGGGCTACCAGCCTCCGGGCTACCCCGCCTACCCGGCCTCGCTGTGCACCTCCGTCAATGAGGTCGTGTGCCACGGCATCCCCGACGAGCGGCCGCTTCGCAGCGGCGACATCGTCAACATCGACGTCACCGTCATCAAGGACGGCTGGCATGGCGACAACAGCCGCATGTACGTCGTCGGCGAGGGCTCGATCGCGGCGCGCAGGCTGTGCCAGGTGACTTTCGAAGCCATGTGGAGGGGCATCGTGCAGGTGCGCCCGGGTGCGCGGCTGGGCGACGTCGGGCATGCGATCCAGGTCTTTGCCGAACGTGCCGGCTACTCGGTGGTGCGCGAGTTCTGCGGCCACGGGGTCGGCGCACGCTTCCACGAGGAGCCGCAGGTGCTGCACTACGGGCGGCCCGGCACACTGGAGGAGCTCGTGCCGGGCATGATCTTCACGATCGAGCCGATGATCAACCTCGGGCGGCGCGACATCAAGGAAGACCGGCGCGGCAACCGCCCCTACGACGGCTGGACGATCGTCACGCGCGACCGCTCGCTGTCGGCGCAGTGGGAGCACACCGTCCTCGTCACCGAGACCGGCTACGAGGTGCTCACCGTCTCGGCCGGCAGCCCGCCGCCGCCGGCCTTCGCTGCCGCGGGCTACGGCGCCCAGGCTCAGCTGCTTCCGCCCGCCTCCCGTGCGGGCGAGGCACCTCAGGCGGCCTCCCCCTTGCTCGGCCGCTGAGGCCGCGTACGGCGGCAAGCCGCGCAGGAGGTCGTCCCGGTGAGCCTGGCTCCGGACCCCGCTTCCCCCGCTGCCTGGGATCTCACCCGCCGGCAGTTCCGCGAAGCCAAGTCGGCCCTGCTGGCGCGGTTCCGGGAGGGCCGTGCCACGCCGCAGGCTGCCTCGTCGCTGCTGCGCCAGCTGGCCCGGCTCGTGGATGCGACGCTGCGCGGCCTGTGGCACGCACACGCCCTGCCGCCAGGCAGCACGCTCGTGGCCGTGGGCGGCTACGGGCGGGGCGAACTCTTTCCCTTCTCTGACGTCGACGTGCTCGTCCTGCTGCCCGCGGGCGCGCCTACCGACGCCGTGGGCAGCTTCATCACCGCCTGCTGGGACACCGGCCTGGAGATAGGCTCATCCGTGCGAACGGTCGAGGAGTGCGTGGCGGAAGCGCAGCGCGACGTCACGGTGCAGACGGCGATGCTGGAGAGCCGGCGCATCACCGGCAGCCGGGCGCTCTTCGAGCGCTTCGAGCAGGCCACCCACGCCGCCCTGGATTCGGCCGCGTTCCTGCGTGCCAAGACGCTGGAAATGCAGCAGCGCCATGTGCGCTACGACAGCACACCCTACGCGCTCGAGCCCAACTGCAAGGAAAGCCCGGGCGGCCTGCGCGATCTGCAGGTGCTGATCTGGATCGCGCGCGCCGCCGGGCTTGGGCGCACCTGGAGCGAGCTGGCCGCCAGGGGCCTGCTCACCCCCTTCGAGGTGCGGCAGCTGCGTCGCCACGAGGGCACCCTGAAGCTGATCCGCGCGCGGCTGCACGCGCTGGCGGGCCGACGCGAGGATCGCCTCGTCTTCGACCTCCAGACCGCCGTGGCCGAGAGCTTCGGGCTGGTCTCCACCCGCACCCAGCGTTCCTCGGAGCGTCTGATGCACCGCTACTACTGGGCCGCCAAGGCGGTGGCGCAGCTCAACCAGATCCTGCTGCTGAACATGGAGGAGCGCATCGTCGGCTCGGAGGCCGCGCCGATGCGCCCCATCGACGACCGCTTCCTGGACCGCGGCGGGCTGCTGGAGGTCGCCCACGACCGCCTGTACGCCGAGGATCCCCAGGCGATCCTGCAGACCTTCCTCGTCTTCCAGCGGGCGCCGGGCATCACGGGCCTGTCTGCCCGCACGCTGCGCGCGCTCTACAACGCCCGCGGCCTGATGGGTGCGCGCTTTCGCAGCGACCCACGCAACCGGCGCACCTTCATGGCGATGCTGCGCTCGCCTGCGGGCATCACGCACGTGTTGCGCCTGATGAACGAGACCTCCGTGCTCGGGCGCTACCTGTGGGTCTTCCGGCGCATCGTCGGGCGCATGCAGCACGACCTGTTCCACGTCTACACGGTGGACCAGCACATCCTGATGGTGCTGCGCAACGTGCGGCGCTTCTTCATTCCCGAGCATGCACACGAGTACCCCTTCTGCAGCCAGCTTGCCGCCAACTGGGACGAGCCGGTGGTGCTGTACGTGGCGGCCCTCTTCCACGACGTCGCCAAGGGGCGTGGCGGTGACCACTCCGACCTCGGTGCACGCGAAGTGCGGCGCTTCTGCCGTGCGCACGGCATCTCGCGCCAGTCCACCGACCTGATCGCCTTCCTCGTGCAGCACCACCTGACGATGAGCCGCATCGCGCAGAAGGAGGACCTCAGCGACCCCGACGTCATCCTCGCCTTCGCGCGGCTCGTGGGCACCGAGCACCGCCTCACGGCGCTGTACCTGCTGACGGTGGCCGACATACGCGGCACCAGCCCCAAGGTGTGGAACGCCTGGAAGGGCAAGCTGCTGGAGGACCTGTACCGCCTGACGCTGCGGGCGCTGGGCGGGGCGCGGCCGAACCTCGATGCCGACATCGAGGCTCGCAAGCAGGAGGCGCGCCAGCTGCTGGCGCTGCACTCGGCGTTGCCGGGCACCGAGGCTGCGCTGTGGCAGGCGGTGGACCTGGGCTACTTCGCTCGCCACGACGCTGCCGAGATCGCCTGGCACGCACGCGTGCTGTGGCGCCACCTGGAAAGCCGCGCACCCGTGGTGCAGGCCCGCCCCTCGCCGGCGGGCGAAGGGCTGCAGGTGCTCGTCTGGTGCCCGGACCAGCCCGACCTCTTTGCGCGCATCTGCGGCTACTTCGACTCGGCAGGCTTCAGCATCCAGGACGCGAAGGTGCACACCACCCGAACCGGCTACGCGCTGGACACCTTCCAGATCGTCAGCATCGGCGCGGCCACGAGCCCCGCCGAGTACCGGTCCATGATCTCCCTGGTGGAGTCGCAGGCGGCCGCCGCCCTGGCCTCGCCCGGGCCCCTGCCCGAGCCCCTGCAGAGCCGGCGCTCGCGGCGCGTGCGCTCCTTCCCGATGACTCCACGCGTCTCGCTGCAGCCCGACGAGCGCGGCCAGCGCTGGCTGCTCAGCGTCAGCGCGAGCGACCGCTCGGGCCTGCTGTACGCGATCGCGCGTGTCCTGGCCCGCCACCACGTGAACCTGCAGCTGGCCAAGATCAGCACGCTGGGCGAGCGGGTGGAGGACACCTTCCTCGTGCACGGGCCGGAGCTGCAGCTGTCCAAGGCGCAGCTGCAGATCGAGTCCGAGTTGCTCGACGCCCTGGCCTGAGCGCCACTTCATGGGAGCCCTGCGGCTGCACCGGATCGGCGTCGACGAGGCACTCGCACGCCTGGCGACCTTCGATGCGGTGATCGACGCGCGCAGCCCGGCCGAGCACGCGCTCGACCACCTGCCCGGCGCGCTCAACTGGCCGGTGCTCGACGACGAGGAGCGGCGTGTCGTGGGCACCGAGTACACGCAGCTGTCGGCCTTCGAGGCCCGCAAGCGCGGCGCCGTCATGGCCGCGCGCAACATCGCGCGCCACCTGGAGCGCGAGGGGCCTGCGCTCGCCCTCGGCTGGAAGCCCCTTGTCTACTGCTGGCGCGGTGGCCAGCGCTCGGGCTCGCTTGCGCTCGTGCTGGCGCAGGTGGGCTTCGAGGTGCACGTGCTCGAGGGCGGCTACCGGGCGTTCAGGCGCCGCGTGCTGGCCGACCAGGAGGACGCCGGCGCGGGGCTGGACTTCCGGGTGCTGTGCGGCCGCACCGGAACGGGCAAGAGCCGTCTGCTGCAGGCGCTGGCCCGGCGCGGCGCCCAGGTGCTCGACCTGGAGGACCTGGCCGAGCACCGCGGCTCCGTGCTGGGCGCGGTTCCCGACCGGCCGCAACCCTCTCAGAAGGCCTTCGAGACGCGGCTGTGGCAGGCCCTGCGCGGCTTCGAGCCCGGGCGCCCCGTCTTCGTCGAGAGCGAGAGCCGCACCATCGGCCGCCTGCGCCTGCCCGAAGCACTGCTGCAGCGCATGCGCGGTGCGCCCTGCCTGCGCCTGGAGATGGGCCTGGCCGCCCGCGTGAGGCTGCTGCGCGAGGACTACGCCCATTTCGTGGCCGACACGGCCGCCCTGTGTGCGCGCCTGGATTCGCTGCGCGAAGCGCGCGGCCACGAAGTCGTGAACGGCTGGCAGGAGCTGGCGCAGGCCGGGCGGACCGACGAGCTCGTCGCCGCCTTGCTCGAGACCCACTACGACCCGGTCTACCTGCGCTCGATGGCACGCAACTACGCCGGCTTCACGCAGGCGCAGGAGGTGGTGCTGGAAGACGGGTCCCCGTCGGCGCTGGCACACGCCGCCGCAGCCGTCGTCGAACTGTCCTGCATCAAGTCCGACCCGCACGCCCCCACCTAGACTCGGCCGCCATGGCCCTGATCGACCTGCGCCGCGCCGGAGAGCAATCGCGGCAGTTCACCCCGCGCGAGGTGGCCGCCCTGCAGCCGCTGCACTGGCTGGCACGCGGCTGGCGCGACCTGCTCGCCTGCCCGGTTCCCGGCCTGGTGCACGGCGTGGCGATCACCACCTTCGGCGCGCTCCTGCTCGGTCTGGCGCACGACCGGTTCTGGCTGCTGTCGGGCGCCTTCTCGGGCTTCCTGATCGTGGCGCCGATCCTCGCCACGGGCCTGTACCGCGTGAGCCGCGAGCTCGAGCAGGGCCGACGCGCGACGCTGCGCCAGACCCTGGGCGTGTGGGTACCGCGAGACGGGCGGCTCGTCGTGTTCGGGCTTCTGCTGGGCCTGGCCGGCACGGGATGGGTCATGACCTCGGCCTCGCTGGTCACGGGCTTCTCGAGCGAGCCCGTCACGCACCCGCTCGAGTTCATCCGCCATGTGGTGCTGGACGACTCCTCCTGGCTGTTCGCGGCGTGGCTGGCACTGGGCGGAGCGCTAGCCGCTCCTGTCTTCGCCTCCAGCGTCGTGGCGCTGCCGCTGCTGCTGGATTCCCGCATCGGCGTTCTCGCAGCGGTGCTCACGAGCTGGCGCGTGGTGCTCCACAACCCGGTGCCACTGGGGCTGTGGGCGGCGCTTGTGCTCGCGCTCACGCTCGCGGCCATGGCCGGCGCGCTCGTGGGGCTTGTCGTGGTGCTGCCGTGGCTCGCGCACGCGAGCTGGCACGCCTACCGCGACCTCCTGGACGGCGGCGCCGGCTCAGGGCGCGGTTGAGGCGCCGCGCATGTTCGGCTTCAGCGAGGAGGAGATCGCGCAGTTCGGGCTGACCTTCGGGGTCGGCGCCTTCATGCTGTACATGGTGTTCATCATCTTCCAGCTGGCGCGCGAGTCGAAGGCGGGACGATTCGGCACCTTCGTGCTGTTCCTCGCGCTCGGCTTCGGGCTCGTGGGCTTTGCGGCCAAGGCAGTGATCAAGTTCTTCATCGGGGGGGCATGAAAAAGGGCGCCGCAAGGCGCCCTGAGCGTTTGCGTCGCGCGCTCACCCCATGTGCAATCCACCGTTGCAGGAGAAGTCCGCGCCAGTGGTGAAGCCCGAATCGTCGCCCGCGAGCCACCCCACGATCGAGCCGATCTCCTCGGGCGTGCCCAGTCGCTTGACGGGGATGGTGGCGACGATCTTCTCCAGCACCTCGGGCTTGATGGCACGGACCATGTCGGTGCCGATGTAGCCGGGGCTGACGGTGTTCACCGTCACGCCCTTGCTCGCCAGCTCCTGCGCCAGCGCCATCGTGAAGCCGTGCATGCCGGCCTTGGCGGCGGAGTAGTTGGTCTGTCCGGCCTGGCCCTTCTCGCCGTTGACCGAGGAGATCTGGATGATGCGGCCCCAGCCCTTCTCGATCATGCCCGGCACCACCTGCTTGGTGACGTTGAACATGCTGTTGAGGTTGGTGTCGATGACGGCCTTCCAGTCGTCCGGGCTCATCTTCAGGAACATGCGGTCACGCGTGATGCCGGCGTTGTTCACGAGCACATCGATGGCGCCATGCTCGGCGATCGCCTTCGTGAAGGCCTGGACGGTGGAGTCCCAGTCGGCCACGTTACCCACCGAGGCGTAGAAGGTGTAGCCCAGCGCACGCTGCTCGTCGAGCCACTTGACGTGGTCGCGGCTCGGTCCGCAGCCGGCGATGACCTTGAAGCCGTCCTTGTGCAGGCGCTGGCAGATGGCGGTGCCGATGCCGCCCATGCCGCCGGTGACGTAAGCGATCTTCTGTGTCATGGGAGTCTCCTTCCTGTGGGTGAATCGTAGGGGGTGGGTGATGATGCCGCGCGACTCAGGCCTTGGCCTGCACGTAGCGGCCCGGTGCGGGTTCTATCCGGCGGTGCCGGCGGCTGCCGTAGCCCTTGGGAGCCGCCACCTTGCGCCCGGCGTGCGAACCCAGCCAGGCCGCCCAGTCCGGCCACCAGCTGCCGGCCACTTCCTGGGCGCCGTCGAACCAGGCCTGGGCCTCGCGCGGCAGGCGCTCGTTCGTCCAGTAGTTGCGCTTGCGAGCCGCCGGCGGGTTGATGACGCCGGCGATATGGCCCGAGGCACCCAGCACGAAGCGGCGCTTGCCCTTGAAGAGGGGCACGCTGCGGTAGGCTGCCGTCCACGGCACGATGTGGTCCTCGCGCGAGGCGTAGATGTAGACGGGCGCCTGGATGGCGCCGAGGTCCACCTTCTGGCCGCACACCGTCAGTTTCCCGGGCGCCTTCAGCTCGTTTTGCAGGTACATGTGGCGCAGGTACCAGCAGTACATCGGGCCGGGCAGGTTCGTCGAGTCGCCGTTCCAGTAGAGCAGGTCGAAGGGCGGCGGCGTGTCGCCCTTGAGGTAGTTGCCCACGACGTAGTTCCACACCAGGTCGTTCGGGCGCAGGAAGCTGAAGGTCGTGGCCAGCTCCTGCCCGCGCAGCAGCCCTGGGCCGGAGCTGGCCTGCTCGCCGATCGTCATCTCGCGCAGGCGCACCGAGGGCTCGTCGACGAAGATGTCGAGGATGCCGGTGTCCTGGAAGTCCAGGAGCGTCGTGAGCAGCGTCACCGAGTGCGCCGGCTGCTGGCCACGCGCGGCCAGCACGGCCAGCGCGGTGGCCAGGATCGTGCCGCCGACGCAGAAGCCCAGCGTGTTGATCGTGGGCGCGCCGCTGATCTCGCGCACGACCTCGATGGCGCGGATGGGCCCGTGCTCGATGTAGTCGTCCCAGGTCCTGCCCTTCATCGAGTCGTCCGGGTTGCGCCAGCTGACGACGAAGACGCGGTGCCCCTGCTCCACCGTGTAGCGGATGACGGAGTTCTCGGGCTGCAGGTCCAGGATGTAGTACTTGTTGATGCAGGGCGGCACGAAGAGCATGGGGCGCTCGTGCACCTGGCGCGTCAGCGGCTTGTATTCGAGCAGCTGGAAGAACTCGTTCTCGAAGACAACCGCACCCTCGGTCGTCGCGATGTTGCGCCCCACCTCGAAGACCGTCTCGTCGGTCTGCGAGACGTGGCCCTTCTGCACGTCGGCCCACAGCTGCTGCAGCCCCTTGGCCAGGCTCTGGCCCTGGGTGTCCACCGCGCGCTGCAAGGCCTCGGGGTTGGTTGCCAGGTAGTTGCTCGGGCTGGCGGCGTCGATCCACTGCTGCACGGCAAAGCGCAGGCGTGCACGCACCTTCGCGTCACCTTGCACGCTGTCGGCCATCTGCATCAGCGTGCGTGCATTGAGCAGGTACAGCTGCGCCAGGAAGGCGGTGCCGGGGTTTGCGCTCCACTCGGTGCCGGCGAAACGCCGGTCCTTCACGGGCTGCGCCGGGCCTGCGGCACCCAGCGCCTGGTTCCACAGCGTGCCGGCCTGCTTCAGGTACTCGGCCTGGAGCGCGCTCCACTGCTCGGCCGGCACCTGCAGGGCGCCCACGGACTTCAGCGAGTCGGCCATCGCCTGGCCGAAGGCCTGTGCGGCCTGCGCAACGGGAGCGGGGTCGATGGGTTTCACGGGCAGGCTCTCCTCGTTTCCTATGTGCCTTCGGACACGACGCAGGCGCGCGGTGCCGCGAAGCGCTAAGGTGCGCGGACGGCGGGGCCATCCTGGCTTCGGCGCCCGGGAAATCGGGCCGCTGCAGGCCTGGTCTGTCGGCCGCCGGGTGTGAAATCTAGGCGCCGGAACTTACCACAATATGACATTTGATTTCGTCTGACGGGATTACGTTTCACCATGTACCTTGTCGCCATTGCCTGGATCTATGTCGTCGTCATGATGGCGCTGGCCGAAGGCCTGTCCGCCCAGGGCTCCTGGCTGGGCGCCTTCTTCACGCTCCTGCTGTACGGGGTGCTGCCCCTGGCGATCGTGCTCTACATCCTGGGCACACCCGCACGCCGCCGTGCCCGCCGCGCCGCCGAGGCCGCGGAGGCCGCCTCAGGCCCGTCGCCAGACGGCAGCGGCCAGCCGCCCGGTGACACCGTCGCGCCGGTACGAAAAGAACCGTGAGGCATCCTCGACGGTGCACGGCGCCTCGCTGCTGAGCGCCGTCACACCGGCGCGCCGCAGCCGATCGGCCGCCAGGCCCGGCAGGTCGGCCAGCCACCTCTGGCGCCCCTCGCGGGGGCCGCGTGCCGCGAAGCGCGGGCCGCCTGCGAAGGCCTGCACCACGTCCTCGCCGACCTCGAAGCTGCGCGCGCCGATGCACGGCCCGAGCCACGCCACGACCTGGGCGGGCTCGCACCCCGCGCCATGCGCCACCTGCTGCACAGCAGCCTCCACGACACCCGCTGCCAGGCCGCGCCAGCCGGCGTGCGCCGCCCCCACCGCACGGCCGTTGGCTGCTGCGAGCAGCACGGGCAGACAGTCGGCCACGAGCACGCAGCAGGCCAGGCCGGGTTCATCCGTCCAGGCCGCATCCGCGCAAGGCTCGTCTTCGATCGTGGCAGCCGTGGCGCGCACCACCCGCGCGCCATGCTCCTGGCGCAGCCACTGCAGCCGAACGCCGCCCAGCGCCTGCGCAAGTGCGCCACGATTGGCCGCCACCGCCTGCACCGCATCACCCACGTGGGCGCCCAGGTTGAAGCCCGCATAGGGGCCGGCGCTGGCGCCTCCCTCGCGCGTGGACATCCACGCGCCCACGCCAGGCGGGGCCGCCCACTGCACGGGCCAGCCGCCGGCCCGCATGCTCAGGCTGCGTCGGGGCAGGCCTCGGGCCGCGTCTTCTCGAAGGCCTCCAGCCGCATGCACGCGTCGAACACGCGCATCACGTGCGGCACGTGGTCGAGCCGGCAGTCGAAGCGCCGCGCGTTGAAGATCTGCGGCACGAGCACGCAGTCGGCCAGGGTCGGCGACTCGCCGTGGCAGTAGGTGCCCGGCTGCGCGGCGAGCTGGCGCTCCACCACTTCCAGGCCGGTCTCCACCCAGTGCCGGTACCAGCGGTTCTTGTCATCCTCCGACACGCCCAGCGGCCCCACCAGGTAGCGCAGAACGCGCAGGTTGTTCAGCGGGTGGATCTCGCAGGCGATGTCCAGCGCCAGCGCGCGCACGCGTGCCCGCTGCAGCGGGTCGGCCGGCAGCAGCGGCGGCTGCGGATGTGTCTCATCCAGGTACTCGATGATGGCCAGCGACTGCGTCAGGACCTTGTCGCCGTCGCGCAGCAGCGGCACCAGGCGCGAGGCCGAGACCGCGGCGTAGGACTCGCCCATCTGCTCGTTCTTCTGCAGGTGCACCGCTCGGTAGTCGTAGTCGATGCCCTTGAGTGCCAGCGCGATGCGCACCCGGTACGAAGCGGAAGAACGGAAGAAGTTGTAGAGCTCCATCTCAGCGCACCCGCACCCGCAGCTCGCCCAGGCCCTCGATGCGGCCTTCCATCACCTGCCCGCGCGTGACCGCCCCCACGCCTGCGGGCGTGCCGGTGTAGATGAGGTCACCCGGCTGCAGCACCCAGGCCGCGCTCAGGTGCTCGATCGTCTCGGCCACGTTCCAGATGAGGTCGGACAGGTCACCCTTCTGCCTGGGCTGCCCGTCCACCTGCAGCGTGATCGGGCCGCGCACCAGCTCGCCGGTGCGTGCCAGCGGGTGGATCGGGCCGATGGGTGCCGATTGCTCGAAGGCCTTGCCGATGCACCACGGCCGGCCCTGCTTCTTCATGTCGTTCTGCAGGTCGCGGCGCGTCATGTCCAGCCCGATGGCGTAGCCGTAGACGTGGCGCATCGCATCGGCGGCGCGGATGCCCGAGCCGCCCGTGCCGATGGCCACGACGAGCTCGATCTCGTGGTGGAAGTTGGAGGTGAGCGTCGGGTAGTCGATCTCCCCGGTCTGCCCGTCGGCCACGAAGACGACCGTGTCGGCCGGCTTGAGGAAGAAGAAGGGCGGCTCGCGCCCGGTGTGGCCCATCTCCTGGGCGTGCTCGGCGTAGTTGCGCCCGACGCAATAGACACGGTGCACCGGAAAGGCCCCGCCACCCACCACGGGAACGAGCACCGGCTGAGGTGCCGCACACACGAGTTCCATCTTCGCTGATCCTGCTGCTGGCGCCGCCTGAGTGCGGCAGCCGATGATGCCACGGTGCCGGCTCGCTACACTGGCTGCATGCTCCACCGCGCACCGATCAAGCACTGCCGGCAATGCGGCCTGCCCGTGGCCTACCGCGTGCCCGAGGGCGACAACCGCGAGCGTGCGGTGTGCAGCGGCTGCACCACGATCCACTACGAGAACCCGCTGAACGTCGTGGGCACGGTGCCGGTTTGGGAAGACCAGGTGCTGCTGTGCCTGCGCAACATCGAGCCGCGCCTGGGCTTCTGGACGCTGCCGGCGGGCTTCCTGGAGCTCGGCGAAACCACCGCCGCCGGCGCGCTGCGCGAGACCGACGAGGAGGCCGGCGCGCGCATCGAGCTGGAGGGCCTGTACACCGTGATGAACGTGGTGCGCGTGGGCCAGGTGCACTTCTACTACCGGGCACGGCTGTGCGACACGCGTTTCGATCCCGGCCCCGAGACGATCGAGGCGCGCCTGTTCCGTGAGGACGAGGTGCCCTGGGAGCAGCTGGCCTTCCGCACGGTACGCGAAACGCTGGAGCGGTACTTCGCCGATCGCCGGCGCGGCAGCTTCGGGCTGCACTGCGTGGACCTGTGAGAACCGGCGGTCGCTGTCAACGGCTGAGCATGACCAGCCGTTCTAGGCAGGAGGGTGCGACCGCGTCCCGAGCAAGCCAGTCGGGAATGGCCGTTATCCTTGCAGGCTAGCCCGCGGCTCCCTAACCTCTTGCGGTTTTGCTGCTTGCTGTCGTCCCGCGCTTGAAACGGCCGCGCTCGACAGTCCGACTGAACGCCGTTTCTTCCGAGAGGTAACCCTCGATGCAATCCCGTCGTCAATTCATCCGCATCGTTCCCGTCGCCGGCGCCGCCCTGCTGGCTGGCCGCGAGGCCCTGGCCCAGGCCAGGCTCGACGAGAACGACGCCCAGGCCAAGGCCCTGGCCTACGTGGCCGATGCCACCAAGTCCAAGCACGCCAAGTACCAGAAGGGCCAGAACTGCCAGAACTGCCAGCTCTTCCAGGGCAAGGCAGCGGACGCCTGGGGCGGCTGCCCGCTCTTCGCCGGCAAGCAGGTTGCTGGCCCCGGCTGGTGCAGCGCCTGGGTCAAGAAGGCCTGATCAGGCGCCTTCTGGCACGAAAAGGGGCCCCGCGGGGCCCCTTTGCTTTGCGTGCAACGCGTCGGTGCCGTCAACGACGCGCAGGCGGCAGGTCCGTGCAGCTGCCATGCGCCGCTTCAGCAGCCATGCCGATGCTCTCGCCCAGCGTGGGGTGCGGGTGGATCGTCTTGCCGATGTCCACCTCGTCGGCCCCCATCTCGATGGCCAGCGCCACCTCGCCGATCATGTCGCCGGCGTGCGTGCCGACGATGCCCCCGCCCAGGATGCGGTGCGTCTCGGCGTCGAAGAGCAGCTTCGTGAAGCCTTCGTCGCGCCCGTTGGCAATCGCGCGGCCCGAGGCGTTCCACGGGAACAGGCCCTTCTTCACGGCCATGCCGCGCGCCTTGGCCTCGTCCTCGGTCAGCCCCACCCACGCGACCTCGGGGTCGGTGTAGGCCACGCTCGGGATCACGCGCGCGTCGAAGTGCGCCTTCGCGTCGCCGGCCGCCACTTCGGCCGCCACGTGCGCCTCGTGCACCGCCTTGTGCGCGAGCATCGGCTGCCCGACGATGTCGCCGATGGCGTAGATGTGCGGCACGTTGGTGCGCATCTGCCCGTCCACCGGGATGTAGCCGCGCTCGTTGACGACGATGCCCGCCTTCTCCGCACCGATCTTGCGCCCGTTCGGTGAACGGCCCACGGCCTGCAGCACGAGGTCGTAGACGCCCTCGCTCGCCTGGCCATCCGTGCCCTCGAACTTGACGCGGATACCCTCTGACGTGGCCTCGGCACCCACCGTCTTCGTCTTCAGCAGGATGCGGTCGAAGCGGTGCGCGTTCATCTTCTGCCAGACCTTCACGAGGTCGCGGTCCGCGCCCTGCATGAGCCCATCCATCATCTCCACCACGTCCAGTCGAGCGCCGAGCGTGGAGTAGACGGTGCCCATTTCCAGGCCGATGATGCCGCCACCGATCACGAGCATGCGCTGGGGCCGCTGGCGCAGCTGCAGCGCACCGGTGGAGTCGACGATGCGCGGATCCTCGGGCAGGAAAGGCAGCCGAACCGCCTGCGAGCCCGCAGCGACGATGCACTGGGCAAAACGGATCGTCTGTGACTTGCCAGTCTTTTCCTGCGCCTCGCCGGTGGTCTCCTCCACGGCGAGGTGGTGCGGGTCGACGAAGCTGCCGTAGCCGCGCACCACCGTCACCTTGCGCATCTTGGCCATCGCGCCCAGGCCACCCGTGAGCTTGCCCACGACCTTGTTCTTGTGCGCCAGCAGCTTGCCGAGATCGACCTGCGGTGCGCCAAAGGCGATGCCCAGGTCGGCGAAGTGGCTCGCCTCGTCCATCACGGCGGCCACGTGCAGCAGTGCCTTGCTCGGGATGCAGCCCACGTTGAGGCACACGCCCCCGAGCGACGCGTAGCGCTCCACGAGCACCACCTTCATGCCCAGGTCCGCGGCGCGGAAGGCCGCCGAGTAGCCACCGGGACCGCCACCGAGCACGAGCAGGTCGCACGCCTGGTCGACGGTGCCGGCGTAGGTCGAGGCCACCGGGGCGGCAGCCGGGGCCGTCGCGGGTGCCGCGGGTGCCGCGGCAGCCGGGGCCGGCGCCACGCCTGCGTCTGCGGCAGCGGCCGCAGCGGCGGATTCGAGCACGAGCAGCACCGAGCCCTGCCGCACCTTGTCGCCCAGCGCCACCTTCAGCTCGCGCACCACGCCACCGGCCGAGGAGGGAATCTCCATCGAGGCCTTGTCGCTCTCCACCGTCACGAGGCTCTGCTCGGGCCGGATCGTGTCGCCGACCTTGACGAGCAGTTCGATGACGGCGACATCCTGGAAGTCGCCGATGTCCGGCACCTTGATTTCGACGAGGGCCATGTCCGTGCCCTCCTTACAGCATCACCCGGCGGAAGTCCGCCAGGATCTGCGCGAAGTAGGCGTTGAAGCGGGCCGCGGCCGCGCCGTCGATGACGCGGTGGTCCCAGCTCAGCGACAGCGGCAGGATCAGCCGCGGGGCGAACTGCTGGCCGTCCCAGCGCGGCTCGGTGCTGCTGCGGCACACGCCCATGATCGCCACCTCCGGTGCATTGATGATGGGCGTGAAGTAGCGCCCGCCGATGCCGCCCAGCGAGCTGATGCTGAAGCACCCGCCCGTCATGTCCGCGGGGCCCAGCTTGCCGTCGCGTGCCTTCTTCGCGAGCTCGCTCATCTCCTGGCTGATCTGCAGGATGCCCTTGCGGTCGGCATCCTTGATGACCGGCACCACGAGGCCGTTGGGCGTGTCGGCGGCAAAGCCGATGTGGAAGTAGTTCTTCAGCACCAGCTGCTCGCCGTCGAGCGAGGCGTTGAACTCGGGGAACTTCTTCAAGGCCGCGACCGACGCCTTGATCAGGAAGGCGAGCATCGTGACCTTGATGCCGGCCTTCTCGTGCTCCTTGTTGAGCTGCACCCGGAAGGCCTCCAGCTCGGTGATGTCTGCATCGTCGTGGTTCGTGACGTGCGGGATCAGCACCCAGTTGCGGTGCAGGTTGGCGCCGCTGATCTTCTTGATGCGCGAGAGGTCCTTGCGCTCCACGGGGCCGAACTTCGCGTAGTCCACCTGGGGCCAGGGCAGCAGGCCCGGGAACGCGCCGCCCGCCGTGGCAGCAGCTGCCGCCGCCGGGGCCTTGGCCTTCTGTGCAGCCGTCTGCTGCGAGCCGGCCATCACCGCCTTGACGAAGCCCTGCACGTCCTGCTGCAGGATGCGGCCCTTGGGGCCCGTGCCCGCCACCTCCTCCAGCGGCACGCCGAGCTCGCGCGCGAGCTTGCGGATCGAGGGCGAGGCGTGCGGCAGCCTGCCCGAGGGGGTGCCGGGCTGGTGCGCAGGAACTGCAGCCGGGCTTGCCGCTGCGGGCGCAGCCACAGGCGCGGCCATCGGCGCAGGTGCCGCGGCCGGTGCAGGTGCCGCTGCAGGCGAGGCACCCTCGGCCTCGAGCATCAGCAGCAGCGCGCCTTCGCTCACCTTGTCGCCGATGGCCACCTTGAGCTCACGCACCACCCCGGCGTGCGAGGAGGGAATCTCCATCGACGCCTTGTCGGACTCCACCGTCACGAGCGACTGCTCGGCCGCCACCCGGTCACCGGGCTTGACCAGCACCTCGATCACCTGCACGTCCTTGAAGTCGCCGATGTCGGGCACCTTCACTTCGATCAATGCCATGGCTCGTCTCCGTCCCTCGGGGGTGTCTTATGCGTAAAGCGGGTTGACCTTGTCCGCGGCGATGCCGTACCGGGCGATCGCCTCGGCCACCTTCGTCACCGGCACCGCGCCCTCCTCCGCCAGCGCCTTCAGGGCCGCCACGACGATGTAGTGGCGGTTCACCTCGAAGTGCTCGCGCAGCCGCCAGCGGAAGTCGCTGCGCCCGAAGCCGTCGGTGCCCAGCACCTTGTAGCTGCGGCCCTTGGGCACGAAGGCGCGGATCTGCTCGGCGTAGTTCTTCATGTAGTCGGTCGATGCAATCACCGGGCCCGCGTGCGGGGCCAGCTGCTGCGTGACGAAAGGCACGCGCGGCTCGGCCGCGGGGTGCAGCAGGTTCCAGCGCTCGCAATCCTGGCCGTCACGGGTGAGCTCGTTGAAGCTCGGGCAGCTGAAGACGTTGGCCGACACCCCCCAGTCCACGGCCAGCAGCTTGCGTGCCTCCAGGCTCTCGCGCAGGATCGTGCCGCTGCCCAGCAGGTTCACGCGCGGCGCCTTCTTGCCCGCATCGGCCCCTTCCTCGAGCAGGTACATGCCCTTGAGGATCTGCTCCTCGGTGCCGGCCTTCAGGCCCGGCATCGCGTAGTTCTCGTTGAGCAGCGTCAGGTAGTAGAAGACGTTGTCCTGCTTCTCCACCATGCGCTTGAGGCCATGGTGCAGGATCACGCCCACCTCGTGCGCGAAAGTCGGGTCGTAGCTGATGCAGTTGGGGATCGTGCCGGCCAGGATGTGGCTGTGGCCGTCCTCGTGCTGCAGGCC
>JBBAPJ010000053.1:0-7534 GCA_040400855.1 Rubrivivax sp.
CGCAACATCGCCGAGGTGCTGGACATGACGGTGGAGGAGGCGCACGCCTTCTTCGGCGCGGTGCCCACGATCGCGCGCAAGCTGCGCTCGCTGCTGGACGTGGGCCTGGGCTACGTGCGCCTGGGCCAGAGCGCCACCACGCTCTCCGGGGGCGAGGCGCAGCGCGTGAAGCTCGCGCTCGAGCTGGGCAAGCGCGACACCGGGCGCACCCTCTACATCCTGGACGAGCCCACCACAGGGCTGCACTTCCACGACATCGAGTTGCTGCTCAAGGTGCTGCACCAGCTGTGCGAGGCGGGCAACACGGTGGTGGTCATCGAGCACAACCTGGACGTCATCAAGACGGCCGACTGGGTGATCGACCTCGGCCCCGAAGGTGGTGCCGGCGGCGGGCGCGTGGTGGCCGTGGGCACGCCCGAGCAGGTGGCAGCACAGCCGCTGAGCCACACCGGGCGGTTTCTGGCGCGCGTGCTGCACGGCTGAGGCCGGCCGCCCGCGCGCGCACGCCAGGGGCCGCAGGCCCCGCGAAAGGGGCCACGAAGCACGAAGCCCGGCCAGGGCCGGGCTTCGCGTCGGCTCGCGGGGCACGGGGCCCCGCTGCGGATCACTTCAGGTGGCTGCTGATCAGCTTGGTCATCTCGAACATCGAGACCTGGGCCTTCTTGAAGATCTCCTTGAGCTTGGCGTCGGCGTTGATCATGGTCTTCTTCGCCGAGTCCTGCAGGCCGTTCTTCTTGATGTAGTCCCAGACCTTGCGCGTGACCTCGGTGCGCGGCAGGGCCTTGTCGCCGATGACGGCGGCCAGCTGGGCGCTCGGGGTCATGGGCTTCATGAAGGCGGCACTCGGGGTGCGCTTCTTGGCGGGTGCCTTCTTGGCCGGGGCGGCCTTCTTGGCGGGAGCAGCTTTCTTGGCGGCGGGCTTGGCTGCGGCCTTCTTCGCGACCGGCTTCGAAGCGGCCTTCTTGGCGACGGGCTTCTTGGCGGCGGGTTTCTTTGCAGTTGCCATGCGGCGTTCTCCGGGGGTAAAGGTCTCGAGGGTGTAGGTATGTGCCCTCGTGGCACGGGCGCGATCGTAGCGCTTGCCCCGCGCACTGAGAAGGCCGCCGGCCCCTCGCGACCCTAGGTAATACGAGGAGATTTCACGCCCGGGGCCCTCAGCCGCCGTCGTCTGCGGGCCCACCCGGGCCGCTGCGGCGCCCGCGCAGCTCGCGTGCGATCTCGCGCCGCTGTGCCTCGAGCTCGCGCAGGCGCGCGTCGATGACCGAGGCGTCGATGAAATCGGCCGCGGTGGCCGGTGCCTGCGAGCGCCGCGCCGCCCGCAGCAGGTCGATGGCCGCGCCGAGGTCGCCCAGAGCGGCGCGCGTCTCCGCCCAGGCACGCGCCGCGCCCAGGCGCGCGCCCAGCGCGTCCTGGTGGCGCGCCAGCAGCTGCCAGGCTGCCGCATCGCTGCGGTGCTGCGCGAGCCAGGTCTGCAGCGAGCCGGCCGACTCCTTGAGCGCCTCGCGAGCAGCCGGCTGCGCACCGGCCACGCCACCCGCAGCCACCGCGCCCTGCAGAACCGCCTGCCCTTGCAGCAGCCGCTCCGGGCGCGGCAGGCCCGCTGCGGACTGCGCCGGGCGCAGCTGCGACAGCGCGCGCGCGCTGTCGCCCGCAGCCAGCTCGATCTCCGCGCGCAGCAGCGCGGCCGTGCGCGCCGCCCCGGCCGTGGCGCCCGGCATCTCGCGCACAGCGTCCTGAAGCGCCTGCGCCCCGCGGCGTGCGGCTTCGTGGTCCTGCAGGCGCGACTGCGCCAGCGCCGCACCGTAGAGCACGGCCAGGCGGTCGCGCCAGGCGGGCGAGTGGGCGGGCGTGAGCGCCGCACGGCGCAAGCCGTCCACGCCGTCGTCCATCAGCACGCGGGCACGCGCCTGCATCATCGCGTGCACCTGCGGCCCCGTCGCCTCGGGCTCGGCGCCATAGCCGGTGCGCGTACGCGCCTCGGATACGCGCTCGGTCGTCAGCGGGTGCGTGCGCAGGTAGGGGTACTGGCCGGAATCGTTCAGGCGCGAGGCCTGCTCGAGCTTCTCGAACATGCGCGCCATGCCCGTGGGCACGAAACCCGCCTCCTGCAGCACGGCCAGGCCGATGCGATCGGCTTCGCGCTCCATTTCGCGCGAGAAGTTGAGCTGGCCCTGGATGGCCGCCGCCTGGCCGCCCGCGATGGCTGCCTGCGCCAGGTCGGGGCTGTTGGCGCGCGAGGCCGCGATCACGCCCAGCAGCATCGCCGCCAGGCTCAGCGCCCCCTGACGCGAGGCGCTTGCGACGCTGCGGGCGATGTGACGCTGCGAGACGTGCGACAGCTCGTGCGCGAGCACCGACGCAAGCTCGTCGGCCGTGCCCGTGAGCGCCACCAGGCCGAGGTGCACGCCCACGTAGCCGCCGGGCAGGGCAAAGGCGTTGACGCTGCGGTCGCGCACGAGGAAGAGCTCCCACGGGAACTGCGCGCGCAGCTCCTGCCCGATGTCGCCGCGCTTGTGCGCCGCGGTGACGAGCCGCTCCCACAGCGACTGCACGTACTCGAGGAGCACCGGGTCGTCCAGGTAGGCCGGGTCGCGGCGCACCTCGCGCATGATCTGCTCGCCGTAGCGCCGCTCGGCAGCCACCGTCAGGCCCTCGTCGCCATCGTCGCCAAGGGCGGGCATGCGCACCTGGGCTGCCGGCTGCGAGACCGGCGCCAGCGCGGTTGCCGCGCACAGCAGCAGGGCCATCAGCCTGGGGGCGAAGCGGGTCACGGCTGGAGCATCCTTCCTGTGCGAGGGTCGGGTTCGGCCGCGCGCGCACCGCGCGCGCACCGCCGAGCGGCTCGCTATGATGACAGCAGCGGGTTTCTGCCACGTTTCCCATCCTGTGCCCGACACCTCCAGCGACTCCCCCTGCCCCGACACGCTCGCCCGCCCCGACGCGCAGGCGGGCGTGCTCACGCACTTCGACGCCAGCGGTCAGGCGCACATGGTCGATGTGGCCGCCAAGCCCGCCACGCACCGCGTGGCGCGCGCCACCGGCTCGATCCACATGGAGCCGGCCACGCTCGCGCTCGTGGCGCTTGGCCAGGCGAAGAAGGGCGACGTGATCGGCGTGGCACGCATAGCCGCCATCCAGGCCGCCAAGCGCACGGCCGAGCTCATCCCGCTGTGCCACCCGCTGCCGCTCACGCGCGTGGCGGTGGACTTCGAGCTCGACGAAGAGGCCAGCTGCGTGCACTGCACCGTGCAGGCCGAGACCGTGGGAGCCACCGGCGTCGAGATGGAGGCGCTCACTGCCGTCCAGGTGGGCCTGCTCACGGTCTACGACATGTGCAAGGCGGTGGACCGCGGCATGGTCATGCAGGGCATCCGCCTGCTGGAAAAGCGCGGCGGCAAGTCCGGACACTGGGTGGCCTCGCCCTGAGGGCGGACCCCGGCCGGCTCGGCTCAGCGCGCCGCGAAGTCGCGCCAGCCCAGCTCCCGCGAGGGTGACTCGCACTGGAAGGGCTCGGGCTGGTCGGCCAGGGCCGCCTCGCGGCCTGCACGCCCCTGCGACGCCGGGGCCGACGCCGCGCAGGCTTCGAAGAAGTCGGAGGAGGCGGGATTGCGGAACTCGCGCAGCCGCGCGGCCAGGTGGCGGGCGCGATCCAGGTCACCCGCATCGGCGTGGGCACGCGCCCAGGCCATCATGAGCCGCGTATCCAGCAGGTGGTGGGCAGCCTGCTGCAGGCTCGCCATCTCGGCAGCTGGCGTGGTGCTGACGGTGCCCGCGGCGTAGTGCGCGTGGTGGGCGAAGAGCAGGCTGCGCTGGCCCGTGGCAATACGTTGCGCCAGCGGCGCAGCGCCCGCCCCCGATTCGAAGATCGGCACCACGCGTGCGTAGTCGGCCACTGCCGCCACCGCGCCGACCACCAGCAAGGCCCCGGCGGCGCGCAGCCCTGCGCCTGCCGGGCGAGCCGCCTGGCCGGGCATCGACACCGCGCGGCCCTCAGGCGCTTCGGGCACTTCGGGCACGGGCGCGGCAGGTGCCGGCTCAAGCCCCAGCCGTGGCGCCAACGCCACCCCCAGGCACCACGCCGCCGGCAGCAGGAAGTAGGCGTACCAGAGCGGGTACTCCAGCAGGCTGTGCAGCCCGATCATCACCACCATCGCCAGCGCCGCGCGCCGCGCCGTACCCGCCTGGCCCACAGGGGCGTGCGGGCCCGCACAGCGCCGCACGCTGCGCACGAGCGCATACGCCAGCAGCCCGAGCACGAGTGCGGCCAGCGGCAGCCCGAGCTCGACGGCCAGCTGCAGGGCAAGGTTGTGCGTGTGGTCGAAGAAGGCCACCGGGCGCTGCGGCAGCGGCGTGAGCGACCAGGCGAAGTTGAATTCGCCAAAGCCCACGCCTGCCCACGGCTGCTCGCGCATCAGCACGAGCGTGTCGCGCCAGATGCCCACGCGCGAGCTTGATTCCACCGACTCGGCCAGGCGTGCCGTGCCGCCGAAGGCCTGCTGCGCCTGGCGCGCCCACCAGGCCATGCCTGCCCAGGCCAGCGCGTACCACGCTGGCGCCGACAGCAGCATTGCCCGGCTCGCGCGCGTCAGGCGCCGATCCGCGAGGGCCCACAGCGCCAGCAGCACGGCGCCCACCATGCCGGTGCGCGAGGCCGTGAGCACCACCGCCCACATCACCAGTGCCAGGCCTGCAAGCGCCCATGGTCGGCGCAGCCGGCCGAGTTCGGCCAGCGCCACCAGCGCGATGGCCGACCACAGCAGCAGGCTCGCCACGTGGTTGGGCTGGCGCAGGTTGCCCACGGCGCGGCCGGGCAGCGCCGAGCGCGCGATCCACTCGCCGTCGGCCCAGTGGGGGGCGAAGACCTGCACGAGAGCGATCGCCACGTTGGGCACGGCGGCCAGCGCGAGCCCGATGCACAAGGCCGTGAAGGCCTGCGCGGGTGCGGCTGCGCCCGCCAGCAGGGCCACCGCCGCGACGGCCAGCAGCGCAAGGGCCGACAGCATCAGGCTCGCAGGCAGGCTCCCGAACGCCGTGGATCCCAGCGCAGCCGCCCCGATCAGCGCCAGCGCGAGCAGGCCGGGCCAGGTGGCCCGCACGATCCCCGCGACGGGCATGGCTGGCTCGCTGCGGCCGATCGGGCCGGCGATCGCTGCGATGAACGCGCCCCACCCGGCCACGGCCAGCGCCTGGTTGAGGAAGGTGGTGGAAGGCGCCACGTTCCACGCCAGCAGCGTCGGCAGCGCCACGGCCAGCGTGGCCAGGGCCGCGAGCCCGGCGAGAGCGCGCACCGGCAAGGGTCCCGGGTCGCGGCTCAACGCTCACCCACGCGCACGAGGGGTTGACCCAGCGAGAAGTAGTCGATCGTCACGTTCCGGCCAGCCTGACGCCCTGGCAGGGCGACGCCAGCCGCAATGATCGCACCGGACGCCCGGGGCGGCGGTGCAGCCCCTCAGAAGGTCTGCGCGTTCAGCGCGCGCAGGTCGCGGCGACCGCCGTGGGGCAGCACGCAGGTGAAACGTCCGACGTCGCGCTCCCAGGTCGACACGCGCCCGAGAGCGGCGGCCACGGCCTGTCTCTCCTGTCGCAGCGTGATGACATCCTCCTGCACATTGACGTGGACGAAGAGGTCATGCCGGTTGTAGCGCCTCGTCCACATCCCGCTCGAGCCCTCGACCTCGGGCGCTGGCGGCTGGAACTGGTGCGGGCAGCGCGCCTGCAGCGCATCGGTGATGCGGCGGGCGAGTTCGCGCTGGGCCGCCAGCGCCTCGTCCACCCGCGGCTTCAGGCGCGCCTCGCACGCAGCCAGGCGGCGCGCCTCACCCGCCTCGGCGTTCAGCCGGATGCCCAGGCACGAGCCCGGCACCAGGCTCAGGCCGAGCCGGTCGACGAGCTCGTCGATGCGCGTGAACTGCCCGGGCGAGACCAGCTCGCCGTCCAGATGCACCTTGAACACCACCCGCGTGCGGCCCGCCCAGCGGTCGCGCAGCACCACGAACCGGTTCCAGCCCGGGCCCTGGCTGGGCAGCGAGTGCATCCCGATCGGATTGGTGAAGGGCGATTGCGGGTGCACCCTGGCCGCCAGGTGCGACTCCGACAGGCTGCCCACCGTGACGAAGAGCAGGGGCTGCTCGGCCAGCACCGGCGGCAGTTCGATCGGCAGCATGTCGCGTGACCAGGGCTGGGCACTCCACCGGGGGCTGCCGGCGTGCGCGAGGTGCACCAGCTGCAAGGCCAGCAGTACCAGGCCGAGCACGCGCCCGGCGCGCACGCCGGCCACGCGTTCACACAGGGCCCACGCGATCGGGCCCAGCAGCAGGAAGGTCGGCGTGGCGTAGCGGCCGTTGGAGGAAGTCTGCAGCCACAGCAGCAGCGACACCGTGAAGAAGGTGGCCAGCACGCGCCAGGCCGCGGGCCCTTCGCGCAGCGGCACCGCGCCGCCTGGCGCGGGCGCAGCCTGGGCGCCGCGCCCCGGGGCACGCCAGCGCCTGGCCGCGGCCAGCGCGACCGCGGCCGTGCCCAGCACGACCACCAGCGCCGGACGCAGGTCGGGCGTGGGTACCTCGGTGTAGATCCAGCTCTCGTGCAGCACCATGCGAAAGGGCAGGGCCAGCAGCGCTGCCAGGCTGTCGGGCACGAAGCGCAGGAACTGGTCGCTGTGGGTCGGGTAGTCGGCTGCCTGGAACAGGCTGTTGAACAGCGGGAACACGGGGCTGCCGAACTCCTGGTACAGCCGCCAGCCCCAGTGCCCGTAGGTCAGCAGGAACCCCGCCGCCGCCGCGATGCCCACCCAGACAAGCCGACGCAACCGCACCCCGGGGGTTCCCGGCAGCGCAGCCGCAGCCAGCCACAGCGCCACCGCGTAGGGCACGAGCGTCCACTTCAGCCCGGGCCCGGCGCCGGCCAGCAGGCCCGCTCCCACCAGGCCGAGCCAGCCCGGGTTGCGCAGCAGCAGCCACAGGGAGGCCATCACGAGTGGCGCCAGCATGGCGTCCACGAAGCTGCTGCCGGCCTGGCCCCAGAACACGCCCGTGGCAGCGCCCAGCACCGTGGCGGCTGCCACCACCGCAGGCCGGGGCGCGGGCCCGCCCAGCAACGCGCGGCTGATCAGGTACAGGAACACGAGGTTGAGCGACTGCAACGCCGCCAGGGCACCGGCCGTCAGGGCCGAGGGCCACCCCATGGCCTGCATCCACCCCAACGGCAGGTGAGGCAGCGGGTTGAAATAGCCCTGGATGCCGGCGGCGTAGAAGTCCTGCGAGAGCCGGTCCTGGGTCGACAGCAGCGCCGAGTAGGCGTGGTAGTTGAGGTAGTCCCAGTTCAGGTCCCGCCCCATGAACAGCGCTGCGCCCACGGTCACCACGAGCGCCAGCGCAGCCACGAGCGCGAGCTCGGCGCGGGTGGGGCCGGGCGCGGGCGCTCCAGCCCACCCGCCGCCGGCGTGCGCCGGGCTGGGCACGGGTGCCGTCACGCGCTCAGCGGGCGGGGGCTGGGCAGGCATGGCTGCGCAGCCCCATCACGGCCAGCAGCATCGAGG
>JBBAPJ010000053.1:7634-16360 GCA_040400855.1 Rubrivivax sp.
GCGGGGGCTGGGCAGGCATGGCTGCGCAGCCCCATCACGGCCAGCAGCATCGAGGCGAAGACCACCTGCAGCCCGACGAGCAGCACCGTCAGCGACGGGATCACGATGCGCATGCCCACGCGCGGATCGAAGGCACCGAAGCGCACCTGCTCCCACTGCACGACGGAGTGCACGGACAACCCCAGGCCCAGCGCGATGAGCAGTGCCCCCGCCACGAGCCCGGCCTCCAGCGACACCCGGTGGCGCAGGGCCGCGAACCAGGGCGGCTCGGGCAGGATGCCCAGCTGCACGCCATAGGCCATGGCGCACAGCGCAAAGCTCAGCACCTGCACGCCCACCAGCGTGGCGCCAGCGGCGTACAGCATGGTGTGCACGTCCAGGCCGACGCTGCCGATCATCAAGGGCCCGGGCGCGAGCAGGGCCAGGAAGAGCACGCCCAGCCCCGACAGGGCCAGGCCCGGGTACAGGAAGAGCCAGCTCGGGCTGAACAGCAGCAGGAAGCGCAGGTGGCGCCAGCCGTCGCGCCAGCTGCGCAGGTGCGGGGGCCGGTCACGCCCGTCGGGCGCCAGCGTGGTGGGCACCTCCACGATCGACAGCCCGCGCATGGCCGCCTTCACGACCATCTCGCTGGCGAACTCCATGCCTTCGCAACGCAGGCCGAGCCGGCCGATGGCCAGGCGGTCGAAACCCCGCAGGCCGCAGTGGAAGTCGCGCACCGGCACGCGGAAGAAGAGCCGGCCGATGAAGCTCAGCACCGGGTTGCCCAGGTAGCGGTGCAAGGCCGGCATGGCCCCGGGGGCGATGCCGCCGCCGAAGCGGTTGCCCATGACGAGCTCGGCCCCCTGGCGCAAGGCCGCCAGGAAGGGCTGCAGGGCGCCGAAGTCGTAGCTGTCGTCGGCGTCGCCCATGATCACGTAGCGCCCGCGCGCTGCGGCGATGCCTGCGATCAAGGCTGCGCCATAGCCGCGCGTGCTCACCTCGACCACGCGGGCCCCGAGGGCGCGCGCGAGCGTGGCCGAGCCGTCGCTGGAGCCGTTGTCGGCAATGAGCACCTCGCCGCGCACGGCGTGCGTGCGCATGAAGGCCTGCGCCTTGGCGATGCACGCGGCCAGCGTGCGCGCCTCGTTCAGGCAAGGCATCAGGATCGTCAGCTCCGGCGCCTCGTCGGCCCGGGCCTGCGGCAGCGCGACGGCTGCCGGTGGCGCCCGCAAGACTTCGCTCATGACAGCTTGCCCCGGATGAGTGGTCCCCTGGACGCGCCATCCGGGCCACTGGGGCCCGGATGCGCGCGGGGTGCCGTGGCGGTCAGCCGCGGCAGGACGAGGGCAGGAACTTCGAGGGCACGGTCGTGCCCGTTCCGCCGCAAACCCAGGAGGTGATGCGAACGCCCACGTTGGCGTTCGTGAGTGCACCGCCGGCCGTCATGGGCACAAGCGTGAGGTTGCCCGTGGCGCCGGAGATGTTCTGGACCGCCACCGTGATCACGCCCGCGTTGGTGGTCGTGACCGAGGCCACGTACTTGCTCGTGCTGGTGGTGCTCTCGCAGCCCCAGCCGTTGGCTGCGGGCAGGGTCGCGGCCGTGGTCGACTGCACGGTCTCGGTGATGGCCGTGCGGCAGTTCGACGCCGCCAGGATCACCTCCGACATCTGCGCTCGCTTGGTGTAGTCCTGGTAGGCCGGCAGCGCCACGGCCGCCAGCACGCCGATGATCGCCACCACGATCATCAGCTCGATCAGGGTGAAGCCTCGCTGGCTTGCTCTCATGATCCGGACTCCCGCCTCATCAGCCGCGGCAGGACGAGGGCAAGAACTTCGAGGGAACGGTCGTGCCCGTGCCGCCGCAGGTCCAGGTGGTGATGCCCACGCCCACGCTGCTGTTCGTGAGTGCGCCGCTGGCCGTCATCGGGATCAGCGTGACGTTGCCCGTCACGCCGGAGATGTTCTGCACCGCCACCGTGATCACGCCGGCATTGGTGGTCGTGATGGAGGCCACGTACTTGCTCGAGCTCGTGGTGCTCTCGCAGCCCCAGCCGTTGGCCGCCGGCAGCGTCGTGCCCGTGGCCGACTGCACGGTCTCGGTGATGGCCGTGCGGCAGGAAGACGCCGCCAGGATCACCTCCGACATCTGGGCACGCTTGGTGTAATCCTGGTAGGCCGGCAGCGCCACCGCTGCCAGCACGCCGATGATCGCCACGACGATCATCAGTTCGATGAGCGTGAAACCTTGTTGAACTCGCTTCATGGTCAGCCTCCTGGGCAAAGAAAAGGGGTCGTGCCGGTTGAACAGCAGGACCCGTGCCAGGCGGGAACCCCCTGTTCAAGGGGGTCGAGCAGGCCGGGGCTGACAGATTTCGTCAGGTTGCGACGCGGGAGCTGACGAAAAGCGTCACAACGGGTCGCCCAACGTCATCTGCTGCCCGGCCTGCAGCGCGCGCACGCGGTGTGTGCCCACCTGCTGGCCCACCTCACGCATGATGGTGTCGAGCTCGCCGGGCTTGATGTGGGTGATGCACACCTCCACGCCCGGGGACAGATGGCGCAACTCCGCGGCAAGGCTGGCCGGATGAAGGTGGCCACTCACTTCCGCAAGCGCGTGGTCATCGTCTCCAAAGGCGGTCTCGATGGCCAGTGTGGCCACCTGCAACTGCGCCAGGCGTGCCCACAGGGCCGGGTTCGGTCCGGTGTCGCCGGAGTAGACCCAGGCCGCCCCGCTGCCGTCGGCATGCGGAAACACGGCAAAACCCACCGCAGGCACCGAGTGGCGCGCCGGCAGCACCTCCACGCAACGCGGGCCGAGCACGAGCCGCTGCCCGACCTCCAGCGGCCGCAGCGCCAGCACCGGGCGCTCGGCCGTGGGCAGCCGCGTGAAGTCGGGCCAGATCACGTCGTTGAGCAGGTGCTCGCGGAGCGCGCGCAGGGTCGCCGGCAAGGCGTGCACGCGGATCGGCGGCCGGCCCGCGGCCAGGCGGCGGCGCATGATGCTGTCGGCCAGCAAGGGGATGCCCAGCACGTGGTCCAGGTGAGAGTGGCTCACCAGGATGTCGTCCACGCGCGCCATCTCCTCGAGCGTGAGGTCGCCCACCCCCGAGCCGGCGTCCAGCAGCACGCAGCCGTCCAGCAGGAACGAGGTGGTGCGGTCGCCCGAGGCCATCGAGCCCGAGCAGCCCAGAACGCGGATGGCCGCCGTCATGGGGGCGCGACCTGGCTCAGCGCTGCGAGAAACGCATCTGCGTTCCCGCCAGCTCGATCAGGTCACCGTCGCGCAGCGGCTGCATGTCGCCCAGCAGCGGCAGGCCGTTGACGTTCGGGCGCTCGCGTCCTTCCACGTGGGCCAGCACGTAACCCTCGGCCCGGCGCGAGATCGAGGCCACCTGGTGCCCGGGGCGGCCTATGGTCGTGACGGGCTTGGTCAGCGGCATCTCGCGCCCGGCTGCCGCGCCGGTGAGCACCTGGATGCGCGCGGAGGGCTGGCCGTCGGCCGGCGCGCGCGAAGCCGCCGCCGGCGGCAGCTCGGCACCCGGACGCAGCACCATCGTCTTGTCGAAGGTCGCTGCGCCGGGCTCGTCGCTGAGGTACTTGAGCTTGTACTTGCCGATCTCGATGGTGTCGTTGTGCACCAGCACCTGGCGCTTGATGGCCTTGCCGTTGATGTAGGTGCCGTTGGTGCTGTTGAGGTCCTCGATCGTGACGTCCGGGCCGCTCATCTGCAGCGCCGCGTGCTCGCCGCTGACGGCCAGGTTGTCGATGACGATGTCGTTGTAGGGCCGACGCCCGAGCGTGGTCCTGTCCTTGGTCAGCAGGACCTCCTTGATCACGACCCCATCCAGCCAGACCACGAGCTTGCTCACCGGGCTTCCTTCCACGCCTCGCACCATCGGAACTCAGCGCCTGCGCCGCAGGCGCCACCATGGCGCCGCTGCCGCACCCCGCGCGCCATCCGCGTGCACGACGACCACGGAAATATTATCCCGGCCGCCCGCGTCGTTGGCGGCCACGACCAGCTGCCGGCACAGCTCCCCGGGCTCGACGTCGGCCCGCAGCAGCTGCTCCAGGACCGGCTCGGGCAGCATGTCCGACAGACCGTCCGAGCACAGCAGCACCCGGTCGCCGGGCTCCAGCGCGTGCAGGTGGGTCTCCAGCAACACCGTGTCCTCCACGCCCACGGCGCGCGTCACGAGGTTCTTCATCGCCGAGACGGAGGCCTCCTGCGCCGTGATCAGGCCCGCGTCGATCTGCTCCTGCAGCAGGGAGTGGTCGCGCGTCATGCGCGCCAGCCGCCCCTGGCGCAGCCGGTAGGCGCGCGAGTCGCCGACGTGGCCGATCATCACCGATGCATCGCGAAAAGCCGCGCACACCAGCGTCGTGCCCATGCCCTGGTAGTCGGGGTTGAGGTTGGCGGCGTTGAAGATCTGGCGGTTGGCGCCGTCCACCGCGCGCTCCATCGCGCGGCGAAGCTGTGCGTCGCTCGCCGCGGCGCCGTCCTCGGCCAGCCAGCGGCTGAGCTCGCCGTGCACGAGGTGCGTGGCCATGCTGCTGGCCACCTCGCCAGCCTTGTAGCCGCCCATGCCGTCGGCCAGCACGGCCAGGCCGCAGGCCTCGTCGAGCACCACCGCATCCTCGTTGTTGGCGCGCAGGCGGCCCGGGTCGACGGCGCTGGCGAAGCGGTAGGTCAGCGCAGCCATCTGCGGAAACCGAACCCCGGTGCGCCGGCCGCGAGCGGCTCAGCCCGCTGCCGCCGCGCGCCGGCGCAGCACGAGCTGCCCCAGTGCCCACACGAGCAGCGCCCCGGCCAGGCCGGCGCCGTACCGGACGGCGTCCAGCACCTGCAGCACGCCCTTGGCATCCTTCTCGGTGGGCATGTAGCCGACCACCGCCGGATCGGTGACGGCCATCGTGCCGGCGATCCAGCCCAGCAGCATCCCGCCCACCGTGATCACCATCGGGAAGCGGTCCATCAGCTTGATCACGAGCTGGCTGCCCCAGACGATGATCGGGATGGACACGAGCAGGCCGAAGATCACCAGCGGCATCTTGCTGTCGCCCCCGGCGCTCTCGGCTGCGCCGGCAATGGCGATGACGTTGTCCACGCTCATCACCAGGTCGGCCACGATCACCGTCTTGATGGCTGCCCACAGCTTGTCGGAAGCCTGCACCTCGTGGCCGCCCTCCTCCTCGGGCGCGAGCAGCTTCACGCCGATCCACACGAGCAGCACCGCCCCGATGAGCTTCAGGAAGGGAATGGCCAGCAGCGTGAGGGCGAAGAAGATGAGCACCACGCGCAGCCCGATCGCGCCGGCCGTGCCCCAGATGATGCCCTGCGCGCGCTGCGCGGGAGGCAGCTTGCGGCAGGCCAGCGCGATGACCACCGCGTTGTCGCCACCCAGCAGGATGTCGATCATGATGATCTGGCCGACCGCGATCCAGAATTCCGGGGAGGAGAGCATGTCCATCGTGAGCGTTGCGGATGCGCGAGTGAGGCGGATGTGAAAAGGGGGTGCGCGCGCGCACCCCCGGTGATCAGGAGGGCCGGCACGCCGCCGGCCTGCAGATCAGAGGAGCGCCTTGAGCAGTCTGCCCATTTCGGAAGGATTGCGCGTGACCTTGAACCCGCATTCTTCCATGATCGCGAGCTTGGCGTCGGCCGTGTCGGCGCCGCCGGAGATCAGCGCGCCGGCGTGGCCCATGCGCTTGCCCGGCGGGGCGGTGACGCCGGCGATGAAGCCCACGACGGGTTTGCTCATGTTGGCCTTGCACCAGCGCGCCGCGTCGGCCTCGTCGGGCCCGCCGATCTCGCCGATCATGATGACCGCATCGGTGTGCGGATCGTCGTTGAACATGCGCATCACGTCGATGTGCTTCAGGCCGTTGATCGGGTCGCCCCCGATGCCCACGGCGCTGGACTGGCCCAGGCCGATCTCGGTGAGCTGCGCCACCGCCTCGTACGTGAGCGTGCCGGAGCGGCTGACCACGCCGATGCGGCCCTTGCGGTGGATGTGCCCGGGCATGATGCCGATCTTGAGCTCCTCGGGCGTGATCACGCCCGGGCAGTTGGGCCCGAGCAGCAGCGTGCGCTTGCCCCCGGCGGCCTCCTTGGCCTTCATGCGGTTGCGCACCTCCAGCATGTCGCGGATCGGGATGCCCTCGGTGATGCACACCGCCAGGTCCAGGTCGGCCTGCACGGCCTCCCAGATCGCCGCGGCAGCACCGGCCGGTGGCACGTAGATCACGCTCACGGTGGCGCCGGTGGCGGCCTTCGCGTCGGCCACGCTGGCGTAGATCGGGATGCCCTCGAAGTCCTCGCCGGCCTTCTTGGGGTTGACGCCCGCCACGAAGCACTCGCGGCCGTTGGCGTAGTCGCGGCACATGCGGGTGTGGAACTGTCCCGTCTTGCCCGTGATGCCCTGGGTGATGACCCGGGTGTTCTTGTCGATGAGGATGCTCATGTCGGCTCGGCTCCGGGCGGGGTCACTTGACGGCGGCCACGATCTTCGTGGCGGCCTCGGCCATGGTGTCGGCGCTGATGATCGGCAACCCCGATTCGGCCAGCATCTTCTTGCCGATCTCCTCGTTCGTGCCCTTCATGCGCACCACCAGCGGCACCGTCAGGTTCACCGCCTTGCACGCCGCGATCACGCCCTGTGCGATCGTGTCGCAGCGCATGATCCCGCCGAAGATGTTCACCAGGATGCCCTTGACCTTGGGGTTGGCCAGCATGATCTTGAAGGCCTCGGTGACCTTCTCGGCCGTGGCGCCACCGCCCACGTCCAGGAAGTTGGCCGGCTCGCCGCCGAACAGCTTGATGGTGTCCATGGTGGCCATGGCCAGGCCCGCGCCGTTGACCAGGCAGCCGATGTTGCCGTCCAGGCTGATGTAGGACAGGTCGAAGCGGCTGGCCTCGATCTCGGCCGGGTCCTCCTCGTCGAGGTCGCGGTAGGCCACGATCTCGGGGTGGCGAAAGAGCGCGTTGGAGTCGAAGTTGAACTTCGCATCCAGCGCCTTGATCGCGCCGTTGCCCTCCAGGATCAGCGGGTTGATCTCGGCCAGGCTGGCATCGGTGGCCATGTAGCAGGCGTAGAGCTTGCCGAAGACCTCCTTGGCCTGGGCCTGACTGGCCGCCGGCACGCCGATCCCGTCGGCCAGCTGCTGGGCCTGCTCGTCGGTCATGCCGGTGAGCGGGTCGACGTAGACCTTGATGATCTTCTCGGGGGTGCGGTGCGCCACCTCCTCGATGTCCATGCCGCCCTCGGAGCTGGCCATCACGGCCACTTTCTGCGTGGCGCGGTCGGTGAGCGCGGCCACGTAATACTCCTTGCGGATGTCGGCTCCCTCCTCGATGAGCAGCCGGCGCACCTTCTGGCCTTCCGGGCCCGTCTGGTGCGTGCGCAGCTGCATCCCCAGGATCTGGCCGGCCAGCGTGCGCACCTCCTCGATCGAGCGCGCGAGCTTGACGCCGCCGCCCTTGCCGCGCCCGCCGGCGTGGATCTGGGCCTTGACGACCCAGACGCTGCCGCCGAGCTTCTGCGCGGCCTCGACGGCCTCCTGGACCGTGAACGCGGGAATGCCGCGCGGCACGGGCACGCCGGCCTGGCGCAGCACTTCCTTGCCTTGGTATTCGTGGATTTTCATGCGGGCTGTCTCGGATCAGAGGTGGGGACCGGCTTGCGTGGTCGGCCGTCATTGTGGGCGGGCTCCTTGGCGCCAGCCTGACGGGCCGACCGCCGCGGCGCCCGGATGCTCCCCCGGCACGCCCGCGGGGCGCACTGTAGCGCAGCCCGGCTGCACCCTCGACGCCGGCCGGGGGTCAGTCCGCGGCTTCGTCGCCGCCGGTCACGCGCCGGATGGAGTCGGCACTGAAGCCGCGCCCGGCCAGGAAGCGGGCCTGGCGGGCGCGTTCGGCTCGGTCGGCCGGGGGCTGGCCGAAGCGCTTGGCCCACACGGCTCGTGCCCGGTCGATCTCGCTCGTGCGCAGCGCCTCGCGCACCGCCTCGTCAGGGTGCACGCCGTGGCGGCGCAGTTCGTGCTCGATGCGCGCGTTGCCCAGCCGCGCCGCACGGGCGTGCACACGGCTTTCGACGAACCGGGCGTCGCTGAGGTGGCCCGCGCCCTGCAGCGCCAACAGCAGCGCCTCCAGGCCTTCGGCGGCTGCGTCGCGGCCGCGGGCCTGGGCCCACTGCTCGAGCTTCGTGCGCAGCTCCTGCGTGGAGTGCTCGCGCAGCGCGAGCCAGGCGAGCGCCTTGGCGCGCAGGCTCGGTGCTGCAGCGGGCGCGTCGCGCCTCACGCCTGGCTGGCTGCCCCGGCCTGCAGCGGGATGCCCATGGCCTCGCGCACCTTGTTCTCGATCTCCCGGGCGAGCTCGGGGTTCTCGCGCAGGAATTCGCGCGCGTTGTCCTTGCCCTGGCCGATTTTCTCGCCGTTGTAGGCATACCAGGCGCCGGACTTGTCCAGCACCCGGGTGTTGACGCCCAGGTCGATGATCTCGCCTTCGCGGCTGATGCCCTCGCCGTACAGGATGTCGAACTCGGCCGTCTTGAAGGGCGGGCTCACCTTGTTCTTGACGACCTTGACCTTGGTCTCGCTGCCGATGACTTCCTCGGCCTTCTTGATGCTGCCCGTGCGGCGGATGTCCAGGCGCACCGAGGCGTAGAACTTCAGCGCGTTGCCGCCCGTGGTGGTCTCGGGGTTGCCGAACATCACGCCGATCTTCATGCGGATCTGGTTGATGAAGA
>JBBAPJ010000054.1:0-2338 GCA_040400855.1 Rubrivivax sp.
GGAAGAGCACGCAGATCACGGCCACGCCGAAGCACAGCTGGGAGCGGCGGGTCCAGTCGCGTGCGGTGACGGTCTTCATGCCTGCGGCTCCAGCCACTGCGCGATCCGGTCAAGCGGCTTCTTCACGCCGCCATAGGCGGGCACCCGGCAACCCGGCTTCGGGTAGCCCACCACGAGCAGGATGACCGGCTTCTCGTGGGCCGGGCGGCCGCAGATCTCGGCGAGGAACCCCATGGGGCTGGGCGTGTGCGTGAGCGTGGCCAGGCCCGCGTGGTGCAGCGCCGAGATCAGGAAGCCGGTGGCGATGCCCACGCTCTCGGGCACGTAGTAGTGGCTGAAGCGCTCGCCATCCGGGCGCACCCCGTACTTCTGCGCGAAGATCGCAATCAGCACCGGCGCCTCCTCCAGGAAGGGCTTGTCCGGGTCGGTGCCCAGCGGGCTCAGCGCATCGAGCCACTCCTGCGGCGCGCGCCCGCCGTAGAAGGCCCGCTCCTCGGCCTCGGCCGCCTCGCGGATGCGGCGCTTGCGCGCGGGGTCCGTGATGACGCTGAAGAACCAGGGCTGCTGGTTCGCGCCCGAGGGCGCCGTGCCGGCGGCCATCAGGCAGCGCTCGATGACCTCGCGCGGGACGCTTCGGCTGTCGAAGTCGCGCACCGTGCGGCGGCGCGCGATGTCGGCGTGGAATTCGCGCGCCCGGCGCACCATCTCCTCGGGGGGCTGCTCGCGCCAGCCCAGGAGCGGTTCGAGCACGAAGGGAGGTGGCGTGTGCATGGCAGCTCTCCTGCTGGTGAAGGCGCTCAGCGCTGGGGCATGTCCTTGACCGAGTACCCCAGGCTCACGGTGGCGTCCTCGGGGATGGCGGGCATCGAGGCGTCCCAGGCCTCCCAGGCCTCACGCATGCGAGGCAGCCGGTCACCCTCGTAAGGCCCGCGGTTGGCGCGCTCGCGCGCGTCGGCGTCGATGTCGAACAGGTAGTCGAGGCCGTCCACGCGCAGGTACTTCCAGCGCCCCTGGCGCAGCGCGCGCTGGCCGCGGTGGTTCATGCGCCAGGCCATCGGCCGCTCGAAGGCGTGCGACGCATCACGCAGCACCGGCATCAGCGACACGCCGTCCAGCGGGTGAGCCCCATCCGGAGCCACGCCTGCGGCCTCCAGCATCGTGGCCGACCAGTCCATCGTCAGGCAGTGCTGCGCGCTCACGGCCCCCGGTTTCACCACCGCCGGCCAGTGCACGATGTAGGGCACGCGGATGCCGCCTTCGGTGAGGTCCATCTTGCCGCCCACGAGCGGCCAGTTGTCGGAGAAGCGCTCGCCGCCGTTGTCACTCGTGAAGACGACGAGCGTGTCGTCGAGCCGCCCGCAGTCGCGCAGCGCGCGCAGCACCGCGCCGATGCCTTCGTCCATGTGGTGGATCATGCGGCGGTAGGTGTCGACGTTGCCGCCCGCGAGGTGAAAGAGCGTGCCCTCCACCTTCAGGTCACGGTCCTCGCGCGTCTGCCAGGGCCAGTGTGGTGCGGTGTAGTGCAGGCTGAGGAAGAGGGGGGCTGGGTCGGTGGACACGCGCGCGATCCAGTCCACCGCGCGCTGCGTGACGAGGTCGGTGAGGTAGCCCTCCTCGGCGCGCTCGGCCTCACCCAGCCACAGGTCGTGCCGGCCGGAGGAGTCGGCGTGCGTGAAGTAGTCCACCCCCCCGCTCATCGGGCCGAAGAACTCCTCGTAGCCCGAGCGCAGCGGCGAGAAGTGTGGCGGGTAGCCCAGATGCCACTTGCCCATCAGCGCGGTGCGCCAGCCCGCTGCGCGCAGCAGCGAGGGCAGCGTGGGGTGCTGCGGCGGCAGGCCGAGCGTGGTGCTGCCACGGCTGCGGCTGTTGATGGGTTCCTCGGCGGCGCCTCGCAGGCGGTACTGGTAGCGCCCGGTCATCATCGCAAAGCGCGTGGGCGAGCACACGGGCGAGTTCGAGTAGCCCTGCGTGAAGCGCATCCCGGCTGCGGCCATCGCGTCCAGCACGGGGGAGACCCGCCCGAACGAGGCCTCGCGCCCCCCGTAGCAGCCAAGGTCCGCGTAGCCGAGGTCGTCGGCGACGATGAAGACGAAGTTGGGGCGGCGCGCTTGTCGGGGGACGACGATGTCTGGGGCTTGAACAGCGTGTGCGGAGGAAGTGTCCGTGTGGCCCATCGTCGGTCTCTCCTGTCTGGTTCACTCTACAGCAGGCCGCCGGGAGGAGATGACCGCTCGGGTTGCCGCCCAGGGTGGGCGTCTTGGACGCGCACGGGGATGTGCCCAACCGGGCCGTGCTGCGCATCCGGCTTCGCAGCCTGGCCGCGCAGTCCTGAGGGCCG
>JBBAPJ010000054.1:2438-13799 GCA_040400855.1 Rubrivivax sp.
AGACCGCCTCAGCGCCCGTACGCGCGGTACAGACGCAGCCCGGAGGGCGTGGGATCAAGCGGCGACGGGAGCTCGTGCAGCGTGGCCCAAGGTGGCGCGCCTTGCGGATCGAGGAACTGGCGCGATTGCAGTGCGCCGGCCGGACGGCTCCGATCAGGAGCGTCGCCCAGCGCCAACAGCAGGGCCTGTGCCTGACCCAAGGGATCGGCGGCACCGGGGTCCTGCTGCTCGCAGGCCCAGCGCCTGAAGACCACGCATGCGCCGAGGCAGCGCTTGCTCCAGGGCGTAGGCTGGCGCAGCCGCTCCAGGTAGACCGCTGACGCCAGCACGGCCGCAGAGTCCAGCTCATAGGTGGCCAGGTACTTGCCCTCACCTGGCGCGCAATCGGCCACCCAGCGGCGTGCCGACCGGAAGCCCGGGATGCCCAGCCGCTCCGGGAGGTGCTCCTCGTCGTACCAGGCGTTGAACTCCTCCTCCATGTGCGCAGGCGGCTCGGTCATCGTGAGCAGCAGGCCGAGGCGGGGGCGGGTATCCATGGGGCCTCCTCTTGAGTCGATGTGAATCAGCCGCAGAGCGGGGGCACGCGTGCCTGCAGGACTGTGCCCGTTTCGCTTTCGGTCATGTACAGGGTATGGCCGTCTTCCCCGCCCCAGGCAACGTTGGTCACGCCCAAGCCTGCGCACGACTGTACGCAGGCCAGTGGCATGCCCAGTGCGGAGAACACCCATGCGCAGCCCAGCCCGAAATGAGCCACCGCCAGCCGCCCGTCCGCGTGCATCGCCAGACCGTCCGGGCCGATACCGCCGCTGAGCTGCACGAAGGTGCCCACCTTGCTGATGCGCCCGCCACGCGGGCGCAGCGGCACGCGCCACAGCGCGTTGGCACGCGTGACGGCCACCACCAGCGTACCCTCGTCGGGCGTCAGGGCCAGGCCGTTCGGGCTGGGGGCGTTCTCCAGGAGCCGGTCGAGCCGGCCGTCGTGACCGAGGCGGTAGACGCGTCCGGTCGGGTCCTGCCAGCCGGTGCTGCCCTGGTCGGTGAAGTAGAGCTCGCCGTCACGCGAGAAGAGCAGGTCGTTGGGGCCCTTCAGACGGTCCATCCCATCGCGGTCCAGGAAGGTCTCGAGCCGGCTGCTGCCGGGATCGAGCACGAGGATGCCCAGCCGGTAGTCGGCCACGAAGAGCCGCCCGTCGGGGTGCAGGGCCAGCCCATTGGGCTCCCCGTCGTACTGCACGACGACCTCGAATGCACCGTCGCGCTCGACCCGCAGGACGCGGCCGTGCGCGATGTCGACCAGATACAGGCGCCCCGCGGCATCGAAGGTGGGGCCCTCGAGGAAGCTGTGGGTGTCGTGGCCGGGGCGCTGCAGCTCCGCCCAGGCCGAGCGGCGCCCGTGCAGCCGCAGCGAATCGGGAAGGCGCAGGTGGACCGTGGTGGCGATGGCCACGGGCGGCGCGAAAAGCGCAAGCGGGTGGTGCATCGCCGCGGCCCCTGTCACGAGGTCATCTGGGGCGGCGCGATGGCGCCGGCCAGTGCCGAGGCCGCGGCCACTGCCGCGTTGGACAGGTAGATCCGGGCCAGGGCGCTGCCCATGCGTCCGTTCATGTTGGTGGTGCCGGTGCCGATGCAGACCTCTCCATCGGCCAGCGGCGCGAGGTTGCCGTAGCAGGGGCCGCAGCTCGGTGGCATCACCACCGCGCCGGCCTCTGCGAAGGTGGCAAGCAGGCCCTCGCGCGACGCCCGTGCCCAGATCTCCTGCGAGGTGGGCACGACGATCATGCGCACGCGCGGGTGCACCTGGCGGCCACGCACCACGGCTGCGGCGGCGCGCAGATCCTCCAGGCGGCCGCCCGCGCAGGAGCCGATGTAGACCTGGTCCACCGCGATCCCCGCCACCGCGTCGAGATCGACGACGTTCTCCGGGCTCGGAGGCTGTGCCACCATGGGCCGCAGGGTACCGAGCTCGATGTCCACGACACGCTCGAAGACGGCGTCTGGGTCGCTCGTGACAGGTGTGAAGGGGGCCTTGGCGCGCGACGCCACGTACTCGAGCGTGAGCGCATCGGGCGGCACGACGCCGCTCTTGGCTCCGATGTCGACGGCCACGTTGCACAGGGTCATGCGCGCGTCCATGTCGAGCGTGGCCAGTGCCGGCCCGGCGAACTCGAGCACGCGGTAGTCGGCCTGCTCGCGCCCGATGCGCGCGATCACGTGCTGCGCGATGTCGCGGCTCATGACGCCCGGTGCGGGGCGCCCGTGCAACCGCACCTGGATCGTCGGCGGCACCATCAGCCAGATGTCCCCGGTGGCCAGCGCCTGGAGGCACTCGTAGTTCAGCGGCGGGGCCAGCGCCCCGACGCAGCCCAGCGTGGTGAGGTGCGTATCGGGCCCGAGGGCCAGCATGCCGGGCAGCACGTGGCCATGCTCGACGATCGCCTGGTGGCTGATGCCGTGACGCCCCTCGGGGTAGACGTGCCGGATGCCCATCTCCTGGAGCTGCGCACGCAGCTGCCGCTTCAGCGCGGCCACGCGGACGGTGTGCGCCGGCGCCTCATGGTCGAAGTACACGACACAGCGCTCGGGGTATCGAAAGCCTTCGATGCCGTGGCGCTTGAGCGTGGCGATGAAGCTCGGCAGCACGAGGTCGATGAGCTCGAACACGTCGGGCTCGGCGGTCACCACCTCACCGACCGAGACCTCGCGCCGGGCGCTGCAGCGCGCCAGGATCTTCTGCGCCAGCGTCATGCCCATGGTGTGGCCCTCCCGTGCTTCTGTCAGTGGCGGCCGTGGGCCGGATCAGGGCCGTGCATGCCCGGAGCGCAGCACGCGCCCAGGCCGCTCGCCGGTGGTGTGGCCGCTGCTCCACACCGGCACACCCGACACCAGCGTGCAGGCGATGCCCTGCGAACGCATCACCATGCGCTTTGCGCCGCTGGGCAGGTCGTGCAGCCTTTCGGTGCGCGGGGCCGAGCCCACGCGTGCAGGGTCGAAGACGGTGATGTCGGCGGCCAGCCCAGGCGCCAGCCGGCCGCGCCCGTGCAGGCCGAAGGCGTCGGCCGGCTCGGAGGTCAGCATGGCCACCGCGCGCTCCATCGACAGCGCCCCGCGCTCGCGCACCCACGTGCCCAGCAGGTAGGTCGGGTAGCCGGCATCGCACAGCATGTCCAGGTGCGCGCCGGCGTCGCCCAGGCCCACGAGGATCTCCGGCCGGTTGAGCAGCTCGGTCATGCGATCCACGCGGGTGTTGAAGGACACCATCGTGAACAGCGCGCGCAGCTCGTCTTGCAGTGCAAGGTCGAGGAAGGTGTCCACCGGGTCACGGTTGGCCTGCCGGGCCAGCTCGGCGATCGAGCGCCCTTCCAGGGGCTGCAGCGCCGGGTTGCACGCCTCGTGCAGCGCGATGCGCTCCCAGTTGCCGAAGTTGGCCGGGCGCAGCAGGTCGTGGCGGAACTGGGCGCGAAAGGCTGGGTCGGCGTAGGTGGCGCGCAGAGCCGCCGGTGAGAGGTCGGCGAAGACACGCTTGAAGGCCGGAAAGGCGGCGAAGGAGAAGGGCTTGCGCAGGTCGATCTCGCGGGTGAGCGGCAGTGGCGAGACCTGTGGGCGCACGCCGCGGGCAGCCATCGGTGCGATGCGGGCCAGTACCTCGCGCGAGGCTTCGGGCTTGTCGTCCCGGTCGAAGAGCGCGATGAAGGTGACCGGGCGCTGCGCGGCGTCCAGCAGCGTCTCCAGCAACTGGGCCTCCTCCTCGTCGAGCACGCCGAGCTGGCGCGTGAGCGCGATCTGCACGATGCCGCGGTCGCGCCGGGCGAGCTCGGCGGCGTAGCGGCACAGCTCCTGCGTGCTGGCCCGGCGGCACGCCAGCGGCTGGCCGCCGTAGCCCATGTGCTGCGCCATGATGGTCGTGGACAGGCCGAAGGCGCCGGCATCCAGCGCCTGGCCCACGAGCGCGGCGATGCGCTCCGTCTCGTCCGCGTTCGCCGCGCGCGCCATCGAATCCTCGCCCATCACGAAGTGGCGAAAGGGGGTGAGCGGGGCGAGCCACGCCAGGTTCAGCGCGGGCCGGCGCGCGTCGGCGGCATCCAGGTATTGCGCAAAGCTCTCCCACTCCCACTCGATGCCTTGCTCCAGCACCTCGTAGGCGATGCTCTCGACATTGACGAGATCGCGCGTGGCGATCTCGCGCGCCTCGGGCCGGCAAGGGGCCAGGCCGACGCCGCAATTGCCGGCCACGACCGTCGTCACGCCATGCCAGGACGAGGGGGTGAGCAGCGGGTCCCAGCAGATCTGCGCGTCGTAGTGGGTGTGCGGATCGATGAAGCCGGGGGCGACGACGCAGCCGTCGGCGTCGATCGTGCGGCGAGCGGCGGTGTCGAGCCGGCCGATCGCAGCGATGCGCCCGTCTACGATCCCGACATCGGCCGTGCGCGCGCTCGCGCCGGTGCCGTCGACGACTGTGCCGCCACGAACCAGGACGTCCCAGGCCATCGTCAGGCAGCCGGAAGGGCCGCGGCCGGGGAGGCGGCGGCAGCGGCCTTGCGCGCGGCGATGACGCGCTTCATGTGCTCGATGCCGCCTCCGGCTTCGACGATCTCGCGCATCACGGGCGCAAGCGCCGGGGCCTGCAGCTCGGCGCCGGTGCTGCGGTTGCGGCACAGGCCGGTCACGAAGTCGACCTCGACCGCGTCGCCCGCGCGGGCGAAGCCCGCCGCACCGGCCACGATGAGCACGGGCACGCCCGCGTTGACGCAGGCGCGCAGCGGCCCGCGCGACATCGACTCCACCACCAGCCCCACGCCCAGGCCCTTGAGCCCGAGGAAGCCCTGGATGTGGGGGTTGCCGTAGCCGAAGTTGCGCCCGCCGAAGACGACATCGCCGCGCTGCGCGGCGCCGGCAAAGGCCGCATCGATCTGCTCGAAGCAGTGCGGTGCCAGCGCCGCGGGCTCGTACTCCTGCTGCCGCACCAGGCGCAGCGGCATGATGCCTTCGTCGTTGGGGACGTCGTCGCCGAAGACCCAGGCCTTGCCTTGCCAGAGGAGGGACATCGTGTGGGGCTCCCGCTCAAAGTTGCATCGGTGAGGCGATGTGGCCGCGCACGGCACTGGCGGCCGCGACGGTGGCGTTGCTCAGGAAGATCTCGGCCTGCGCGCTGCCCATGCGCCCGGGAATGTTCGTGGTGCCGGTGGCAATGCAGACCTCCCCGTCGGCCAGCGGCGCCACGTTGCCGTAGCACGGCCCGCAGGTGGGGGCCAGCACCACCGCGCCGGCCTCGGCGAAGTCCGCCAGCAGGCCCTCGCGCGAGGCGTGGATGTAGACCTCCTGCGAGGAAGGCACGACGATCATGCGCACGTCCGGATGCACGCTGCGGCCGCGCATGACGCCGGCTGCGGCGCGCAGGTCCTCCATGCGCCCCCCGGCGCACGAGCCGATGTAGACCTGATCGACCTTGCGGCCGGCCACCTGCGAGACGGGCACCACGCAGTCGGGTCGCGGCGGCACGGCCACCATCGGCTCGAAGTCCTCCAGCGCGACCTCCCAGGTGTGGACGAAGCGGGCGTCGGCGTCGCTGCGCGGCAGATCGAAGGGCTCGGCGGTGCGGCTGCGCAGGTAGGCCGCCGTCACCTCGTCGGGCTCGACGACACCGGCCTTGGCGCCGATGTCCACTGCCACGTTGCACAGCGTCATGCGCATGTCCATGTCCAGGCCCGCCAGCGCCGGGCCGCAGAATTCCAGCACACGGTAGTCGCACAGCTCGGCACCCAGGCGGGCGATCACCTGCTGCGCGATGTCGCGGCTCATCACCCCCGGACGCGGGCGGCCGTGCAGCACGATGCGGATCGTCTCGGGCACCATCAGCCAGATCGAGCCCAGCGCCAGGGCCTGCAGCATCTCGTAGTTGATGGGGGGCGCGAGCGCGCCCACGCAGCCGAGTGTCGTGACGTGGGTGTCCAGGCTCAGCACGAGCATGCCGGGGTGCACGTAGCCGCCTTCGACGATGGCCTGGTGTGAGATGCCGTGGCGGCCCTCCTTGTGGAATCGCGTGAGCCCGAGGGTCTTCATCTGCTCGGCCATGCGCCGCTTCAAGCCGGCCACGCGCACCGTCTGCGCCGGCACTTCATGGTCGGCAAAGACGATGCAGCGCTCGGGGTAGCGAAGCTCGGTGATGCCGTGGCGCGCGAGCGTCTCGATGTAGTGCGGCAAGCCCAGGTCGTGCAGCTGGAACAGGTCTGGCTCGGCCACGACGACTTCGCCCACGGCCACCTCGGTGCGGCCGGTGGCGCGCGCCAGGATCTTCTGCGAGAGGGTCTGGCCCATGGCCGCCTTCAGCTCGCGCTGTAGCGGTCTTCGGCGGCGCGGATGTCGGCGAAGCCTGTCAAGGCGTTGAAGGCGTCCCAGCTCACCATCGTCTCGTCGAAGACGGCCTGCGTGGTGCCGTGCTCGCGAATCTGAGCCAGGGTGCGCTGCATCGCCCGCGTGGCGGAAAACAGCAGCGCCAGCGGGAAGATCGCGATCCGGATGCCCATGCGGTGCAGCTCGGGCACGGGGATCATCGGCATCGTGAAGCTCTCGGAGTTCAGGTAGGCCAGCGGCCGCGTGACGCGTTGGCCGAAGAAGGCGACGTCCTCCACCTTGTACGGGCCCAGCACCATCGACAGGTCCGCTCCCGCCTCGGCATAGGCATGCAGCCGCTCCAGCGCCTGGTCACGGCCTTCCACCGCGAAAGCGTCGGTGCGGCCGATGATCATGAAGTTGCGGTCGCGGCGCGTGTCGACGGCGGCCCGGATCTTGGCGCACATCGCCTCCTTGGAGATCAGCTTGCGCCCGGCCATGGAGCCGCACTTCTTCGGGAAGCCCTGGTCCTCGAGCTGGATCGCGCACACGCCTGCGCGCTCGAACTCGCGCACGGTGCGGATCACGTTGACGACCTCGCCGTAGCCGGTGTCGGCGTCGCATACGAGCGGGATGTCGAGCACGGCCGTCATGGCCGCGGCACGCGCCACCACTTCGGACATCCCCAGCAGCCCCACGTCGGGCATGCCGTGCGTGCCCTCCACCGCGTAGCCCGACATGTAGGCGGCCTCGAAGCCGGCCTGCTGGATCAGTCTGGCGCCCAGCGGGTCGCCGGCGCCAGGCAGCACGAGTGGGCGATCTTCGGCCAGGCGCGCGCGCAGCCGGGCGCGCAAGGTGGCAGCGTCATTCATGGGCGGGGGTCTCCTGGGGCGCCGCGGCGGCGGGGGTGGTGCGCGGGCGCGGTGCGCGCCGTGGGCTGGGCTTGGCCGAGGCAGGGCCATCGGCTCCGGCAGCTTGGCTGGCGTAGCGCGCCAGCCCGTCGCTGATGGCCGAGGCCGCGGCGACCAGGTCGCGGATGACGCGCTCGCTGGCTGCGTGGAAGCGGGCGGCCGGAGCCGACACGTTCAGTGCGGCGATGACCTCGCCGCTGCCGTCGCGGATCGGGGCAGCTACCCCGAAGGCGTAGCCCGTCCCCGGGTCGGAGATCATCGCGAATCCGCGCGCGCGCACCTGGGTCAGGGTCTGCCTGAGCGCCTGCACACCGGCGCTGCCGATGGTCTCCTCGAGCCGGGCCAGGCAGGCCTGCACCGTCGGCTCCTGTGCATGGGCGAGCAACACCTGCCCGCTGCTGGTGCTGTGCAGCGGGCGCGGCATGCCGAGTTCGGGGTCCACGCGCAGCGCGTCGCTGCTGACGACCTTGTCGATGTACTCGATCGAGTGAGCGTCGCGCAGGTGGGCGAGCACCGCACTCTCGCCCGTGCGCTGCACGAGTTGCTCCATCAGCGGGCGGGCCACGCGCAGCAACGGCCCCTTGAAGCCGCCGACCCAGGCTCGCGGCCCGCCTGAGATCAGCGGGTGCAGCGTGAAGCGCCGCAGCGGATCCCCGATCACGTAGCCGCGGGCCTCGAGCGTGGCCAGCAGCATGTGCGCGCTGCTCTTGGGCATCTCGAGCCGGCGAGCGACCTCCGACACGCCCAGCGGCGGCCTCACGACTGCCAGCAGCTCGAGGATGTCGAGTACGCGAACGGCAGACTTGACCGCACTGCCCGATTGTTGTTCAAGTGTGTGAACGGGCGACATATTTGTGAACATGTTAGTGAGGACTGTGAGAGGCGTCAATGAGAGCCGGTCTCCGGGAAACAACTCTCACAAATCAGCCTGCAGGTGTCGTGGAAACGCCTTGACACGCGCAAGTTGCGATGTCTAGACTGCCGCAGCATACCAAAAATCTCGGACAGTGTTCATCTATATGAACGATCGGGTGTGTGGTTTCGGTTTCGGCTGCCGGAGGTGAACGATGAGCAGATGGATCAAGCGACTGCTGGCGCTCGCAGCCCTGGTCGGTGCCACGGCAGCGGCCGCGCAGGGCTATCCGGCCAAGACCATCCGGCTGGTTGTGCCCTATCCGGCTGGGGGCACGCTGGACGCACTGGCGCGCACGATGGCCCCGGAACTGTCCAGGGAGCTCGGCCAGCAGGTCATCGTCGACAACCGCGCAGGCGCCTCCGGAATGATCGGCACGGGCGAGGTGGCGCGTGCCGAGCCCGATGGCTACACCCTCCTGATGGTGTTCGATGCCCACGCGACACACAAGCTGCTGAACAAGGCGCTGCCCTACGACCCGGTGACCTCCTTCGAGCCGATCGCGCTGCTGATCAAGACGCCGATGCTGATCATCGCCAACGTCGGCTTCGGCCCGAACAACCTCAGGGAGCTCGTGGCGCATGCACGCGCCAACCCCGGCAGGGTGACCTACGGCTCGGTGGGCGTGGGCAGCTCCACCCACCTGTACATGGCCCAGTTCGAGCGCGTGCTGGGCCTGCAGATGCTGCACGTGCCCTACAAGGGCGGAGCGCCTGCGATGCAGGATCTCATCGGCGGGCAGTTCAACATCCTGATCGGCAGCCCGGCCTTCACGAGGCAGGGCCTGGCCTCCGGGCGCGTGAAGCTGCTGGGCCAGATGGGGCCGGCGCGCAGCCCGATGTTCCCTGACCTGCCCACCAACGTCGAGCAAGGGGTGGCGCCGGAGTTCGAGGCCACGCTGTGGATGGGAATCGCCGCGCCGAAGGGCACCCCCGCGCCGATCGTGCAGCGCTGGAAGGAGGCGCTCGGCAAGGTCACGAAGATGCGCGACGTCAATGCCAAGTTGCAGCAACTGGGCCTGGACGTCAACCTGGGCAGCGCAGAGGACTTTGGCAAGCTGATCGCGAGCGACGAGCGCATGTGGCGCCGGCTCGTCGAGCAGCTGGGCCTGAAGCTCGAGTAAGGAGCGCAGCGGAAGTGGCTTTGCGCGACATCAGCATCTTCCCGCTGGCTGCGGCCATTGGCGCCGAGGTGCGGGGCGTGGACCTGAGCGCGCCTGTCGATGCCGATACGGTCGAGGCGCTGCGCCAGGCTTGGCGCGAGCACATGGTCCTGCTGTTTCGTGGGCAGCGCCTGAACCACCACGAACACGTGGCCTTCAGCCGGCGCTTCGGCGAACTCGACGACCACGCGTCGATCCCGGCCTTCCGGGACAAGGAAGTGCCCGAGATCCTGCGCGTGGCCAACGACGTCATCGGCGGGCGCAAGCAACCGGTGGGGCGCCAGTGGCACTCCGACCTCTCCATCACGCTGAACCCGGCGCGCGGCTCGCTCCTGCGCTGCGAAGTCACGCCCCCGGTGGGGGGCGACACGATGTTTGCGAACACGGCGGCGGCCTACGATGCGCTGTCGCCGCCCATCCAGCGGTTCATCGACGGCCTCGAGGCCGTGCATGACATCGCCACCGCACGGCAGAACCGGGGTCGAACCGACCTGGCCGAGGCACGCAGGCGCGCACCACCCGTGGTGCATCCAATGGTGCGGGTCCACCCCGAGACCGGGCGCAAGGCCGTCTACGTCAACGAGATGTCGGTGCGGCAGGTGGTGGGCTTGTCCGAGGAGGAGAGCCGGGCCATCCTGGAACTCATCTTCGCCCAGGTGACGCGCCCGGAGAACACGTACCGGCACCGCTGGAGCCCGGGTGACCTGCTGATGTGGGACAACGACGCGACCCAGCACATCGCGCTGGCCGATTACGACATCCACACACCCCGTGTGCTGTTTCGCACCACCCTGATGGGCGAAAGCCGGGGCCGGCTCGCCACCGAAGAGGAGTGCGGCTGAGGCTCGGTCCCGGGGGGCGCGTACTGCCACCGGCGCGCTGCGCCCCTTGCGCACCTGGCGGACAATCCGCCCCGTGCAGGACTTCGACACCGTCATCTGCGGCGCCGGCATCGCGGGCGCCTCCCTCGCCTGGCGCCTGGCTGGCCGCTCGCGGGTGCTGCTGCTGGAACGCGAGTCGCAGCCCGGCTACCACAGCACCGGGCGCTCGGCGGCGATGTTCATGGAAAGCTACGGGCCGCCACAGGTACGCGCGCTCACGCGCGCCAGCCGTGCGTTCCTGACCCAGCCTCCGCCGGGTTTCAGCGACGTGCCGCTGCTGCACCCGAGGGGGGTGCTGTACGTGGCCTCGCACGCGCAGCGCGAGCAGCTCGAGCAGACCTGGCACACGATGCAGGACGCGGGCCAGCGGGTCGGGCGCATCGATGCGCAGCAGGCGCTTGCGCGCGTGCCCTGCCTGCGCCCGGACGACCTGGCCGGCGCGATCACCGAAGACGACGCGATGGACCTGGATGTGCACGCCTTGCACCAGGGCTTCCTGCGCGGCGCGCGCGCCGCCGGCGCCACGCTGTGGTGCGACGCTGAGGTGCAAGGCGGCACCTTCGAGGGCCAGGCCTGGTCGCTGCACCTGGCCGATGGCCGCAGCCTGCGCGCCGGCCTCTTGGTGAATGCAGCCGGTGCCTGGGCCGACGAGCTGGCCGCACGCTGCGGCCTCGCCCCCCTGGGCCTGCAGCCCAAGCGCCGCAGCGCCTTCACCTTCACGGCGCCCGAAGGCATGGACCCGTCGTCGTGGCCTTCCGTCGTCGACATCGAGGAGGGCTGGTACTTCAAGCCCGACGCCGGGCGGCTGCTGGGCTCGCCCGCCAATGCGGACCCCACCCACGCACACGACGTTCAGCCCGAGGAGCTCGACATCGCGCTCGGCATCCACGGCATCGAGCAGGCCACGACGCTGCGCATCCGGCGCCCGGCGAGCACCTGGGCCGGGCTGCGCACCTTCGCGCCCGACGGCGAGATCGTGATCGGGCCGGAGGTGGCCCAGCCCCGTTTCTTCTGGCTGGCCGGGCAGGGCGGCTACGGGCTGCAAAGCGCGGTGGGTGCCTCGGCACTGGCGGCCGCGCTCGTGTGCGGCGACACGTTGCCCGACGCGCTGGCGCAAGAGGGCGTCTCGGCCGCAGCCGTCTCGCCCCAGCGGCTGCGATGAGGCGG
>JBBAPJ010000054.1:13899-16113 GCA_040400855.1 Rubrivivax sp.
CGCAAGAGGGCGTCTCGGCCGCAGCCGTCTCGCCCCAGCGGCTGCGATGAGGCGGCCGGCCCGCCGCGTCGCGCTGCGCGCCGGGTGGGCCGGTGCGCTGGCCTGGGGCCTCGTGCCAGCTGGACAGGCGCAGCCGCGCTTTCCCGAGCGGTCGATCACGCTGCTCGTGCCCTTTGCGCCCGCAGGCATCGCCGACCTCACGGCGCGCGCGGTGGCCGAGCACATGGCGCGCACGCTCGGCGCGCCGGTGGTGGTGGAGAACCGGCCCAGTGCAGGCAGCATCGTGGCCAGCCAGGCGGTGGCCTCCGCGCGGCCCGACGGGCACACGCTGCTGCTCATGAGCAACGCCAACGCCGTGAGCGTCGGGCTCTTTCGGCGCCTGCCCTACGACCCGCTGCGCGACTTCGCGCCGGTCTCCACGCTGGGCTTCTTCGACCTCGGGATCTTCGCTGCGGCCGGCTCGCGCTTTGCCACGCTGGCCGATGCGCTGGCCTGGGCGCGTGCGAACCCGGGCAGGCTCAACGTGGGCACGATCGCCCCGGGCAGCACGCAGCACCTGGCGGCCAAGCTCTTCGAGACCGAGGCGCGCATCGACGCGCTCGTGGTGCCCTACAAGGGCAGCCCGGCCGTGCTCACCGCGCTGCGTGCCGGGGAGATCGACCTGGCTTTCGAGGTCACCGGGCCCATGCTGCCGCAGGTCGCCGCAGGCGTGGTGAAGGCGCTGGCCGTGACCTCCGCGCAGCGCAACCCCGCCCTGCCGGAAGTGCCCACGGTCCAGCAATCGGGCGTGCCGGGCTACGACGTGGCGAGCTGGAACGCGCTAGCCGCGCCCGCGGGAACGCCGGGCGAGGTGGTGGCCGCGCTCAACCGCGCGGCGCGCGAAGCGGTGGCTTCGGCTGCGGTGCGCGACAAGCTCGGCCGCGCCGGCATGCGGCTGGCCGCCAGCACGCCGGCGGAGCTGCAGGCGCTGCTGGCCGGCGAGATCCGCCGCTGGGGCGAGGTGATTCGGGCGGCCAAGATCGAACCGGAGTGAGAGTCAACCCATGGCAAGCAAGCTCGACGCGCCCGATGCGCACCAGGACATCCGCGACGGGGTGCGGCAGCTGTGCCGGCAGTTCCCCGACGAGTACTTCCGCCGCATCGACCAGGAGCGCGGCTACCCGGAGGCCTTCGTCGATGCGCTCACGCGCGCGGGGTGGCTCGCGGCGCTGATCCCGCAGGACTACGGCGGCCCGGGCCTGACGATGGCGCAGGCCTCGGTGATCATGGAGGAGATCAACCGCAGCGGCGGCAACGCGGGCGCCTGCCACGGCCAGATGTACGTGATGAATGCCATCACGCGCCACGGCACCGAGGAGCAGAAGCGCCGCTACCTGCCCAAGATCGCCGCAGGCGAGCTGCGCGTGCAGTCCATGGGCGTGACCGAGCCCACCACCGGCAGCGACACCACCAGACTCAAGACGAGCGCGGTGAGGAAGGACGGGCGCTGGGTCGTCAACGGCCAGAAGGTGTGGATCTCGCGCGTGCAGCACAGCGACCTGATGATCCTGCTGGCGCGCACCACGCCGCTGGAGCAGGTCAGCCGCAAGACGGCGGGCTTGTCGTGCTTCATCGTCGACCTCGCGCACGCGCGCAGCAGCGGGCTCACGGTGCGGCCGATCGCCAACATGGTCAACCACGAGACCAACGAGCTCTTCTTCGACAACCTGGAGATCCCCGAGGAGAACCTGCTCGGGCCCGAGGGCGAGGGCTTCCGGGTGATCCTGGAAGGGCTCAACCCGGAGCGCACGCTGATTGCCGCCGAGTGCATCGGCGACGGCTACTGGTTCATCGACCGCGCCACGCGCTACGCCAGCGAGCGGCAGGTCTTCGGCCGGCCCATCGGGCAGAACCAGGGCGTGCAGTTCCCGCTGGCCGAGGCGCTGATCGAGGTCGAGGCGGCCAACCTGATGCGCTGGCGCGCGTGCGAGAAGATCGACGCGGGCCTGAGCGCCGGGGCCGAGGCCAACATGGCCAAGTACCTCGCCGCCAAGGCCTCGTGGGAGGCGGCCAACGCCTGCATCCAGACGCACGGGGGCTTCGGCTTTGCCTGCGAGTACGACATCGAGCGCAAGTTCCGCGAGACGCGGCTGTACCAGGTGGCTCCCATCTCCACGAACATGATCCTGGCCTACGTGGCCGAGCACGTGCTGGGGTTGCCGCGCTCGTACTGAG
>JBBAPJ010000055.1:0-16062 GCA_040400855.1 Rubrivivax sp.
GCGAGCGTGGACGGGCAGGTGATGCGGTTCGTGCCGCCTGAGTCGGTGGACGGCGGCTCCGGCCTGGTCCTGGCCATGGCCCGGGATGCGCTGCAGCTGGCCGAGCAGCGGGCCTGCTCGCACCTGCTGATCGCCTCCGACGACGACCGGCTGCTCGCCACGGTGGACGCCGTGCAGATGCGGGGCCTGCGCGTGCACCTGCTGGCCGATGATTCGGCGCTGGACCTGGCTTCGCTGCAGCAGTCCGACCCGGCCTGGGCCTCGCTCCTGCGCCAGGCCGACACGCGGCTGGTCGTGCGCGACCTGCAGCATTCGCCGGGGCGCGGCCCGCGGCGAGAGCGTGAGGGCGGGGCGGCGGACGAACTGGAGGCCATCCCGCCGCTCGTCAACGCGTGGCTGGCCGGCCTGAGCGAGACGACGCGCCTGATGCTGCACGACCAGCTGCCCACGCAGCGCGGCCTGCCCCAGGAGGCCGATCGCGAGCTGCTGCAGCAGCTCAGCCACCGGCTGGGACGGCCCTTGACGGTGCCCGAGCGCAAGCTGATGCGCGAGCTCGCGAGGCGCTCGCTGGCCGACCGGGGCCTGCCCGCCGATGAGCCCGAGGGCGAGGACGAACCGCAGCGGGCCATCCCCTAGGCGGTTGTCGCCCCTCAAGCCCGGGCGCCAGCGGTCTCGGCGAGAATGCCCTGCTGGCTCCCAGGTTTCGAGCCAGAGCAGGGAGTTTTCGAAGATGTCGCAGTCCGTTCCGGTGGTGGCCGTGGTGGGCCTGGGTTACGTGGGCCTGCCGCTCGTGGTGGAGTTCGGCAAGCTCGGGCGCACGATCGGCTTCGATATCGCCACTGACAAGGTGGCCCGGTGCCGCGCCGGCACCGACCCTTCGCGTGAGCTTCCCGATTCGGAGATGCGCGCGGCCGTGCACGCCGAGTACACGTCCGACCCCGCTGCGCTGGCCGAGGCCGACTTCATCCTCGTGGCGGTGCCCACGCCGGTGGACGAGGCGCACATCCCGGACTTCGGCCCGCTGGTGGGCGCGAGCCGCGCCATCGGCCCGCACCTCAAGCCCGGCGCGGTGGTGGTGTACGAGTCCACCGTCTACCCGGGCGCCACCGAGGAGGTGTGCATCCCGGAGCTCGAGCGCGTGTCGGGCAAGGTGTGGAAGCGCGACTTCTTCGTGGGCTACAGCCCCGAGCGCATCAACCCGGGCGACCGCGAGCACACGCTCACGCGGGTGCTCAAGGTGGTGTCGGGCGACACGCCGCAGACGCTGGAGCAGGTGGCGCAGCTGTACGAGCGCATCGTGCAGCCAGGCGTGCACCGCTGCTCGAGCATCAAGGCGGCCGAGGCCTGCAAGGTGATCGAGAACACGCAGCGCGACCTGAACATCGCGCTGATGAACGAGCTGGCCATCATCTTCGACAAGGTGGGCATCGACACCTCGGAGGTGCTGGAGGCGGCGGGCACGAAGTGGAACTTCCTGAAGTTCAAGCCCGGTCTCGTGGGCGGGCACTGCATCGGCGTGGATCCGTACTACCTGACGCACAAGGCGGAGATGCTGGGCTACCACCCGCAGGTGATCCTGGCGGGGCGGCGCATCAACGACGGCATGGGCAAGTTCATCGCCGAGCAGACGGTCAAGCAGATGATCGCCTCGGGCTGCTACATCAAGGGCGCGCGCGTGAACGTGCTGGGCCTGACCTTCAAGGAAGACTGCGCGGACCTGCGCAACTCGAAGGTGGTGGACATCATCCGCGAGCTGGGCAGCTACGGGGTGGAGGTGTACGTGCACGACCCCGAGGCGGACGCGGAAGAGGCGCTGCACGAGTACGGGGTGCGGCTGCTGGCGTGGGACGACCTGCCGCGGGCCGACGCGGTGGTGGCCGCGGTGGCGCACCGCGCGTTCAAGGCGCTGCCGGTGGACGAGCTCACCCGCAAGGTGATTCGCGGCGGCGTGTTCGTGGACGTGAAGGCTGCCTACGATGCGGGGGTGCTGCGGGGCACGGGCTTGCGGGTCTGGCGGCTGTGACGTGCGCAGGTGACGGTGAACTAGGGGATAATCCCGAGTGAATGAACGACCCCACCGCGACGCTTCCGCCTGCCGAAGCCCCCGCTGAAGCGGCATCGAGCGAGCCGGCTGCGCCGGCACCGCTGCGCTTCGACTCCCTCGCGCTCGACCCGAAGCTGCTGCGTGCCGTGGCCGACAGCGGCTACACGCAGATGACACCCATCCAGGCCAAGGCGATCCCGATCGTGCTGGCCGGGCGAGACGTGATGGGCGCAGCGCAGACGGGCACCGGCAAGACGGCGGCCTTCACGTTGCCGCTGCTGCAGAAGATGCTGCGCCACGAGAACGCGAGCGCCTCGCCTGCGCGCCACCCGGTGCGCGCGCTCGTGCTGGCGCCCACGCGCGAGCTGGCCGATCAGGTGGCCAACAACGTCAAGACCTACGCGAAGCACACGCTGCTGCGCTCCACGGTGGTGTTCGGCGGCATCGACATGAAGCCGCAGACGCTCGTGCTCAAGGGCGGCGTGGAGGTGCTCATTGCCACGCCGGGACGGCTGCTCGATCACATCGAGGCGAAGAACTGCGTGCTCAACCAGGTGGAGTACGTGGTGCTCGACGAAGCCGACCGGATGCTCGACATCGGCTTCCTGCCCGACCTGCAGCGCATCCTGTCCTACCTGCCGCGGCAGCGCCAGACGCTGCTCTTCTCGGCCACCTTCTCGCCCGAGATCAAGCGCCTGGCACAGAGCTACCTGCAGGACCCGATCACGGTCGAGGTGGCCCGGCCCAACGCCACGGCCTCCACGGTCGAGCAGCGGTTCTTCAGCGTGGCCGAGGACGACAAGCGACGCACGGTGCGCCACTTCCTGAAGTCGCGCGAGCTCTCGCAGGCCATCGTCTTCGTCAACTCCAAGCTCGGCGCGGCGCGCCTGGCGCGTGCCTTCGAGCGCGACGGGATGCGCACGGCGGCGCTGCACGGCGACAAGAGCCAGGACGAGCGGCTGAAGTCGCTGGCCGCCTTCAAGGCCGGCGAGGTGGATCTGCTCGTGGCCACCGACGTGGCGGCGCGCGGCCTGGACATCGCCGACCTGCCGGCTGTCTTCAACTTCGACGTGCCCTTCAACGCGGAAGACTACGTGCACCGCATCGGCCGCACGGGCCGAGCCGGCGCCTCGGGCCTGGCCATCACGCTGGTGGACCGGGATGATTCGCGCCTGGTGGCCGACATCGAGAAGCTCATCAAGAAGAAGATCGAGCTCGAGCCGGTGGAGCTGGAGGACGATCGCTACCGGCGCCCGCCTCGGCGTGAGCGCGAGGAGGATGAGGTTTCCGGTGAGGGTGCCCCCCCGTCTCATGCGCGCGGGCGCGGCGGGGATCGTCGGGACGCACCCGACACCCGCGCTGAACGGCCGGCTCGCGCGCCGGCCCGGGCACCGGCTACCGACCCCTTCTTCGACCGGCCCTACGAGCCTGCAGGCGGGGCAGATGCGGCCAAGGAGCCGGCCGGTGCGGCTGCCGCCCCGGCCTCGCCCACTCCTGCGCGCAGCGCGCTCCCGTCCAACCTGCGCCCCAAGCGCAAGGTGGCGGCGTTGCTGGGCGGCAAGGCCTGATCAGGCCCGGCCGGCCTCGATCGCGAAGACCGCGGGCGTCTTGTGCGGCAGGGCGCCGGGCCTTGCCTGCCAGCCTGCGGCGGTGTCGCAGCGCGTGAATGCCCCGGGCAGCGTCAGGCCCGCACCGACCGACAGCCTCGTGGTGGGGGCCAGCGTGGCCAGCAGCGCCGCCAGCAGCGCCTCGTTGCGGTAGGGCGTCTCGATGAAGAGCTGTGCCTGGCCGAGCTTGCGGGAAAGCGCTTCGAGCTCGCGGATCCGCGCCACGCGCGCGGCGGCATCCTGCGGCAGGTAGCCCACGAAGGCAAAGCCCTGGCCGTTCAGGCCGCTGGCGGCCAGCGCCAGCAGCAGCGCGCTCGGGCCGGGCAGCACCCGCACCGGAATGTGCAGGGCGTGGGCCGCGGACACCAGAGCGGCGCCGGGGTCGGCCACCGCGGGCAGCCCGGCCTCCGACAGCAGCCCGAGGTCGCGGCCGGCCTGCGCCGGACCCAGGAGACCGGGCCAGGGGCCGGAAGCATCGCCGGGGCCGCCCGTTCGGGCCGGGGCCGGCCGGGCACCCTTGGCGGGCCGGGGCAGTTCGCGGATGTCGATCTCCTGCAGCGGCCGCTCCAGCGGATGCACGGCGTGCACCCGCTTGAGGAAGGCGCGCGCGCTGCGCGCATCCTCGGCCACCCAGTGCGACAGCCGTGCAGCCTCACGCAGCACCCCGTCGGGCAGCACGTCGCGGATGTCCATCGGCTCGTCCTCGCCGAGGTCCAGCGTGTTGGGCACGAGCACGAGGGTGCCCACGGGGGACTGCGCGGCCATCGCGGCCCTCTCAGCGTGGCGCAAGCGGGTCCACGCCCGCCTGTCGCAGCAGCTCGCAGGTGCGGATCAGGGGCAGCCCGACGAGCGCGGAGGGGTCGTCCGAGTCGATGGACGAAACCAGCGCGATGCCCAGCGCCTCGCTCCTGGCGCTGCCGGCGCAGTCGTAGGGCTGCTCGGCGAGGAGGTAGTGCTCGATCTCGGCCAGGCTGAGGTGGCGAAAGGTGACCACCACCGGCGCGAGCAGGGTGTGCTCGAATGCGATGTCCTGGCGCACGACCGCCACGGCCGTCTGGAATACCACGCGCTGCCCGCTCATGCGCTGCAGCTGCTGCAAGGCGCGGGCGTGGTCACCCGGCTTGCCGATGGGTTCGCCGTGCAGGTCCGCCACCTGGTCGGAGCCGATGACGGCGGCCTCGGGGCGGCGGGCTGCCACGGCGCGGGCCTTCTCCAGGGCCAGGCGCCGGGCGAGGCTGGCGGGGTTCTCGCCCGGTTGGGGCGTCTCGTCCACGCCTGGCGCCTCCACCTCGAAGGGCAGGCGCAGCCGGGTGAGGAGTTCTCGCCGGTAGCGCGAGGTGGAGGCGAGGATGACGGGGGGGCGGGTCATGGGGGGAGCTGGCGCTTTTCGGGCATGCGGCGGGGTGGGCGTTCGAAGCCTAGCTGCGCTTGAGCCTGGCCAACGCGGCGAAGGGGTGCGGGGTCTCGGACGCCCCGGCCTCGGGCTGCGGCGCCTCGGCCTGGGGCTCGTAGGGCAGCGGCTCGGGACATTGCTCGTGCCGCGGCACCAGGGGCAGGGCCAGGATCAGCTCGTCTTCGACCAGCTCGTGCAGGTTCAGCGCGCGCGGCAGCGCGAGCACGTCCTCTTCCTCCTCGGCTTCGTCCAGGCGCGCAGCCTCCTCCTCGGAGGGTACGAAGCGCAGGGTGCGCCGGACGGCCAGCTCGAGGGACACGGGCTGCAGGCAGCGCTGGCAGGTGAGCCACACCGGTGCTCGGGCCTCCAGCACGAGCCTGACCTGGGGCTGGTCGCCCAGCGGCTGGCGCCACTGCCCGCATGCTCGCCAGGTCGCTTCTCCCGGGTCGGCATCCGCCGGGGCTGCCGTGCCTTGCGCCAGGCGCGGCAGGCTTGCCAGAGGCAAGGCGCCCTCGAGCGTGGCGCCTGCGCGCGCGAAGGCGGTCACGTCGAGGCGGGTGGGCTGGTGGGGCTTCAAGATGGCGGGGGTGGGCAGGGGGCAATCGGGGCGGGTCGGCCGTGTGCGCAACCGGCCACGCGTGAGTCGGCTATGGTAGACCGCCAGCGGCGCGAGGGCAGCCCGGGCTATAATCGTCGACTTTTCGCCCATCAGCCCACCCGTGACGATTCGTGTGGGCGGGCTTCCCCGGACACGCTCCCCCTTGTACGGGAGCACCGGCGGGAGTCCCCAAGCCCAGGAGCCCGACATGGCTGTCCAGCAGAACAAGAAGTCGCCCTCCAAGCGCGGCATGCACCGCTCGCACAACGCGCTCGGCACGCCGGGCACCGCCGTGGAAGCCACCACGGGCGAGGTGCACCTGCGCCACCACATCAGCCCGACGGGCTTTTACCGCGGGCGCAAGGTGATCAAGACGAAGGCGGACGCCTGATCGTCCGCTGCGCGGCGGCCCGAGGGCGACCGCGCAACCGCACCTCCACCGTTTTCAATGGCGCCCGATGACGCCTGAACCGCTGAGCCGCGTGAGGCTGGCGGTGGACTGCATGGGTGGCGACCACGGCCCGGCCGTGACGTTGCCCGCCTGCCGCGCCTTCCTCGACAAGCACCCGCAGGCCGAGCTGCTCCTCGTGGGCAGGGCCGAGCCCCTGGCCGCTGCACGCGGCTGGGACCGCTGCCGCGTCGTGGAGGCGGCTGAAGTCGTCACCATGGACGATCCGGTGGAAGTGGCGCTGCGCAAGAAGCGCGACTCCTCCATGCGCGTGGCGATTGCGCAGGTCAAGGCGGGCGAGGCGGGCGCGCAAGCTGCCGCGCACGCCTGCGTGTCGGCCGGCAACACCGGTGCGCTGATGGCGCTGGCACGCTACCTCCTCAAGACCACCGAAGGCATCGACCGCCCGGCCATCGCCACGGTCCTGCCGAACCGGCAGGACCGCTTCACCACCGTGCTCGACCTGGGCGCGAACGTGGATTGCACGGCCGAGCACCTGCTGCAGTTCGCCGTGCTCGGCAGCGCACTGGTGGGGGCGGTGCAGGGCGTGGACGAGCCCACCGTGGGCCTGCTCAACATCGGGGAAGAGGTCATCAAGGGCAGCGAGACGATCAAGCGCGCGGGCGAGCTGCTGCGCGAGGCGTCCGCCGCCGGGCTCATTCGCTTCCACGGCAACGTGGAAGGCAACGACATCTTCAAGGGCACCACGGACATCGTCGTGTGCGACGGGTTCGTGGGCAACGTGATGCTCAAGAGCTCCGAGGGCCTGGCCTCGATGCTGGGCGAGTTCATCCGGCGCGAGTTCAAGGGGTCGCTGTACGGGCGGCTCGCCGGCCTGGTGGCGCTGCCGGTGCTCAACCGTTTCAAGGCCCGCGTGGACCACCGGCGCTACAACGGCGCCGCCCTGCTGGGCCTGCGCGGCCTCGTCTTCAAGAGCCACGGCTCGGCCGACGCCTTCGCCTTCGAGCACGCGCTGGCACGGGCGCACGACGCGGCGCGCAACCGGCTGCTGGAGCGCGTGCAGGCGCGCATCTCGCAGACGGTGCGCGCCCTGCCCGGCGCAGTGGCCGCCGACACGGGGACGCCGGCTGCTGTGAACGTCCCGGAGGCCTCGGCAGCATGAGTGCAACGGGTTCGCGCGTCACGGGCACGGGCGGCTACCTGCCGCCGCGGCGCCTGAGCAACGAGGACATGGTGCAGCTGCTGGCTGCACGCGGCCTGGAGACGAGCGATGCGTGGATCGTCGAGCGAACCGGCATCCGCGCCCGCCACTTTGCCGACGAAGGGGTGAACGCAAGCGACCTCGCCTTGCACGCCTGCCGCGCCGCGCTCGAGGCCGCCGGGCGCAGCCCGCAGGACGTGGACCTGATCATCGTGGCCACCTCCACGCCCGACATGGTCTTCCCCTCCACGGCCTGCCTGCTGCAGGCCAAGCTGGGGGTCGCGGGGTGCCCGGCCTTCGACGTGCAGGCCGTGTGCTCGGGCTTCGTCTACGCGATGACGGTGGCCGACGCGATGATCCGCACTGGCTCGGCGCGCTGTGCGCTGGTGGTCGGAGCCGAGGTGTTCTCCCGAATCCTCGACTTCAACGACCGCACCACCTGCGTGCTCTTCGGCGACGGGGCCGGCGCGGTGGTGCTCGAGGCGTGCCAGGCGGGCGAGGCGCCGGGCGTGCTGGCCACCGAGCTGCATGCCGACGGCCGACACGTGGGCATCCTGTGCACGCCGGGCACGGTTTCGGGTGGCCGGGTGCTGGGCGATCCGCTGCTGCGCATGGACGGCCAGGCCGTCTTCAAGCTCGCCGTGGGCGTGCTCGAGGACGTCGCCCGCTCGGTGCTGGCCCAGGCCGGCCGCAGCCCCGAGGACGTGGACTGGCTGATCCCGCACCAGGCCAACATCCGCATCATGCAAAGCACGGTGCGCCGCATGAAGCTGCCGCTGGAGCGGCTCGTCGTCACCGTCGACAACCACGGCAACACCTCCGCGGCCTCGGTGCCGCTGGCCCTTGACACCGCGGTGCGCGACGGGCGCATCCAGCGCGGCCACACGGTGCTGCTCGAGGGGGTGGGCGGTGGCTTCACCTGGGGCGCGGTGCTGCTCGACTATTGAACGCCTTGTCATGACACCCTTCGCATTCGTCTTTCCCGGCCAGGGCTCGCAGTCGGTGGGCATGCTCGATGCCTGGGGCGATCACCCCACGGTGCGCGCCACGCTCGAGGAGGCTTCGGCCGCGCTCGGCGAGGACGTGGCCCGCCTCATCCGCGAGGGCCCGAAGGAGGCCCTGGACCTCACGACGAACACCCAGCCCGTGATGCTCACCGCCGGCATCGCCTGCTACCGCGCCTGGCTCGCCGAGGGCGGGCCGGAGCCGGCGGCGGTGGCGGGGCACTCGCTGGGCGAGTACACGGCGCTCGTCGCAGCCGGGGCGCTGACGCTGGCCGACGCGCTGCCGCTGGTGCGGCTGCGCGCGCAGGCGATGCAACAGGCCGTGCCGGTGGGCGTGGGGGCGATGGCCGCCATCCTCGGGCTTGAGGCCGCCGCGGTGGGTGAGGGCTGTGCGCGGGCGGCAGCCGAGACGGGTGAAGTGGTCGAGGCGGCGAATTTCAACGACCCGAAGCAGACCGTGATCGCGGGCACGAAGGCGGGCGTGGACAAGGCCTGCGAGGTGCTCAAGGCAATGGGCGCCAAGCGCGCGCTGCCTCTTGCCGTCTCCGCGCCCTTCCACTCTTCCCTGATGAAGCCCGCCGCCGAGGCGCTGCGCGTCAGGCTCCCGCAGGTGCCGCTGGCCGCGCCGCGCATCGCGGTGGTCCACAACATCGACGCCGGCGTGCACGCCCAGCCCGATGCGATCCGTGACGCCCTGGTGCGCCAGGCCAGCGGTACGGTGCGCTGGGTGGAGGTGGTGCAGGCGCTGCGCGCGCGCGGACTCGTGCACATCCTCGAGTGCGGGCCGGGCAAGGTCCTGGCCGGGCTCGTCAAGCGCATCGATCCCGAGGCCGTGAGCCTGACGGTGCTCGACCCGGCCTCGTTGGCCGAGGGCCGGGCCCTGCTCGCCTGAGGACCTGGCCGACCGCTCGACCCGAGACCCTTGAGACCACTGCCATGACCGATCCCCAAGCATCCTCCGCGCCGCAGGTGGCGCTCGTCACGGGCGCCAGCCGAGGCATCGGCCGGGCGATCGCGGCGACGCTGGCGGCGCAGGGCTTTCGCGTGATCGGCACGGCCACCACGCCCGAGGGCGCGCAGCGCATCGGGCAGGCGCTGGGGCCCCACGGCGGGCAAGGCCTGTGCCTGGACGTCAACGATGCCGCGGCGGCCGAGGCGGCGGTGGAGGGCATCGTGAAGGCGCACGGTGCCTTGCACGTGCTCGTCAACAACGCCGGCATCACGCGCGACACGCTGGCCATGCGGATGAAGGACGCCGACTGGGACGCCGTGCTCGACACGAACCTCAAGGCGGTGTTTCGCCTGTGCCGCGCCGTGATGCGCCCCATGATGAAGCAGCGCTACGGGCGCATCGTCAACATCACGTCCGTGGTGGGAGCCAGCGGCAACGCCGGGCAGGCCAATTACGCGGCAGCCAAGGCCGGCGTGGCGGGCCTGACGCGTGCGCTCGCGCGCGAGCTCGGCAGCCGCGCCATCACCGTCAACTGCGTGGCGCCGGGCTTCATCGGCACCGACATGACCGACGGGCTGCCCGAGGCGCACAAGGCGGCGCTGCTGGCCCAGATCCCGCTGGCGCGACTGGGCACGCCCGAAGAGGTGGCGCACGCGGTGGCCTTCCTGGCCAGCCCGCTGGCCGGCTACGTCACGGGCGCCGAACTGCACGTCAATGGCGGCATGTACATGAGCTGATCGAGGGTTTCCCGCCAGCCTGGGGTGGCACGCCTCGTGCGTGCGACCGCTAGAATTCCACCCGTTTTTCTGTTTCCACTCCCAAGGAGGAGTCATGAGCGACATCGAAGCACGCGTCAAGAAGATCATTGCCGAGCAACTGGGCGTGCCGGAGGCCGACGTCACGAACGAGAAGGCCTTCGTGGCCGACCTCGGCGCCGACTCACTGGACACGGTGGAGCTCGTGATGGCCCTGGAGGACGAGTTCGGCATCGAGATTCCCGACGAAGAGGCCGAGAAGATCACGACGGTGCAGCTGGCCATCGACTACGCCCTCACGCACCAGAAGACCTGAGCGGCCGATGAGCCGTCGTCGCGTCGTCGTCACGGGCCTGGGCCTGATCTGTCCCGTGGGCAACACGGTGCAGGAGGGCTGGGCCAACTTGGTGGCCGGGCGCTCGGGCATCGGGCCCGTCACCCGCTTCGATGCGTCGGCCTTCTCCTGCCGCTTCGCGGGCGAGGTCAAGGGCTTCGACATCGAGGCCTACATCCCGGGCAAGGAAGCCCGGCACATGGACACCTTCATCCACTACGGGCTGGCCGCCTCGATGCAGGCCGTCCGGGATGCGGGGCTGCCCACGGGCGAGCAGCTCGGGCCCGAGCAGGCCGAGCGCATCGGCTGCCTGGTGGGCTCGGGCATCGGCGGGCTGCCGATGATCGAGCAGACCCACACCGACTACCGCGAGCGCGGCCCGCGGCGCATCTCGCCCTTCTTCGTGCCCGCCTCGATCATCAACATGATCTCCGGGCACGTGTCGATCCAGTACGGCTTCAAGGGCCCGAACCTGGCCATCGTCACGGCGTGCACCACGGGGCTGCACAGCATCGGCCAGGCTGCGCGACTGATCGAGTACGGCGACGCCGACGTGATGGTGGCCGGCGGCGCCGAGAGCACGGTCTCGCCCCTGGGCATAGGAGGCTTTGCCGCGGCGCGTGCGCTGTCCACCCGCAACGACTCGCCCGAGACCGCCTCGCGCCCCTGGGACAAGGGCCGCGACGGCTTCGTGCTGGGCGAGGGTGCGGGCGTGCTCGTGCTCGAGGAGTACGAGCACGCGAAGGCACGCGGCGCGAAGATCTACGCCGAGGTGGCAGGCTTCGGCATGAGTGCGGACGCCTTCCACATGACGGCCCCCGATGTCGACGGGCCGAAGCGCTCGATGCTCGCGGCACTGCGCAATGCGGGCGTGTCGCCCGACCAGGTGCAGTACCTCAATGCCCACGGCACCTCGACACCGCTGGGCGACATCAACGAGACGAACGCGATCAAGGCGGCCTTCGGTGCGCACGCGCCGAATCTCGTCGTGAACTCGACCAAGTCGATGACGGGCCACCTGCTGGGCGGCGCCGGCGGCATCGAGTCGGTGTTCACCGTGCTGGCGCTGCACCACCAGGTGTCGCCGCCGACCATCAACCTCCTCGAGCCCGATCCCGAGTGCGACCTCGACTACTGCGCCAACACCGCGCGCGAGATGAGGATCGACGTGGCCGTGAAGAACAACTTCGGCTTCGGCGGCACCAACGGGACGCTCGTCTTCCGCCGCGCCTGAGGCGCGCACGCATGCCGGGGCGGCTGCCGTGCGAGCACCGTCCTTTTTCGAGCTGACCCTTCGCGACGCGCCGGCCTGGCGTGTGGTGCAGGCCCTGCTGTGGGCGCTGGCCGGAGCCGGCATCGGGGCCTGGTCGATCGCCGTGGTGGACGGCGGCCTCGAATCCGGCCTGGCGGGCTGGCTGGGTGGCGGGCAGGCGATGCCGTGGCCGGCGGTGGCCCAGGCGGCCAGCTGCGTGGCCCTGGCCGCACTGTCAGGTGCCATCGGATGGCGGCTGGGCCGGCCGGTGGAGCTGCAGCTGCGCTGGAGCGGAACGCGCTGGGAGCTGCTCGGGCAGGCGGGCTGGCAGCCAGCCGTGCTGCGCGCCATGCTCGACCTGGGCGGCTGGATGTTGCTGCGCGCGCAGCCCGAGATCGGCCGCACGCGGTGGGTGGGCGTGTCGGACGCGGCCATCGGCCCGCCCGGGCACCTGCTGCGCGCTGCGCTATATTGCGCGCCCTGCGTAGACCCGGGGCGCGCCGACGAGGATCGCGCCCACTCCTGAATGGCTGAAGCGGATGCCGACGCGCTGCTCGTCGAGCGCGTCAAGCGCGGCGACACGCGTGCCTTCGAACTCCTCGTGCTGAAGTACCGCCGGCGCATCGAGCGCCTGGTGGCGCGCATCGTGCGGGATCCGGACTCGGTGGCCGACATTGCGCAGGAGACCTTCATCCGCGCCTATCGGGCGCTGCCGAACTTCCGCGGCGAGAGCGCCTTCTACACCTGGCTGTACCGCATCGCCGTGAACACGGCCAAGAAGGCGGCCGCGGAGCAGCGGCGCGACCCGGTCGTGACGGAATCGGCCCTGGCACAGGGAGATGAGGAAGGCGATGAAACTTACCGCGTGGAAACCGCACTAAGCGATGGCGAGACGCCCGAGGCGGTGCTCGCGAGCCGGGAGATCGCCCAGGCCGTGAACGCCGCCGTCGAGGCGCTGTCGGAGGATCTGCGCCAGGCGGTGACGCTGCGCGAGATCGAGGGATTGAGCTATGAAGAGATTGCCCAGGTGATGAACTGCCCCATCGGAACGGTGCGCTCGCGGATCTTCCGCGCGCGCGAAGCCATCGCACAGCGGCTGCGCCCGCTGCTCGACACCGCCCAGGGGAGGCGCTGGTGAGCACGCTGGCCCGCCCGCAGACCGACACGCGCGAGGCGATGTCGGCGCTGGCCGACGGCGAACTCGGTGGCGAGCCCGGTGGCGCGCAAGCCCTCGACCAGGCGCTGGACCACTGGCGTGACGACACTGCGGCGCGCGAGGCCTGGAGCACCTATCACACGATCGGCGACGTGCTGCGTTCGCAGGAGCTGGCCCGGCATGCCGGTGGCGACGAGGCGTTTCTCGGGGCCCTGCGTGCCCGACTGGCCCAGGAGCCGGTGGTGCTGGCCCCGGACGCCGTGCTCGCCCAGGCGGTGCGGCAAGCGGGGGCGGCGCAGGACGCAGCCCGGCGCCGCTCGCGCTGGCGGCCGCCTGCGTGGCTGGGTGCATCGGCGGCGGCGGCGGGTGTGGCTGCGGTGGCAGCGGTGGTGTGGGTCGTGCGGGTGCAGGAGGCCGAGGCGCCCGCTTCCGTGCTGGCCCAGGCACCGGCCGCCGCCTCGAACTGGCGGGCGCCGTCCGCACTGGCGGTTCAGCCCGTGGCGGTGCAGCCCTCGGCACAGGCACCTTCGAGCGCCTTCGCGCCGGGGCCGGTTGCCGGCTCGCTGGATGACTACCTGCGGGTGCACCTGGGCTCGCCGCGCGTGCCGGCACCGGTGAAGCTCGAGGCCGAGGGCTGGACGCTGGTGCGCGTGCCCGAGGGCTACGAGCTCCAGGGCGCGGTGCGGCGTCTGGCCGAGCGCCCCGCCGCCCCAGACGTAACAGGCGGGACAGCGCCAGCCCAGGCAGCACCCGGCGCCGCCTTGCCGCAGCAGTTGCAGGCTGTCTACCAGCGTGGCGAGCAACGCGTGTCCGTGTTCATCGACCCGGTCACGGCGGGCCAGCCGCGCGAGCCGCTGGCCGTGCGTACCGGTGCGACCACCATCTTGATGGTGCCCCACGAGCAGGGTGCCTTCGTCACCGTGATGGGCGAGGTTTCCTTGCCAACCTTGCAGCAATTTGCCGGTGCCCTGAAGCGGCACCCTTGAAACCCTCGAGAGGATGATGATGCATTCGAGTGCGACTTTGGATTTGAACGCGCGCGCACACGCGGCCCTGCCTGGAGCCCTCGGGCCGACGCCAGGCTCGGTCCTGCGTGCCGTGCTCAGGCGCGTGTCGCTCGGGCTGGCCATCGGGCTGGCAGGCGTGGCAGCCTTCACGCCCTGGCAGGCGCGTGCGCAGCAGCTGCCCGACTTTGCGGACCTGGCCGAACGGGTCGGGCCCTCGGTGGTGAACATCCGCACGATGGAGCGCGCGAGCTCGCGCGGCGCGGCCGAGATTCCGCCCGGCATGGAGGAGTTCCTGCGTCGCTTCGGCATGCCGATGCCCGGGCCGGGCCAGCGCCGCGGCAACCCGCAGGACGAGGAGCCCTCGCAGCGCGGCGTGGGCTCGGGCTTCATCCTGTCGACCGACGGCTTCGTGATGACCAATGCGCACGTGGTCGACGGCGCCGACGAGCTGCTGGTGACGCTGCCCGACAAGCGCGAGTTCAAGGGCAGGATCGTCGGCCTGGACAAGCGCAGTGACGTTGCGGTCGTCAAGATCGAGGCCACGGGGCTGCCGGCGGTGAAGATCGGCGACGTGAAGAAGCTGCGTGTGGGCGAGTGGGTCATGGCGATCGGCTCGCCCTTCGGCCTGGAGAACACCGTGACGGCCGGCATCGTGAGCGCCAAGCAGCGCGACACGGGCGAACTGCTGCCGCTGATCCAGACCGACGTGGCCATCAACCCCGGCAACTCGGGCGGCCCGCTGATCAACCTGCGCGGCGAGGTGGTGGGCATCAACTCGCAGATCCTCTCCGGCATCTCCGGTGGCTTCATGGGCATCAGCTTCGCGATTCCGATCGACGAGGCGATGCGCGTGGCCGACCAGCTGCGCACGAACGGGCGTGTCTCGCGCGGGCGCATTGGCGTGCAGATCGCACCCGTGACGAAGGACGTGGCCGAGTCCATCGGCCTGGGCAAGCCCGTGGGCGCACTCGTGCGCAGCGTCGAGCCGGGTGGCCCGGCCGAGAAGGCGGGCCTGGAGCCGGGAGACATCATCACCCGCGTGGACGGCAAGGCCGTGGAACGCTCCATCGACCTGCCCCGCCTCATCGGTGCGATCAAGCCAGGCTCGCGCACGACACTGCAGGTCTTCCGCCGTGGCCAGAACCGCGACCTGACGCTGACGGTGGCGGAGTTCGAGGCCGACCAACCCACGCGCCGCGCTTCGGCCGAGCCGGGTGCGCCGGCGCAGAAGAACGTTCTGGGCATCTCCGCGGCTGACCTGACGGAGGCCCAGAAGCGCGACCTCAAGGTCAAGGGCGGCGTGCGCGTCGAGAGCGTGGAGGGCCCCGCTGCGCGCGCCGGGCTGCGCGAGGGCGACGTGATCCTGTCCTTCGACAACACCGAGGTCACGGACCTCAGGCAGTTCAACCAGCTCGTGGCCAAGGCCGAGAAGTCGCGCGCGGTGAGCATGCTGGTGCGGCGCGGTGAGTGGGTGAACTACTTCGTGATCCGGCCCGTGCGCTGACCGACCGGCATGGGCGGGGCACGGGGCGCGCCGACGGCATCCCGAGCCTGCCGAGGGGGCATTTCGCTTTGCGAAACGCCCTGGCAGGCCTCCGATTGGGTCCGGGCCTTCCGGAAGTGAGCGTTCCCCCACTTCTGACTGTGCCAGGGGCCGACGATTCCTGCTGCCTCGGTCTAGAATCCGCCTTTCGCCGGCGTTCTTTCGTGCGCTGGGGAGCACCAGCGCACGGGCTCCTCGGGGTTCTCACGGGGGCTGCGGGCACATGCGCGACGTGCCCGCGCAACATGTTGAAAAGCTGTTGACAACTTTCCCTGTTGGGAGCCTGCAACGACCGGAAATCCAGCATTGGCGCGGGTTTCCGGGCGGTCGAATGCTCTACAATGACCTTCCAACAAAGCAGTTGCCAAAGTCTTTTTGTTGGTAGGCGCGTCACCACTTCGACGCGCCTTTTTTTTGTCCGCACGGCCCGCTCATGGACCACATCCGCAACTTCTCGATCATCGCCCACATCGACCACGGCAAGAGCACGCTGGCCGATCGCATCATCCAGCGCTGCGGGGGCCTGAGCGATCGCGAGATGGAAGCGCAGGTGCTCGACTCGATGGACATCGAGCGCGAGCGCGGCATCACCATCAAGGCCCAGACCGCGGCGCTGAGCTACACCGCGCGAGACGGCCGCACCTACAACCTCAACCTCATCGACACGCCCGGGCACGTGGACTTCTCCTACGAGGTGAGCCGCTCGCTGTCGGCCTGCGAGGGCGCGCTGCTCGTGGTGGACGCGAGCCAGGGCGTGGAAGCACAGACGGTGGCCAACTGCTACACCGCGCTCGACCTGGGCGTGGA